>JAEXHA010000014.1 GCA_023450335.1 Actinomycetes bacterium | reverse complement strand
GGTGCGGCCTCAGCTGTCGGAGCGGGCTCAGCCGCGGGAGCGGCAGGCTTGGCCGCCGGCTTGGCGGGGCCGGGACGGCCGGGCGCCGCCTTGGCGGGAGCACCCTTGGCCTCGGCCTTCGAGGCTGCCGGCTTGCCGGCGCCGTCGGCTTCGAGCGCAGCCCGGAGCTTCCGGGCCACCGGGGGTTCGATGGTCGACGAAGGACTCTTGACGAACTCGCCGAGCTCCTTCAGCTTCGCGAGGGCGACTTTACTGTCGACGCCGAGCTCGGAAGCGATCTCGTGCACGCGTGGTTTTGCCACAATTCTCCTGTCTGGGGCCTACCCCGGACAGGGCAGACCGTTAGTTGCGGACGGGTCTCATTTCGAGCCGTTCACTTTGTGTCCATAGCCGTTCAGCCGTTTCTCGATGGTCTGCGTGTCAAGCGGGCCTGACACACGCAATGCTCGTACGAAGGCACGGCGCCGGATCGCGGCATCCATGCATTCGCTCGTCTCGTGCACCCACGCACCCCGCCCCGGGAGCTTCGCGCGCTCATCGGGGACAAGCGTCGAATCCACGGCGACCACCCTCAAGAGAGTCGATCGGGGGGCACGTACGCGGCATCCGACACACGTTCGTACAGGTTCCATCCTACACCTCGGGGCCCAGGTGCCCGCGCGGTCACCCCTCTTCGAGGATGCTGTCGGGCTGGATGTCGATCTTCGCGCCGGTGAGCTTGGCCGCGAGGCGGGCGTTCTGCCCCTCCTTGCCGATCGCGAGCGACAGCTGGTAGTCCGGCACGAGCGCCCGCACCGCCTTGATGCCGGCGTCGAGGACGAAGGCCGAGGTGACCTTCGCCGGCGACAGGGCGTTGGCCACGAACGCCGCCAGCTCGGGGTCGTAGTCGACGATGTCGATCTTCTCGCCGCCGAGTTCATCGGTCACGGCACGCACGCGACGGCCGAGCTCACCGATGCACGCGCCCTTCGCGTTGATCGACGGGTCCTTGGCGGTGACGGCGATCTTCGTGCGGTGTCCGGCCTCGCGGGCCAGCGACACGATCTCGACGAGGCCGGCCGCGATCTCTGGGACCTCGAGGGCGAAGAGCTTGCGGACCAGTCCCGGGTGAGTGCGCGACACGGTGATCGACGGGCCCTTGGTGCCCTTGGCGACGCTGGTCACGTAGACACGGATGCGGGCACCGTGGGGGTACTCCTCCCCCGGAACCTGCTCCTCGGGCGGCAGGATCGCCTCGATCGTGCCCAAGTCCACATGCACCATGCGCGGGTTGGGGCCCTGTTGAATGACGCCGGCGACGATGTCGCCCTCCTTGCCGCGGAACTCGCCCAGGATCGCGTCGTCGGCGATATCGCGCAGCCGCTGGCTGATGACCTGCTTGGCGGCGAACGCGGCGATGCGGCCGAAGTCCTCGGGCGTCGACTCCTCTTCGCCGATGACCGCGCCCTCGTCGTCGTGCAGGGGCACGTAGACGGCGACGTGCCCGGTCTTGCGGTCGAGCTCGGCGCGGGCGCCGTCGGGCAGCTCGCCGGTGGGAGAGGTGTGCTTGGCGTAGGCCGTCAGGATGGCCTGCTCGATGATCCGCACCAGTTCGTCGAAGGGGATCTCCTTCTCTCGCTCGACCGTGCGCAGCAGTCCCAGATCGATGTCCACAGGGCGCCTCCCTCTTCCGTTCCCATATTCACTTCGCAGTGTTCGATTGTGGCCGGCATCCACGCGCGTGGCGCGTCCCCGGCATCCCACCAACGTTACCGGATCCGTCAGCCGCGGATGCTGGGAAGATCGAAGGCATGAGGGATGCCGCCAAGCGCGCCGCCCGCACCGCCGAGCGTTCCCCGGTGATGCGGGTCCTTGCCCGTGGCGGGTATGCCGCCAACGGCGCGGTGCACGTGCTGATCGGTGTGATCGTGCTCGTCATCGCCTTCGGCGGGCAGGGCGAATCGGATCAGGCCGGCGCGTTCACAGCGATCGCCGCAGCGCCGGCGGGATTTCTCGCACTGTGGACGCTCGCGGTCATGCTGGCGGGACTGGGCGTGTGGCATGTGCTCGACGGTGTGCTGACCGCTCGCGGCTCCACCGCCGGCAAATGGGGCGTGCGCGTGTCGCGGTGGAGCCAGGCCGCCGTGTTCCTCGCGCTGGCGGCGATCGCCGCGTCGGTGGCACTGGGCGCGCGGCCCGATGCGGATGAGACCGCCGAGGATGCCAGCCGCGGAGCGCTCGCGATACCGGGCGGCGTCGTCGTGCTCTTCCTCGTGGGCGCGGGCATCGCGATCGGCGGGGTCGTGTTCGCGGTGATGGGCGTGCGCCGATCGTTCCGCGACAAGATGAAGCTGCCCGAGGGGCGACTCGGCAACGCGGTCGTCACCCTCGGTCTGGTCGGATTCGTGGCCAAGGGCGTCGCCCTGCTGATCGTCGGCATCCTGGTGATCGTCGCCGCCGTCCGAGTCGACCCGGAGGCCGCCGGTGGGCTCGACGGCGCCATCGCGGCGCTGCGGAGCATGTTCCTGGGCCCGTTGGCCGTCGCGTCGGTGGGCGCCGGTCTCATCGCCTACGGGGTGTTCTGCTTCTTCCGAGCGCGCTTCGCCTGGCTCGACGCGCCGTGACCGGGCGTCCGAGAGTGGACGTCATGCCGCGCGGGCGGGGCCCGATGGTGCGCTGTCGAGCGCGTTGACCGCGTTGATCAACCGGTAGAGCGCGCCGACGGCGAACTGGTCGTAGACCATCACCAGCCGGGGCAGATCCAGCCGGTCGTCATCTTCGACCTCGCGACGCAGTGGCGCGCTGCGCTCGATGCGCCCCTCGCGCAGCACGGGGGCGAACTGCTCGTTCAGCGCCGCAACCTCTGCATCGGTGGGCTCGGCGCGCAGTCGCAGCACGAGCCGCTTGCCCACCCACCGCAGTGAATCGTAGTTGCGCCAGAACTCGGTGATCGTCTCGGCCGCGGTCTCGACCGATTCGGTGATGATCACCCGCTCGAAATCGTCCGGGGAGATGACGCCCGAGGGAATGAGCTCCTCGTCGGCGAAGCGCTGCAGGCCGGCCCAGAACGTACCGCCGGGCTCGTCGAGCAGCACGATGGGCATGGGCTCGGCCTTGCCGGTCTGCTGCAGGGTGAGCAGTTCGAAAAGTTCGTCGAGCGTGCCGAAGCCCCCGGGGACGCACACGAAACCGTGCGATTCCTTCACGAGCATGAGCTTTCGGGTGAAGAAGTACTTCATGGCGACGTTGCGGTCGTTGGCGGCGACGATCGCGTTCGGCTTCTCTTCGAACGGCAGCCGGATCGAGACACCGATCGAGCGTTCGGCACCGGCACCCTCGGCAGCGGCCTGCATGATGCCCGGGCCGGCGCCGGTCACGACCATCCAGCCGCGCTCGGCCAGCGCCCGCGCCACCTCCGACGCCTGCCGGTACAGCTGATCGTGCGGCAAGGTGCGCGCCGAGCCGAACACCGTCACCTTGGGGATGTCGCGATACGGCGCGAACAACGCGAAGGCGGCGCGCATCTCGGTCAGCGCCGCCGAGGTGATCTTCAGGTCGAGGCGGTCCGAATCGTCCAGGCCGAGGCCGACGCCGGTGGCGAGGATCCGGGCGACCAGGTCGACGTCGGCGGTGATGCCCGCCTCGTCGATGACGGCTCGCAGAGCCTCGGTGACCTCGGGTGGGATCTGTGCGCTCTCAGGCATGACACCAGCGTTGCACGTCCGCGACCGGGGCGGGAGGTGACGCGGCGGCGCGCTCGACGGCTGACATGCGAATGGATGCCGGGGCGCGCACGCGGTACCGGTGATACGCGCTCGGCGCCGGTGACACGCGCTCGGTGTCAGCGGGCGGCGAGGCGGGTGACGGCGTCGGCCGCCGCGACGACCTCACGTTCGCCGGTGCGACGGTCCCACAGCTCGACGTGGCCGTCGGCGGCGCCGCGACCCACGATCACGATCTGCGGCACGCCGACGAGTTCGGCGTCGCCGAACTTCACGCCCGGCGACACCTTCGGCCGGTCGTCGTACAGCACGTCCAGTCCGGCGCTTTCGAGGTCGGCGCTGAGCTTCTCGGCGAGATCGAAGGCCGTGGCATCCCTGCCGGTGGCGACCACGTGCACGTCGAACGGCGCGACCGATGCCGGCCAGATGAGCCCCTTGGCGTCGTTGCTCAGTTCGGCGATGATCGCGAGGATGCGGGTCACGCCGATGCCGTACGAGCCCATTGTGACGGTGACGAGCTTGCCGTTCTCGTCGAGGACCTTCAGCCCCAGCGTCTCGGCGAAGAATCGACCGAGCTGGAACACGTGGCCGATCTCCATGCCCCGCGCGAGCTCGACTGGGCCGGATCCGTCGGGGGCCGGGTCGCCGGCACGAACGTTGGCGACCTCGATGACGCCGTCGGCGCTGAAGTCGCGCCCGGCGACGAGCGAGTGCACATGCTTCTGGTCGATGTTCGCGCCGGTGATCCAGGCGGTGCCGTCGACGACACGCGGGTCGAGGAGGTATCGGATGCCGGTGGCCGACTCCTCTCCGAGGATCGCGCCGGTCTCGGACCAGGGTCCGATGTAGCCCTTGACCAGCATCGGGTGCCGTTCGAAATCCTCGGGCGTGGCCGCTTCGACGTCGGCCGGCGCGAAGGCGACTTCGGCACGCTTGTCGTCGACCTCGCGGTCGCCCGGCATGCCCACGACGACGAGCTCACGCGCGCCGTCGGGGTGCTTCAGCGCAAGCACGACGTTCTTCAGCGTGTGCGCCGCGGTCCACTCCGTCGCATCGTCCGTGCCCGGCCCGGCGATGCCCGGTGCCGGAGCATCCAGGTGTGCGTTCGCGTGCGCGACCAGGGTCTCGATCGTCGGAGTGTTCGGTGAGTCGAAGATCACCGGCGAGCCGATGCCGTCGAACGGGATCGGATCGGGAGCGATCGTCTCGAACGCTTCGACGTTCGCCGCATAACCGCCCGCCGACCGCACGAACGTGTCTTCCCCGACGGGTGTCGGGTGCAGGAACTCTTCACTGCGTGCGCCGCCCATCAGGCCGTTGTCGGCGGCGACGATGACGTACTCGAGTCCGAGACGCCGGAAGATGCGTTCGTACGCATCTCGCTGCGCCTGGTACGACGCATCCTGCCCCTCGTCGGTGTAGTCGAACGAGTAGGCGTCCTTCATCGTGAACTCGCGTCCGCGCAGAAGACCGGCCCGGGGCCGCGCCTCGTCGCGGTACTTGTCCTGGATCTGGTAGATCGACAGGGGCAGGTCCTTGTACGACGAGTAGAGGTCCTTCACGAGGAGCGTGAACATCTCCTCATGCGTGGGCGCGAGCAGGTAGTCGGCGCCCTTGCGGTCCTGCAGCCGGAAGATGCCATCGCCGTACGACGTCCAGCGGCCCGACGCCTCGTAGGGCTCCCGCGGCAGCAGTGCCGGGAAGTGCACCTCGTAGGCGCCCGCGTTGGCCATCTCCTCACGGACGATCGCCTCGATCTTGCCTTTGACCCGCAGACCCAACGGCAGCCACGTGAACACTCCGGGCGCGGCGCGGCGGATGTAGCCGGCGCGGATCAGCAGTTTGTGACTGGTGACTTCGGCGTCGGCGGGGTCTTCACGGAGCGTGCGGAGGAAGAAGTGCGAGAGACGGGTGACCACGATCACCAAGCTTACTCAGCGCACCGGCCGCGGCCCGGCGCTGTATCCTCACGGCGGAGCGTTCGCGCAGGACCCGGCCTACACTGGGCGCGTGCCCGTCCGACGCTCTCGCATCGTTCCCACCGACGCACGCGGTGAGCTTGCCGCGTCGCTGCAGGCTCTGCGTGCCGAGCTGGGTGTGCCCGAGGAGTTCCCGGCCGCGGTGCAGGCCGAGGCCGACCGCGCCGCCCGGGCCGTGCCGGTCGAGCCCGCGGCATCCGCCCTGCCCGATCTTCGGCACATCGAGTTCCTCACGATCGACCCGGCCGGCTCCACCGACCTCGACCAGGCGCTGCACCTGGAGCGCACCGCCTCGGGTGGCGTGCTGCATTACGCGATCGCGGACGTCGCCGCATTCGTCACTCCCGACGGGCCGATGGATGCCGAGGCGCGACGCCGCGGCCAGACGATGTACGCGCCCGATGGCCGCGTGCCCCTGCATCCCGCGGTCGTCAGCGAGGGCGCCGCGTCGTTGCTGCCCGACCGAGATCGGCGGGCGTTCGTGTGGCGCTTCGTGCTCGACGAGGGCGCGCGCCCGGTGGAGACGACGCTGACGCGGGCCGTGGTGCGGTCGCGCCGGCAATGGTCGTACGACGAAGCGCAGACGGCGGTGGATGCCGGAGCCGCGCCCGGCACGCTGGCCGCGATGGCGTGGTTCGGAGCCGAGCGGGCGGCCCGTGAGAGTGAGCGCGGCGGCGCCAGCCTCAACATTCCCGAGACCCGGGTGGTGACAGCACCCGACGGCTATCGGATCGAACGCAGCAGCGGCGTAGCCCTCGAGGACTGGAACGCGCACGTGTCGTTGCTGACCGGCATGGCGGCCGCCGAGGTGATGCTGGCCGGCCGCGTGGGAATCCTGCGGACGATGCCGGCGGCGGGTGCGGACGATGTCGAGGAGTTCCGCACCCAGACGGTCGCGCTCGGACTCCCCTGGCCGACGGACCAGCCGTACGGCGAGTACCTGCGCCGGCTGCCGCGGACGCCGGCGGCGCGGGCGGTGCGCGAACACGCGGGCGGACTGTTCCGCGGTGCCGGATACGTCGCCTTCGACGGCGACGTGCCCGAGGAAACCGTGCAGTCGGCCATCGGAGCGGCGTACGCGCACACCACCGCCCCGCTGCGTCGGCTCGTCGACCGCTGGTCGCTGGTGATCTGCGAGGCGCTGCTGAACGGGCGCGACGTGCCGGAATGGGCGCGCGCGTCGCTGGCGGAGCTGCCGACACTCATGGCCCGCAGCTCACAGCGCGCGAATCAGCTGAATGCCGGGGCACTCGACCGGGTCGAGGCCGCCGTGCTGCACGGCCGCGAAGGCGAGGTGTTCGACGGTCTGGTGCTCGCCCATCGCGGCGATGGAGCTCGCGTGCAGCTGCGCCGCCCCCCGGTCGAAGCGAAGGTGACCGGCCTGCAGGCCGTCGCGCCGGGGACCGCCGTGCGGCTGCGACTGGTGAGCACGTCGGTACCGGAGGGCACTGTGGAGTTTGAGCCGGAGGAGTCGTGACCACCGTCCTGCTCACCGGGTTCGAGCCGTTCGGCGGCGACACTGTCAATCCTTCCGGTGACGCGGTGCGTGCCGTGCGCGACGGGTGGCACGGCGCCCATCAGCTGGTCGCCGAGATTCTGCCGGTGACCTTCGCGGGCGCGGCGCGGCGGCTGCGCGCGCTGATCGCCCAGCACCGACCCGACGTGGTCGTCGCCGTCGGTCTCGCGGGCGGCCGGGCGGCCATCGGCGTCGAACGGATCGCGGTCAACCTGGCAGATGCTCGCATCCCGGATAACGACGGGGCGCAGCCGATCGACGAACCCTGCGTGCCCGGGGCCCCCGCAGCCGCATTCGCGACCCTGCCGGTGAAGGCCATCGCCCAGGCGATGAAGGATGCCGGGATCGCGGCCGAGGTCTCGCACACCGCCGGGACGTTCGTGTGCAATCACGTGTTCTTCACCGCTCTCGAGGTAGCCGGACCCAGCGTACGCGCCGGCTTCATCCATGTGCCCTGGGCCTCCGGGCAGGCGTCCGCCGGACAGCCGACGCTCCCGCCGGCGGCGATCGCACGGGCATTGCAGATCGCGATCGACGTGACGCTCGCCGGGGATGCGGACCTCCGTGTGACAGCCGGGTCCCTTCACTGACAGCCCTTCACCGCACGACCGGCCATCGGCGAGCGGAACGGGCAGTCGTGGCACTGGTGCCGGGTCAGGTGCGGCCGCGGCCGGATCAGGCGCCGGTCGGCGCGACGCGGGCGAGCGGGCCGATGCCCTCGCGACGCTCGAACACGAGATGCGTCTCGGTGGTGCGCACCGTCTCATGCACGGTGATGTGCTGCAGCACGATGTCGCGCAGGGCGGCCGCGTCTTCGACGGCCACGTGCACGAGGAAGTCGTCTTCACCGGCGACGTGGAACACCTCGATCACCCCGGGCGTCCGCTCGAGCCCGTCGAACAGTCGCCCCACTCCCTCGCGGGTGTGCCGGCCCAGGCGCACCCGGATGACCGCCTGCAGCGGCAGTCCCAGCGCGGCCGGGTCGAGGAGGACGCGGATCCCCATGATGACACCGCGCGAGCGCAAGGCCCGCACCCGGTAGGCGCAGGTCGATTCGGCGACGCCGAGGTGGCGCGCGAGGTCCTTGTTGGACTGGCCGGGCTGGTGCACGAGCGCGGCGAGGATCCGCAGGTCCAGGTCGTCGAGCCCGGACGGGCGTGATTGGGGATCGGGCAACGGGCACCTCCCTCCGGCATCCAGTATTGGGGAATCTGCAACAGTCTCGCGGTGTGATACACCTCAACACAACCCTCCTCGAGAACTGTGGTGTCAACCGCAACACTGGGCGGATGACTCATGCGCAGCATCTCGACACCCTCGCCGTCCACGGCGGACGCGACGACCTCACCGCGCTGGGCGTGCACGCCCCGCCGCTCGATCTGTCGTCGACGTATCCCCTGCCCGATGTCGAGGTCGGCGGCGACTCGTATGAGGCGCTCGCCACGGGCGGCACGCCGGTCGACGGCGGCAGCCACGTGTACGCGCGACTGTGGAACCCGACCGTGGCCCGCTTCGAAGAGGGACTGGCGAGGCTGGAAGGCGCGGAGGCAGCGGTCGCCTTCGCCTCGGGCATGGCGGCGCTGACAGCAGTGCTGCTGTCTCACACCGTGTCGGTCGGGCGTCCGCACGTCGTGGCCGTCCGGCCGCTGTACGGCGGCAGCGATCATCTCCTGGCCACCGGGCTGCTCGGCACCGAGGTCTCGTACTGCGCGGCCGATGAGGTCGCAGGCAACCTGCGCGCGGACACCGGTCTCGTCCTGCTGGAGACGCCCGCGAACCCGACCCTCGAACTCGTCGACATCGCCGGGGTGGTCGCGCAGGCGGGCGCCGTGCCCGTCGTGGTCGACAACACCTTCGCCACGCCCGTGCTGCAGAACCCGCTCGCGCACGGCGCGGCGATGTCGCTGCACAGCGCCACGAAGTACCTCGGCGGTCACGGCGACGTCGTCGGCGGGGTGGTGGCGTGCGCGGGGCAGACCGCCTCGGCGCTGCGTCAGGTGCGGGCGATCACCGGGTCGATCCTGCACCCGCTGGCGGCATACCTGCTGCACCGTGGCCTGCCGACACTGCCGGTGCGCATGCGCGCGCAGCAGGAATCGGCCGCGCGCGTCGCCGCCTGGCTGCAGACGCACGACGCCGTGACCGAGGTCTTCTACCCCGGCCTGTCGGGCGACCCGCTCGTGGGCACGCAGCAGCGCGGTCCCGGCGCCATGCTGTCGATCCGCCTCCGCGGCGGCTTCGACGCGGCTTCGCACGTGGCCGGCGCGACCACGCTGTTCACACACGCCGTCTCACTCGGTGGGGTGGACTCGCTGATCCAGCACCCGGCTGCCCTCACCCACCGGCCTGTGGCCCCCGAGGCTCGGCCCGGCGCCGATATTCTGCGGCTCTCGATCGGGCTCGAGCACGTCGACGACCTGATCGCCGATCTGGCTGCGGCCCTGGATTCCGCGCCGAAGAGTGCGGAGGCCGAGGAGCCCGTGCCCGCGCACGCCGGGTGAGCCGGGCCGGGGCGGTCGACGCCTCAGGCGGTGATCACCTGCGCGGTGCCCACTGCGGCATCGGGCCCCATCTCGGCGGCGATGCGGTTCGCCTCTTCGATGAGCGTCGCGACGATCTCCTCCTCGGGGACGGTCTTGATGACCTCCCCCTTCACGAAGATCTGGCCCTTGCCGTTGCCGCTGGCGACGCCCAGGTCGGCCTCACGGGCCTCGCCCGGGCCGTTGACGACACAGCCCATCACCGCGACCCGCAGCGGCACGGTCATGTCCTTGAGCCCCTCGGTCACGCTGTCGGCGAGCGAGTACACATCGACCTGCGCTCGACCGCACGACGGGCACGAGACGATCTCGAGCTTGCGCTCGCGGAGGTTGAGCGACTGCAGGATCTGGTGGCCGACCTTCACCTCTTCGGCCGGCGGCGCCGACAGCGAGACGCGGATCGTGTCACCGATGCCTTCGGCCAGCAGGATTCCGAACGCGGTCGCGCTCTTGATCGTCCCCTGGAACGCCGGCCCGGCCTCGGTCACGCCCAGGTGCAGCGGCCAGTCGCCGCGCTCTGCGAGCTGGCGGTAGGCCTTGACCATGACGATCGGGTCGTTGTGCTTGACGGAGATCTTGAAGTCGTGGAAGTCGTGCTCTTCGAACAGCGACGCCTCCCACACGGCACTCTCCACGAGCGCCTCGGGTGTGGCCTTGCCGTACTTCTCGAGCAGTCGACGGTCGAGCGATCCGGCGTTCACTCCGATGCGCAGCGAGACGCCCGCGGCCTGCGCGGCCTTCGCGATGGCGCCGACCTGGTCGTCGAACTTGCGGATGTTGCCCGGGTTGACGCGCACCGCCGCGCACCCGGCGTCGATGGCCTGGAAGACGTACTTCGGCTGGAAGTGGATGTCGGCGATCACCGGGATCTGGCTCTTGGCGGCGATGATGTGCAGCACGTCGGCGTCGTCCTGCGACGGCACCGCCACGCGCACGATCTCACAGCCGGACGCGGTGAGCTCGGCGATCTGCTGCAGGGTGTGGTTGATGTCGGTGGTGGGCGTGGTCGTCATCGACTGCACGCTCACGGGCGCGTCACCGCCCACGAGCACCTTGCCGACCTTGATCTGGCGGCTCTTCCGACGTGGGGCGAGCACCTCTGGCACGCGCGGCATTCCGAGATTGACTGCTGGCACGCACCCAGCCTACGACTGCCCGCCCGTGCCGGGGCTGAGTGCCGCGGACCGATGCGGCGACCTGCTAGGGTGACGGCATGTTCGCGCGCAGCTCCTGGTGGCTCATCCGCTGAGGCGGTGTGCTCGCGACCGAAGAACACAGACCGCCCCTCGAGGCGGTCTTTTCGTTCTCGCGACGACGCGACCGCCCGACCTCCCAGAAAGGCCCCGGCCATGACCGTGCGCCCCTCCGCCCTCGCCACTGCGATCTCCGGCGACCGCCCCTTCGCGCTGCTGGCCCGTGACGGTCAGACCGTCGAGGTGCTCACCGGCTCGGTCGTCGACGTGCCGCTGCTGGCCGACATCCCGCTGGTGGATGCCACGGGCACGGCCCGCGAAGTGCTCGCACTCGTGCCGTTCCGCCAGGTCGTCGAGCGGGGCTTCGTCTGTCACGACGATCAGGCACCGCTGCGGTGCCTGATCGTCGACGACCATGACCGCCTGCCGCTGGCTGATGCCCTGGCCGAACTGCCCGGCGAGGCCATTGCGCTGACGGATGCCGGGTTCGACATCCCCGATGCGGACTACGCCGACATCGTGCGTCGCGTGATCGCCGACGAGATCGGGCGGGGTGAGGGCGCGAACTTCGTCATCCGGCGTGATTTCACGGCATCCATCGACGTCGATGCCGTGACCGCAGGGCTCACCTGGTTCCGCGCACTGCTCGAGCATGAGCGTGGCGCCTACTGGACATTCCTCATCGTCACCGAAGGCCACCTCGCCGTGGGCGCCAGCCCCGAGGCGCACGTGAGCGCTCAGGACGGCATCGTCACGATGAATCCCATCTCGGGCACGTTCCGTCACCCCGCCGGCGGCGCCACCGTCGAAACGCTGACCGAGTTCCTCGCCTCGACGAAGGAGACCGAAGAGCTGTTCATGGTCGTCGACGAAGAGCTCAAGATGATGTCGGCGGTATGCAGCGACGGCGGCCGCATCACCGGCCCGCATCTGAAGGAGATGTCGCGGCTCACCCACACCGAATACATGCTGCGCGGGCGCAGCACCATGGACCCGCGCGACATCTTGCGCGAGACCATGTTCGCCCCGACCGTGACCGGCTCCCCCATGCAGAACGCGTGCACCGTGATCACACGGCACGAGCGGTCGCCGCGCGGCTACTACTCCGGGGTCGCCGCGCTGTTCACCCCGACTCCTGACGGCCGGCACGACCTCGATGCACCCATCCTCATCCGCACCGCCTATCTCGTCGACCAGAAGCTGCGGGTACCGGTCGGTGCGACACTCGTCCGCCACTCCGACCCCGACGGCGAGGTCAGTGAGACCCACGGCAAGGCCGCCGGCGTGCTCGGCGCGATCGGCGCGATCGAGCGCGACCCGTCTCCCGTCGTGAACTCCGAAGCCGTGGACGAGGACGCTCCGGCCACCGCGCCGCGCCGACTGGCCGATGACCCCGGGGTCGCTGCTCTGCTGGCCAGACGCAATGAGCGCCTGGCCGCGTTCTGGCTCAACCCGCAGGCGCCCGACGGCCACGGCCCGTACGCCGGCCGTACCGCCGTCGTCGTCGACGCCGAAGACCGCTTCACGACGATGCTGGCCCACCAGCTGCGCCACCTCGGGTTCGACGTGACGATCACGCACTGGAGCGAGGCCGACCCGGCCGCGCTCGACATCGCCGACCTCGTCGTGGCCGGCCCCGGCCCCGGCGACCCCCGCGACGACGCCAGCGCCAGGATCACGGCGATGCGCACCGTCGTCGACACGCGATTGGCCGAGCAGCGGCCGCTGCTGGCGGTGTGCCTGAGCCACCAGGTCCTCGCACACCGGCTCGGCATCGCACTCGAGCCCCTTGCGGCCCCGCACCAGGGCCTGCAGAAGACCGTCGACGTGTTCGGAACCCCGGCATCCATCGGCTTCTACAACACCTTCACCGCGCGGGTGGATGCCGGAACCGCCACGGTCGGGGTCACCGACATCTCGGCTGACGACGCCTCGGGCGACGTGTATGCGATGCGCGGCCCGGGCTACGCCTCGGTGCAGGGCCACCTGGAGTCGATCCTCTCGCGCGATGGACTCGACATCCTCGAGCGTCTCGTGGCCCACGCGCTGGCCTGACGGCGATCTCGCGCCGGCGCGGCCGGCCCGGTCAGCCGAACAGCGCGACCGGATTGAACACGTCGGCGAGGATCAGCACCCCGCCCATCACGATCAGGGCGATGACGACGGCGAAGGTGAGCGGCACGAGCTTGGTGGCGTCGACCGGCCGCGGCTGCGGTCGGCGCAGCAGCGTGGCCCAGGTGCGCTTGATCCCCTCCCACAGCGCCACGATCACGTGGCCGCCGTCGAGGGGCAGCAGCGGGATCAGGTTGAACACGAACAACGCGATGTTGAGGGCGGCGAGCAGTTCGATGATCGCCGAGGCGCGGTTGAGCACGGGCGCGTCGATGGCGGCGACCTCGCCCGCGATGCGGCCGGCTCCGACGATCGACAGCGGCCCGTTCGGATCGCGCTCCTGCCCGGTGACCAGGTCGACAGCGGTCTCGTATACGCGCACCGGCAGCTGACTCATGATGCCGATGACCTGGCCCGTGCGCTCGAACGCGATGGCGGGGCCGTCCCAGATCGGCTGGCGCACGTAGTCGACGGTCGCGGTCATGCCCACGAAACCGACCTCGGCGGTGGTGATCTGGCCGTCGTCGCCGAGCACATCGCGCTCGGCGAGCGCGGGGGTCATGCGCAGGGTCTGCTGCCGGCCGTCGCGCTCGACGACGACGTCGAGGGTCTGCCCCGGGGCGTCCTGCACGATCGCAGCGGCTTCGGTGAAGGTGGCGACAGGCGTGCCGCCGACCGAGACGAGCACGTCGCCGGGGTGCAGGCCCGCCGCTGCAGCCGGTGATGCGGGGTCGTCCGGGCCGCATTCCGCCGTATCGGCAGATGCCGGGAGCATGCATGCGCTGACCTCTGCGACCGTCGTCGTCGCCGTCTGCACCCCGATACCCGTCACCACGACGCCGAACAGCACGATCGCCAGCAGCAGGTTCATGATCGGACCGCCGAGCATGACTATGATGCGCTGCCACACCGGAAGCTCATAGAACGCGCGCTTGGTGCCGACCCCTTCGAGCGTCTCGGCGTTGGCGACGCGGGCATCCTGCACCATCGTGGCGAACAGCCCGCCGCCGGCCCGGCCCTCTTTGTCGGGGGCGGGCGGGTACATGCCGGCCATCGAGATATAACCGCCCAGCGGAATCGCCTTGACGCCGTACTCGGTCTCGCCGAACCGACGCGACCACAGAGTCGGGCCGAAGCCGATCATGTACTGGCCGACCCGCACGCCGAACTTCTTGGCCGGCAGCAAGTGCCCCAGCTCATGCAGCGCGATCGACACGGCGAGCCCGATGACGAGCAGCACCACACCGATGACGAATGCGAGGACGGTCACGGGACCCCACGCTACTGGCGGCGGCTTTGAGTTTGCCGAGCCGTGCCGTACCGAGCCGAGCCGTGCCCGGCCGGTGCGCCGTTAGGCTCGAAGCGTGGAGACGGTGGACAGGTCAGCCCGGCGTGGGCGCGCACTGCGCGGTACGGCGGCCGCCGCCGTGGCCACGATCGTCGCATCCACGGCCCATACCCTCGCTGGGGGTGATGCCCCGCCGCTGTGGCTGCTGATCGCCGTCACACTGCTGGCGATGCCGATCGCCGTCGCTGTGACGGGGCGTCGTCCGTCGCTGTGGCGCACCACGGTGGTCGTCGGGCTCAGCCAGGTACTCCTGCACGTCGCGTTCGCGACGGTCGGGTCCGCGCTTCCGGCATCGATCGGGCACGTGCACGGCGCCCTGCCGGCGCTGTCGCCGGGGGTGGATGCCGGAGCCCTCACCGTCGATCCCGTCATGATCGCGGGCCACGTGCTCGCAGCGATCGTCACGGTGGCGCTGGTCAGCCGCGGCGAGCGCGCCCTGCGCGCGATCGCGGCGGGGCTGCACCGACTCGTGACCCGCGCCCTCGCCGTGCCGGCGGCGTCGTACGACGCGCCGCGGCCGGCGGTCCGCGCGACTCGCATGCCGGCATCTCCCACCGCCCTCGCGTCGCTGTCGCGCCGGGGTCCGCCCCTGCCTGCGCACTGAATCTCGTCTTCATCGACACCGGCCGGCGCGCGGTTCCGATCGCGCCGGCAACTCTGCAGCCCGCCCTCGTCCGTGCGGCGAACGCGACCACCGCTGCGATCCGGCGACGCCGTCGCCACCACGACCAGAGAGAACAGCATGCCTTCCACCCCTTCCCCCTCGCCCACCCGTCGCCGCGTCCGGCTGGCCGCAGGCCTGGCCGTCGGTGCCGCTGTGGCCGTCGCCACACCACTGGCTGCCGCAGCCCATGTGCACGTCTCGCCCGGCGAGAGCGCGGCCGGCACGACCACCCGGCTGGACTTCAGCTTCAGCCACAGCTGCGAGGACTCGCCGACCACCGCTCTGGTCTTCGAAATGCCCGACGGCATCGACGCGGTGACACCGGTGCTCGACGGCGCCTGGACCATCAGCCGCGAGCTCGGCGCCGACGGCATCGCCACCGAGATCACCTACACGGCCGCGACGCCGATCGAGAACGGCGTGAACGCCACCGTGTCGCTCGATGTCGTGTTCGCCTCATCGGCGGCCGGCACCGACGTGGCCTTCCCCGTCGTGCAGGAGTGCGTGGCCGGGCAGACCGCGTGGGCCGAGATCGCCGCCGACGGCGAAGACCCGCACGACCTCGACGCCCCCGCGCCGGTCGTCGCGGTCGGCGAGATCGCCGCCGACGACGGCGGGCACGGGCACACCGACACCGACGGTCACGGGGACGGCACCGACGCCGTGGCCGGAGCAGACCCTGTGGCACGCTGGCTGGGCGGCGGCGCTCTGGTGGCCGCGGTGGCCGCACTGGGGGTGGCGATATTCACGCGTCGTAAGCGCTGACGCTCACGCGATGCACGGGCGCGGGTGAGAAGATGGACGAGCTATGCCGACTCCTCCCACTGCCACCCCGCCCGTGCTTCGCCCGGCCCATCCGCCCGTGCGCGCGCTCGACGAGATCGCGGCCCGCTTCGACTACGAGGTGCGTGGCGACCTGACCGGTCTCGCGGCCACCGGCGTCACGCTCGCCACCGGCGATCTGCGGCCGGGCGACATCTTCGTCGGCATCCATGGCGTGCGCCGGCACGGCGCCGAGTTCGCCGCCGAGGCCGCGCAGCAGGGCGCGGTGGCGATCCTCACCGACGCCGACGGCGCCGAGATGGCAAAGGATGCGGGGGTTCCTCTCCTGGTGACCGACGACCCGCGTGGGCGCATGGCCGACCTGGCCGCTTTCGTCTACGGCAACGTCGACACCATGCCCGTCATGCTCGGCGTCACCGGCACCAACGGTAAGACCTCCACCGTGCACCTGCAGGACGCCCTGCTGCAGCAGCTCGGTCTCACCTCAGGCATGTCGTCCTCGGCGCGCCGGCACATCGACGGCGACGTCGTCATGGCGCGCCTGACGACGCCCGAGTCGAGCGAGCTGCACGCGCTGATCGCCTATATGAAGGAGCACGGCGTCACCGTCATGGCGCTCGAGGTCAGTGTGCAGGCGATCGTCCGCCACCGCGTCGACGGCGTGTTCTACGACGTCGCCGGGTTCACGAACCTGCAGAACGACCACATGGACGACTTCGCCGACATGACGGAGTACCTCGAGGGCAAGCTGCGCATGTTCCGGTCCGACCGCGCTGCCCGCGCCGTCGTCTCCCTCGACACCCCCGCCGGGCGTCGCGTCATGGAGCACGCCGACATCCCGGTCACGACCATCGCGACCGCCGAGATCGCCGAGAACGCCGAGCTGGCCGCGACCGCCCAGTGGCAGGTGCGCATGCTCGACGAGGCCATCAACGCCACCGTCATGGAGCTCACCGGCCCTGACGGGCGGCACCTGGTGACGACCGTCCCGGTCACCGGCCCGCACATGGCCGCCAACGCGGGGCTCGCGATCGTCATGATCCTCGAGTCGGGCGTGGCCACCTGGGACCAGATCGTCGACACGCTCGCCCGAGACGGCGGCATCCGGGCTGAGCTGCCCGGCCGCACCGAGGTGGTCACCACCGGCCGCGGCCCGAAGGTGTACCTCGACTTCGCGCACACCCCCGACGGCTTCGACATGACGGCGCAGGCGGTGCGCCGCCAGACCCCCGGCAAGCTGCTCATCATGTTCGGCGCCGACGGCTCGCGCGATACGACCAAACGCCCGGCGATGGGCCTGGCCGCCGCGCGCAACAGCGACATCGCGATCGTCACCGACCACCACCCGCGCTGGGAGGACGCCGCTGTCATCCGCGACGGGCTCTACTCCGGTGCCGTCCAGGCGCCGCCGGCCGGCGGTCTGTTCAACATCACGCCCCCCGAAGACGCCATCATGAAGGCGGTCTCGATGGTCGGCGAGGGCGATGCGATCCTCTGGTTCGGTCCCGGGCACCAGGACCACCGTGAGATCCAGGGCGTGCGCCACCCGTACAATCCGCGTGCGATGGCGCTCAAGGCGCTGTCTGACGCGGGCTGGTGAACACGCGCGCTGCGCAGGTCGACCGGTGACGGCTCCGCAACTGGCCGCATGGCCAGACGACGGCCACGGCCATCGCGCAGGTCATCGCACCGTCCGGTATCTGTGCGCGCTCGTCACCACCTGATCTTGGCGGCGCGGCCCGCGGGGCCCCGCTTATCCCCGCAGGTCGCCGTACGCGTACTTGCTGCCGGTGATGTCGTTGACAAGTGTCTCGCCGTCTAGGTGGAAGACCGCGAACCCCGCTGGACCGATCGTGTAGGTCCCGTCTTCGTTGCGACCGAGCGCCAGTACGTACTTTGAGCCGGGAACCAGCTCAACGTGCTCGTCGTATGCGTAGGTCTGGGTCCGCTGACTGAGTTCGTCCCGTGTCAGCTCGGTGACGCCGCTCTTCTCTGCGCTCTCCTTTTGTGAGTCATTGAGAACCTGCTGCAGTGTCACCGTGCCACCAGCGTAGAGAGCGGTGAAGTCGGACTTGGGTGGGGCTCCCTTGAGGACATCATCGATGCGAAGGCCTACCTCGGTGTACGGCATCCCACTACCGGGAACGGCGAAGGTGGCTCGGTCAGCGACCGTTGTAACCTCAGCTGCGACGAGAAGATCGGCGTGCTTGCGAATCTCGTCAATGCTGGTGACGTCGAACGCCCACATCGCGGAGACCGTCACGTCAGGTTCGGACGCGGTCGCAGTGGGCGCGGTCTTCTGGGTGGTCGACGCTTCACTGCTGACCGGTTCAGGTGTGACCGATGGCGTTGCTGAGCAGGAAGCGAGGACGAGAACGGTGAACACGAGAGCAGGAGGAACGAGCTTCTTCATCATCGATGCCTTCGTTCAATACTTTGCGTTGAGAATGTTGTTGGCATCGGACGTGAGACCTGTCGCGGTGCCGGCGATCGTGCCATACATGATCGATGCCTTGTTGGCCGAGTTGTACAGATCGCGGAGCCCGTACCCATGCAGCATCTCGTGGACGATCACGGCCACACGCTTCGTGTTCGACAATCCGTCCATGTGGTAATCGTTCAGCCGCACCTCCGCGTAGACCCAGTTGTACGCGTCTTTCTCGCTGATCGGCATCGCGTAGTAGTTGCCGCTGGCGTTCTTGCGGTGGCTTGTTGTCTTGGCGACAGGCTCAGTGGAACTCGAACTGTAGTACTGGTAGAAGTCCATGTTCGAGTTGGAGTTGACGGTGGTCTTCCACAGCACCATGGGATTCGTCATGCCCGAGGGGTACATGATCTTTTGTACCGCGTTTGGGATCGAGGTCGTGTACTCGTTACCGGGAGCAATCCAATAGCCAATGTTCTACCCGGTTGCCATCTTCTTGAGCCAGTCGATCCGCTCGCCGTTGACAGTTACCGCGTTAGCGGGCACCCCGCTTGCGAGAACGAGCACCCCCGCGATGGTCGCGGCCAGAGCCGCTCGTCTGATCTTCAGTCCCCGCATCAATGTGATCCCCCAGATCTTCCGGCGCGAATAGCCCCAAAGTACAGACCCCCAGATCAGAAGCCAAGCATTTACCCGTAAACCGATCTCATCGCCGCCGACAAGTGCGTCTGAGCCCTGATCCGTGCGCGTTTCGGCCAAGTGCCAGCCCCACTCGGGTGGATGCCAGCGCCGCCAACACCACGGCCATCACCGCAAACGATCGTTTTCGGCATACCGTCGAGCACACCTCGATCAGTATCCTGGCCGTGTGCCCGTGTTCGAGCGTTTCAGTGACCGCCTCGCAGTCATCACCGGGGCTGCATCCGGAATTGGGCTGGATCTGATGCTGGCGCTTGTGCAACGTGGCGTTCACGTCGCTGCGTGTGATCTTGATCAGCGTAAGCTTCAGTCCGCGGTTCGTCGTGCTCAGCGCCTCGCCTCGAAGGTGCGAGTTACCGCGCATATGTGTGACGTGTCGGATCGCGCTGCGGTGAAGGGCCTTCAGCACGAGGTCGCACGTGAACACGGCACGGACCATATCCATCTCCTGTTCAATAATGCGGGCGCTATCGGCGGGATGTCTTTCGTGACCGCGCCGCCGGAGGAGTGGGAGCGCACTTTCGCAGTGTCATGGTCGGGCACCTATAACTGCACACGAGAGTTCCTGCCCATGCTTCTCGCCGCCGATCAGGGTGTGGTCGTGAACACGGCGTCGGTGAACGCCGTCTGGGCGAGTCTTGGTCCTCGCACCCCTCACTCTGCCTACTCTTCGGCGAAGTTCGCAGTGCGGGGGTTCACCGAGTCGCTCATTGTCGATTTCCAGCGGAATGCACCTCATCTTTCCGCAGTGCTCGTCCTGGCGGGTCATGTGAGAACGGGCATGCCTGCGCCGCCGCGCACTTGGAAACGCGCGCTTGGCGGTCTCTTTGCGGAGTATGAGCCGGCGACGAGCGAAGCAGCGGCGAATACGATTCTTCGCGCTATCGAACACGGATCGTGGCGAGTGATCATCGGTGATGACGCGGCCGCAATCGATGAGCGCGTGCGGGCCGATCCCTGGAACGTGTACGACTAGGACTGGGCCACGCCGCACCGTCGATCGCGTCGGGAGTGACCCTGCGCAGTACGGTGAACGTGTGCCTTCCGGTCGCAGGTTCCCTCCCGCTGCACGGTCGGCCGCGGCCCGCGCAAGGTATGCCAAGCGAAGAAAGCAACGGCTGGCTCGAGCGGACAACGACCTCACGCCCGCGCAGTGGGCCAGCCTTCACGATGCATGGGGCGGCTGCGCTTACTGCCAGGGGTCGAACGCTGCCTTGCAGCGCGACTGCATCATGCCGATCTCTCGCGGTGGCCGCTACACCCTCGAAAACGTGGTCCCGGCCTGCGCGTCGTGTAACGCGAGCAAACACAACGGCGAGGTCACCGCGTGGCTTCGTCGAAAGAAGTTGGACGAGCGGACCTTCCTCGTCCGCCACGCAAAGATCCTGAATGAACTCCTGTCTGCAGACGAGCACAACGACGCATGATCACGTGCGCCGAAAGCTGCCGCCGAAAAGGGGTAATGGCCTGCGTTAGCGGCAGTCGATTCGGGCCGCCTCGCCTACCCGCGCCGGAAACGATCGTTTTCGGCAGGCTGCGCGGGAGTCAGAGGAGTTCGCTCACCAGCTGCTCGATGCGCGCGCGGATGTCGTCACGGATCGGGCGGACGGCGTCGATGCCCTGACCGGCCGGGTCGTCGAGCTTCCAGTCTTCATACCGCTTGCCGGGGAAGAACGGGCAGGCGTCGCCGCACCCCATCGTGATCACGACATCGGATGCTTGTACCGCTTCGGTCATGAGTACTTTGGGCTGCTCGGCGGCGATGTCGATGCCGAGCTCAGCCATCGCCGCGACCGCGGTCGGGTTGATCTGGTCGGCGGGGAGGGAGCCTGCAGAGCGGACCTCGATGCGGTCGCCGGCGATGTCGCGCAGGAATCCGGCGGCCATCTGCGAGCGTCCGGCGTTGTGTACGCAGACGAACAGGACGGAGGGCGTGATGGCGGTATCAGTCATGGTTGCTCCTGGTGAGAGAGGTCGTCAGGAAAGAAGATCATCGACGAGCGCGCGCACGCGCGCGGCGATGTCGTCGCGGATGGCTTCGACGCCCGCGCGGGAGGCGAGGGCCGGGTCGCCGACGGCCCAGTCGTCGTAGCGGACGCCGGGGATGATCGGGCAGACGTCGCCGCAACCCATCGTGATGACGACGTCGGCCGCGCGGACGGCGTCGTCGGTGATCGGCTTCG
The DNA here is from genome assembly GCA_023450335.1 of Actinomycetes bacterium. Classification (GTDB taxonomy): domain Bacteria; phylum Actinomycetota; class Actinomycetes; order Actinomycetales; family Microbacteriaceae; genus Microbacterium. Next base: position 38,037 of record JAEXHA010000014.1, on the reverse strand, counting down.
GGAAGCGTTCTGCTGCCTGATCACCTTCGATCTCGGCGAGTATCGAACGCACATGAGGATGGATGACATCGGCGGGAGCGGATCCCGCCGAGCGAGCCACCACCTTGCCGGCGGCGATCTCGTCGACCAGCGCGGCGGCGAGCTGCGAGCGTCCGGCGTTCGCGACGCAGACGAAAAGAACCTGAGGGATCGACGCGGCCCGGTCGCGGGCAAGGTCGGTGAGGCGTTGACGGGCGAAGCGTTCGGTGAGAGGCACGAGAGCCGAGGTGACTCGGGCCGACCGGGCGAGCGACGTGTACGACTCTCGGACGATCGACAACACGACATCCTCGTCGAGCTCAGGAACCTCACCTGCCAGCTCTTCGGCAAGACGCGTCACCCGCGCATCGAAGTCTGGGCGCACCCCCTCGTCTCGCGTGTCAGAGCCGTGCGGGCGCGCAATGGACGCGGGAGCGAACGAGTCCAGCAGCGCGGTCACCGCGGCGCGCCGGTTCGGATTGATCCGGTACCAGACCCATGTTCCCCGTCGCTCGGAGGTGAGCACCTCCACGTCTCTGAGCACCTTGAGGTGGTGTGACACAGTCGGCTGGGCGACGTCGGCGAGCTCGGCGAGATCGCACACGCAGGACTCACCGCGCGGGTCGGATGCGATAGCCGAGAGCATCCGCAGCCGCAGTGGATCCGACAAAGCCTTCAACGTCGCGGCGACCGAGGAAGCCGTTTCCAGCCCGATCGCATGCGTGACGACGGGGCTGCACGCGTCATGTGCGGTTGTCAGGCTGACGTTCACGACGAGATCCTCTCAGCGGTGAGCGCTCATGCGGGGAGCGCCTCCTTCGATACTTCTATATTGACGCACCTCAATACAGAAGGGCACGCCGAGGCTCGCTCGTGGGAGGATGGAGGATGCTCTCGTCGCAGTCGCTGGGCGAAGACGACCGGCGCCGGGTGGCCGCCTGGGCGGCTGATTGCGCCGAACGAGTGCTGCCCTTGTTCGAGGAAGAGGCGCCGGCCGATGAACGCCCCCGTGACGCGATAGCGCGCGCCCGGGCGTATGGTCGCGGTGAACTCGAGACCGCCGCCGAGATCCGTCGCCGCTTCGTCGCCGGTCGAGCCGCCGGATCGGTCGGGACGCCTGCAGCCATCGCCGCTGCACGCGCGGCCGCTCAGGCTTCCGGCGTCGCCCACATGGGCGCACATGCCCTCGGCGCGGCCGCCTACGCAGTGAAGGCCGTAGGCGCACGCCGACCGGGCGACGTGGAAGCTGAGCTCGACTGGCAGCTGCAGCAGATGACGACCGAGGTGCGCAACGCTCTGTGTCAGCTCCCGCCGGTCGGCGAAGACTCCGCAGGGCCCCTCGTGGCCGGCGGATTGCTCGCCCGCGGTGTGCTCGGGTCAACGATCCGAACACTGCAATCCCGAATCGCGACCGCGAGCTGACCACCGCCGCCGGACGGGCCGGAGGTCGGCGAACCCGGCATCCAGTTCCGTTTGTGGCCCTACCACAACGGAGGAGGCGACGATCTCCGTCTGCACTTGGCGGTTCCGTGCACGTTCCCACAGTGGTCTGACCACGAGTTCTAGCCTGAGGAACGGACCCGCCGACGCACCACTCGGCACGCCGGCCCGGCCCGACTCCCACAAGGACGAAGGAAGCACATGACCACCGTCACCCCCGACAACGTCGACACCATGCCCGCCGCCTGGAACGGCTTCACCCCGGGCCGGTGGCAGGACGGCATCGACGTCCGGGACTTCATCCAGCGCAACTACACGCCGTACACGGGTGACAGCGCCTTCCTCGCCGACCCGACCGCGCGCACGACCCGCGTCTGGGACACCCTGTCGGCCATGTTCCCCACCGAGCGGGAGAACGGCGTGTACGACATCGACGTCCACACGCCGGCCGGCATCACCGCCCACGCCCCCGGCTACATCGCACAGGACGACGAAGTCATCGTCGGCCTCCAGACCGATGCTCCGCTCAAGCGCGCGATCATGCCCAACGGCGGGTGGCGCATGGTCGAAGGCGCCCTGGACACCTACGGCTACGAGGTCGATCAGACCCTCAAGACCGTCTTCACCGAGTATCGGAAGACCCACAACCAGGGTGTGTTCGACGTCTATCCCCCGGCGGTGCGCGCCGCCCGCAGCTCGCACATCATCACCGGTCTGCCCGACGCCTACGGTCGCGGCCGCATCATCGGCGACTACCGCCGCGTCGCCCTGTACGGCGTCGACGCCCTGATCGCCGCGAAGAAGGTCGACAAGCTCACCCTCGACACGATGCCGTTCAGCGAAGAGACGCTGCGCCGGCGCGAGGAGCATGCCGAACAGATCAGGGCGCTGGACGAGCTGAAGCAGATGGCGGCCTCGTACGGCTTCGACATCTCCGCGCCGGCGACGACGGCGCGCGAGGCCGTGCAGTGGCTGTACTTCGCGTACCTGGCGGCGGTCAAGGAGCAGAACGGCGCCGCAATGTCGCTCGGACGCACCTCGACGTTCCTCGACATCTTCATCGAGCGCGACCTCGCCGCCGGCACGCTGACCGAGTCCGAGGCGCAGGAGATCATCGACGACTTCGTGATCAAGCTGCGCATCGTGCGGTTCCTGCGCACCCCCGAGTACGACGCGCTGTTCTCGGGCGACCCGACCTGGGTCACCGAGACGATCGGCGGCATGGGTGAGGACGGCAGACCGCTGGTCACGAAAAACTCGTTCCGCTACCTGCAGACCCTGTACAACCTGGGACCCGCGCCCGAGCCGAACATGACGGTGTTCTGGAGCCCGGCACTGCCGCAGGGGTTCAAGGACTACTGCGCGCGGGTGTCGATCGACACGTCGGCCGTGCAGTACGAATCAGATGAGCTCATCCGCGCTGCGTGGGGCGACGACGCCGCGATCGCCTGCTGTGTGTCGCCGATGCGCATCGGCAAGCAGATGCAGTTCTTCGGCGCGCGCGTGAACCTCGCCAAGACCCTCCTGTACGCCATCAACGGAGGCCGCGACGAAGTCACCGGAAAGCAGGTCTCGCCGCTGGCGGCGCCGGTCGGCGACGGCCCGCTCGACTTCGACGACGTGTTCGCGAAGTTCGACCAGACAATGGACTGGCTGGCCGAGACCTACGTCGAGGCGCTCAACTGCATCCACTGGTCGCACGACAAGTACGCGTATGAGCGGCTCGAGATGGCGCTGCACGACAAGGACGTGCTGCGCACGATGGCCTGTGGCATCGCGGGCCTGTCGGTGGCCGCCGACTCGCTGTCGGCCATCAAGCACGCGAAGGTCACCCCGGTGCGCGATGACCGCGGCCTGGTGGTCGATTACATCACCGAGGGCGACTTCCCCACCTACGGCAACGACGACGACCGGGCTGACGCCATCGCCGTCGACGTCGTCGAGCGCTTCATGGCCAAGATCCGCCGCCACCCGATGTACCGCGACGCGGTGCCGACCCAGTCGGTGCTGACGATCACCTCGAACGTCGTGTACGGCAAGGCGACGGGCAACACCCCCGACGGCCGCCGCGCCGGCGAGCCGTTCGCGCCCGGTGCCAACCCGATGAACGGCCGCGACACCCACGGCATGCTCGCCTCGGCACTGTCGGTCGCGAAGCTCCCCTACGCCGAAGCGCAGGACGGCACCTCGCTGACCAACACCGTCGTGCCCACGGGGCTGGGGCGCACCAAGGGCGAGCAGGTGCGCAACCTCGCGGGTCTGCTCGACGCGTACATCGGGGCGCACGGCTATCACATGAACGTCAACGTGCTGAACCGCGAGACGCTGATGGATGCCATGGAGCACCCCGAGGACTATCCCCAGCTCACGATCCGCGTCTCCGGCTATGCCGTCAACTTCGTGCGGCTGACTCGGGAGCAGCAGCTGGATGTACTCTCGCGCACCTTCCACGGGTCGGTCTGACAGCGACGGACGTGATCTGACGTGGCCGCCACTCTGATCCGCCTCCCTCCTGGCGCGGATCTCCCAGCCGGCACGACGCTGCCCGGCGGTGCAGCGTCGCTGCCCGAAGACGCGACGCGCCTGGACATCCCGATCCAGGCGCGCCGCGCCGGCGCCGGCGTCGACGGCCTGACCGTCGAAGAGCTCGACCGTCACAAGCGGCTCGCCGCGATGCGCGACGGCCGCCTCGGCTCGCTGCACTCGTGGGAGCTGGTCACCGCCGTCGACGGCCCCGGCACCCGACTGACCGTGTTCCTCAGCGGCTGTCCGCTGCGATGCCTGTACTGCCACAATCCCGACACGTTCGCGATGAAGGATGGGCAGCCGGTCACCGCCCGCGACCTGCTGGGCCGAGTCCGGCGGTATCTGGGGGTCTTTCGCGCGACCGGCGGTGGTCTCACACTCTCCGGCGGCGAGGTGCTCATGCAGCCCGCCTTCGCCGCACGCATCCTCCGCGGCGCCAAGGAGCTCGGCGTGCACACCGCGCTCGACACCTCGGGATACCTCGGCGCACACGCGACCGACGCGATGCTGACCGACACCGACCTTGTCCTGCTGGATGTGAAAAGCGGCGATCCCGACACCTATCGCCGTGTCACCGGCCGCGAACTCGAGCCGACACTGGCGTTCGGCCGACGCCTGGCGGCCACCACCGACGGCCCCGAGGTATGGATCCGGTTCGTGCTGGTGCCGGGGCTGACCGACTCCGTCGGCAACGTCGAGCAGGTGGCCGCATACGCCGCTGAGCTGAACGAGGTCCGGCCGGGTACGGTGACGCGCGTCGAGGTGCTCCCGTTCCACCAGATGGGCGCCGACAAATGGGAGGCCCTGGGCCTGCGCTACGCGCTGGCCGGCATCGCGGCGCCCGACGCCGAACTTCTCGAGCGGGTCCGAGGCCAGTTCCGCGCGCATGGCCTCATGACGTACTGATTCACTCCACCCGCGTCGACGGCCGACGCCTTCGCCTATGCTCGGTCGCGAAGGAGGCCGCATGGCGCAGACCGACACCCCCTGGGTGTCGGTCGTCGTCCCGGTGTTCAACCCCGGCCCCTGGATCCGTCCCCTCCTCGACTCCCTCGATGCGCAGACCCCCGCCGGCGGCCCGTTCGAGGCGCTGCTCATCGACGACGGCAGCACCGACGGCACCGAGGGGCTGCTCGAGACCTGGACCGCCTCGCGACCTTGGGCGCGCGTTGTGCATCAGCCGCCCTCGGGCTGGCCGAGCCGCCCGCGCAACACGGGACTCGCGCAGGCGCGGGGTGACTACGTCTACTTCGTCGACCATGACGACTGGCTCACCGGCGATGCCCTCGCGCGGCTGCGCGGCTTCGCGCAGCGCACCACGGCCGATGTCATCGTCGGGCGCATGTCCGGGCAGGGGCGCAAGGTGCCGCAGGTGCTGTTCCGCGCGACGGTCGAGGATGCGCGGCCGCCGGCGCAGCCGGTGCAGGACAGCATGACGACCCATGCCGTATTCCGGCGCGCGTTCCTCGATGCGTCCGGCATCCGGTTCGACGAGTCGTTGCGGCGTCTCGAAGATCACCTCTTCATGGCCGAGGCCTACACCCGCGCGGAGCGGATCGCGGTCTACAGCGACGACCCGGTGTACGTCCATGCCGAGCGCGATGACGGCGAGGGTGCCGGTTACCGGCGCTACCTCCCCGACGAATACTACCCGGCGCTGCGCCGCTGCATCGACACGGTCGTCGACGCCTTGCCGCCGGGGCCGGAGCGCCAGGCGTATCTGGCCCGATGGGTGCGCATCGAGCTGGTCGGCCGGCTGCAGTCCGACGCGGTGCGCTGGCTCCCCCGCCGTGAGCGGGACGCGTTCTTCGCCAGCGTGCAGCAGGTGCTCACCGCTCACGTGCCCCGCGAAGCGATCGCGGCCCTCTCCCCGCCATGGCGGTGGCCCGCCGCGCTCGCCGCCACGGCGAGCGCCGATGACTTCTACCGGGCCGACGACCTCATGACCACGATGACTCCCGCGCAGGCAGTCGGGTCGGGCAGCGCGACGCTCACCGGTGCCGTTGCACCGGCTGCGCTGACCCGCGCGGTGGAGCTGCTCGGTGCCGATGAGCCGTTGCCGACCTCCCGCGCCGCCCGCAACCCTCGCATGGCACGCCGTCGTCGCATGAGACGACGGCTCATGGAGCTGATCAGCCGGTTCCCCGGGGGCGGACTGCATCGGGGGCTGGTGGCATGGGGGCGCACACCGCGTCTGCTCGCCCGCCGCACTGCCGCGGTGGCGGCGATCGTCCTGCCGTTGGCGGCGATGCCACTGGTGGCCAGCGCACCCGCTTGGGCCTTCGCGACCGCTGCGGCCGGGCTGCTCCTTTCGACGTGGTTGGCGGTGCGATCATTGCGCGGCGGTCCGACCGCACTGCGGCAGGCGCTGGCCCTCGGACCGGCGGTGGTCGGCACGGTCCTTGCCCCGACCCCGCTCGCGGTGACCGGAGTCGTGGTGGCCGGCATCGTCATCGCGGGCGCGTGGGCGGTCGACGGGCGCGCACGGCGCACTGATGTGCGTGCGCACGCGTCAGCGCGGGGACGGTCGCCGGCCGGACTGGGCGGGATCGCGCTGACCGCGGCAGCCGTGGGCGTGGTGGTGGCCATCGTGGATGCCGGAGTTCTGCTGGCCTGACCGTCTCTCAAAGCCGCAGCGCGGCATCGAGGCTCATCGTGCGGCGATGGCGCGGTCGGCGGCCTCGCGCGCCCAGCGTTCGGCCTCTGCGAGGCTGTCACGGTCGAGCACCGCGGGCGCCTCGTGCTCGTCGACGATCCGCGCCACCGTGTCGACGATGCCCGGGAAGTCGAGCCGCCCCTCGTGGAAGGCGTCGACCGCCTGCTCGTTGGCGGCGTTGAACACCGCTGGGAAGGTGCCGCCGGCACGTCCCACCTGCTTAGCGAGCCGCACCGCCGGGAACGCGTCGTCGTCGAGCGGCTCGAAGGTCCACGTCTGTGCGCGGGTCCAGTCCAGCGGCACGCCGACACCGGCCACCCGGTGCGGCCAGTCGAGCCCGAGTGAGATGGGCAGCCGCATGTCGGGCGGCGACGCCTGGGCGATGGTCGAACCGTCGACGAACTCGACCATCGAGTGCACGATGGACTGCGGATGCACGACGACATCGATGTCGTCGTAGGGCACACCGAACAGCAGGTGCGCCTCGATGACCTCGAGTCCCTTGTTGACGAGGGTCGCGGAGTTGGTGGTCACCACCCGCCCCATGTCCCACGTCGGGTGGGCCAGCGCCTCCGCAGGAGTGACCCCGCTGAGCGCATCGCGACTGCGACCGCGGAAGGGTCCGCCGGATGCCGTGAGGACGAGCCGTCGGACTTCGGCGGCGGCACCGGAGCGCAATGCCTGCGCGATCGCCGAGTGTTCGGAATCGACGGGGACGATCTGGCCCGGGGCGGCGAGCGCGGTGACCAGATCGCCGCCCACGATGAGGGACTCCTTGTTCGCCAGCGCCAGGGTGCGACCTGCCTCGAGAGCGGCCAGTGTCGGCCCGAGTCCCACTGAGCCGGTGATGCCGTTGAGCACCACGTCGGCATCGACATCGCGGACCAGCTGCTCGGCCTCGTCGGCGCCGAGGGCGGTGTGCGCGACGCCGAACGCGGCGGCCTGCGCGGCCAACTGCGTGCGAGCCGTGCCGGCCGCCAGTCCCACGACCTCGAACCGGTCGGGGTGGGCGCCGATGACGTCGAGCGCCTGCGTCCCGATCGATCCGGTGGAGCCGAGAATCAGGACGCGACGCATGGCAGTCAGCCTACCGTCGGGTCACTCGGTGGTCGGCTGCTCCACGTGCTGGGCGCCGAGGATGTCGACGACGAACACGAGCGTCTCGCCCTTGAGATCCTCCGCATTGATCTCACCTTCGCCGTAGCCTTCGGCCGGCGGGATGACGGCGAGCACCTGCGAGCCGACGGTCTGGCCGACCAGGGCCTTCTGGAAGCCTTCGACGAATCCGGTCGTCTGGTAGCTGATGGGCACACCGCCGTTCGCCCACGTCGAGTCGAAGACCTTGCCGTCCGACACGCGCACCCCGTGGTACTGCAGCATGACGAGATCACCCTCGGCCACGGTGACGCCATCACCCTTCTGCAGCGTCGCGATCCGGGTCGTGTCCGGCGTGGCCGTGTCCCCGACCGTCACCGACGGCGTGCCGTCGTCGGCCAGGCTGACCTCCGGCATCCCCTCCGGTGCCGCCTGCGGCTCGCCGGATGCGACCCCGGGCACCGTGCCGAGCACGTCGAGCACATACACCTCGGCGTCGTAGGACTCGGTGGCCGGGATGGTCGCGACCACGCGCTGGCCGGGCGCGGCACAGCCGATCATCTGCCCCAGCGCACTGTCGGCCGACACCTGCGACGGCAGCACTTCGCCCTCTTCGTACCCGGCGCTGGTGATCTGCTCTCCTGACGTGGCGTCGTAGACGGTGAACGCGAACGACACGAACTGCCCCGCTTCGACCGGCTCGCCCTCACCCTCGGCGATGACCGAGACCTGCGGCTCGCTGAACTCGAGGGGCGCCGTGAACGTGGCCGTCGCCGGCTGACCGGGCTCACCTTCGACGGTGACCGCCTCGGATGCGTCACCGGGGTCGGCGATCGCCGCGCAGAGGTCGTCCGCCGCCGCCGGCGTCGGGTCGGGCTCGGCGGATGCGCCGCAGCCGGCCAGCAGAAGCATCGAGACGGCGATGGTGGACACAGCAGCGATCGGGCGCAGACGCACGGATAGACCTCACAGGACGGGGCGGGGGTGAGATCTCATCCTGCACCATGTTCTTCTGTCCCCGCTGTGAGAACAGCATGCGCAGACGGGCATGAGAATCGGAGTACCCTCGACGGGTGACCGATGCGCAGCCTCCCGCTCCCGCCGAGTCATCCTCGGCAGAGGTCTCCGGCGTCGGCTTCCTCTACTACTTCGTGCGATGGGGCATCGCGCCGCTGGCCCGGCTGATCTACCGGCCCCACATCGAGGGCCGTCATCACATCCCCCGCACGGGACCGGTCATCCTCGCGAGCAATCACCTGTCCTTCATCGATTCGTTCGTCATCCCGATGTTCGCGCCGCGTCCGGTGTACTTCCTCGCCAAGTCGTCGTACTTCGACGGCAAGGGCATCGGCGGCTGGCTCAGTCGCAACTTCTTCTCGGCGCTGGGCGCCACGCCCGTCCAGCGCGGCGCCGGGCAAGCCGCCCTCGACGCACTCGAGCAGCAGAAGCGCATCCTGCAGTCGGGGCGGGCGATCGCCCTCTACCCCGAGGGCACCCGGTCGCTCGACGGCCGCCTGTACAAGGGACGCACCGGTGTCGCGTTCCTCGCCCTGCAGACCGGCGCGAAGGTCGTTCCCGTCGGCCTGGCCGGCACCAACGACGCCATGCCGGTCGGCGCGAAATGGCCCCGCACGCGCCCACGTGTCACGATCCGCTTCGGCGAGCCCCTCGATCTCTCACAGCACGGCCCGGCATCGTCAGGCAAGGCCCGGCGCCTGGCGACGGACGAGATCATGTCCGCGATCCATGCCCTGTCCGGTCAAGAGCTCGCCAACGCGTACAACGAGGCGCCGGCGCAGAACCCGGTCGAGCGGATCCGCCAGGCCCTCCCCCACGAACGGCGTTAAGCCTGTGAGCCCGCCACGGTGACGACAGGCTCGTGGCGCACGGGGAAGTTCACCGAGTTGGCGATGAAGCACCATGCGGTGGCCTGCGCATGCGCCGCGACCGCGGCATCCACCATCGCAGGGTCGGCGACCTCGACCCGCGGACGCAAGACCACCTCGGTGAACGCGCCACCCCCGCGCCCGTCCTCGACCATGGTGCCGGCTGCGTCGTCGCGATACGACACGACCACGACACCCACGGTGACACAGGCGTGCAGGTACGCGAGCAGATGGCATTGGCTGAGCGCGGCCAGCAGCAGGTCTTCCGGATTCCAGCGCGACGGATCGCCACGGAAGGGCTTGTCGGAGGATGCCGCGATGTTGGGCTTGCCGTCGACCGAAACGGTGACGCTGCGGTCATAGTCGCGGTAGCCGGTCGTGCCGGAGCCGCGGTTTCCCGTCCACGTGGTGCGGAGCCGGTAATGGTGCTCGCCGATCATGACGTCAGTCTGCCACCCACGGTCGATAGGCTGGGCTCGTGGCGCAGACCCTTTCCGTTTCAGATGCCGTCGAGCTGGCGGTCGTCGAACGCAGCGGCTTCATCGAGTCGCGCCACGCGGGGACGGCCATCGTGCTGGATCCGGAGGGGACGCCGGCGCTGACCCTCGGAGGTGTCGACCAGCCGATCCTTCCCCGGTCGAGCCTCAAACCGCTGCAGGCGCTCGCGTGCGTCACGGCCGGTGCGCCGTTGGCTGACGAGAGCCTGGTGCTGGCCACCGCGAGCCACTCCGGCACCGACCGGCACGTGGCCGTCGTGCGGGAGATCCTCGCTGCCGCGGACGTGGAGGAGTCCGCGCTCGGCTGCCCGCCCGCATGGCCGGGCGACACCGCGACGCGCGATGAGCTCGTCCAGGAGCTGGGACAACCCGACCGACTGCGCATGAACTGTTCGGGGAAGCACGCGGCGATGCTGCTGGCGTGCCGGTCCGGCGGCTGGAGCACCGACGACTACCTCGATCCGGAGCATCCCCTGCAGGCGCACATCCGCGACGTCATCGAGCGCCTCACCGGCGCGAAGACGCTGGCCACAGCGGTGGACGGCTGCGGCGCTCCGGTGTACGCGATGCCGCTGTCTGCGCTCGCGCGCGCCATCCATCGCATCGGCACTTCGTCCGAGCGCTCGCCCTTCGCGCTGCATCGCAGTGCCGGACAGCTTGTGCAGGCCGTCCGCGCCCATCCGTGGGCGATCGACGGCCCGGGCCGGGCCGACACCGTGGTCATCGATTCGCTGGGCGTGTTCGCCAAGGGCGGCGCTGAAGGCGTGATGGTCATGGTCGCGCCCGACGGCACGACCGTGGCGCTGAAGATCCTCGACGGCAGCGGCCGTGCCGCGACCGCCGTCGCACTCACTCTGCTCGTGCGGGTCGGGGCGCTGGCCGCCGCCGATGTCGCACAGACGCTCACCAGGCTTCCGCTGACCGTATCCGGCGGCGGAGCGGACGTCGGCTCGATCAGGCCGACCGTGTAGCGGCTCCCACAAGGAGCACGGGAAGGAAGAACAATGAGGATCTGCGTTCCCACCGAAGTCAAGAACAGCGAGTATCGCGTCGCCCTCACGCCCGCGGGCGTGCACGGCCTGATCGCCAACGGCCACGAGGTGTTCGTGCAGCGCGGCGCGGGCCTGGGCTCGTCGATGCCCGACGACGAGTACGAGGCGGCGGGTGCGGTGCTGCTCGACGACGCCGACGAGATCTGGGACCGGGCCGAGCTGCTCCTCAAGGTCAAAGAGCCCGTCACCGCCGAGTACCGTCACTTCCGTGGCGATCTGACGCTCTTCGCTTACCTGCATCTGGCGGCCGACCGCGCTCTCACGCAGCAGCTGGTCACCGACGGCGTCACCGCGATCGCGTACGAGACGGTGTCCGGCCCCGGCGGCGGACTGCCGCTGCTGGCTCCGATGAGCGAGGTGGCCGGACGCCTGGCTCCGACCGTCGGCGCCGCTACCCTGCTGCGGTCGGCGGGCGGCCGTGGCCTGCTCATGTCCGGGGTTCCGGGCACGCGCCCCGCCGCCGTGACGGTGATCGGTGGCGGTGTGGCGGGCGCGAACGCGGCGGTCATCGCCGCCGGGATGGGCGCCGACGTGACGGTGTTCGACACCAGCATCCCTCGCCTGCGGATGCTGGACGATCATTTCCAGGGTCGGATCAAGACCGCCGCGTCGAATCCACTCGATCTCGACGCACAGGTGACGGCGAGCGACCTCGTGATCGGGTCGGTGCTGATACCGGGCGCGCGGGCGCCGAAACTGGTCACCAATGAGATGGTCAGCCGCATGCGGCCGGGCTCGGTGCTCGTCGACATTGCCGTCGATCAGGGCGGATGCTTCGAGGACACCCGGCCCACGACCCACGACGACCCTACGTTCACGGTGCATGACACCGTGTTCTATTGCGTCGCCAACATGCCCGGCGCGGTGCCGAACACGTCGACCTCGGCGCTGACGAACGCGACGCTGCCTTACGTGCGGCGCATCGCCGCACTGGGCTGGCGCGAGGCGTTGCGCACCGACGCCGGGCTGGCCGCGGGCCTCAACGTTGCCGCGGGCATGGTCGTCAACGAGGGCGTGTCCGCCGCCCACGATCTGCCGCTGCAGGCAGCCGCCGACGCGCTGGGGTGAGCGGGAACGCTCATTGCACGCCGCCGGGCAGGTGGACGCGCCGGGCCCGTCCATCGCGGTCGGTGCGGTGCAGCCAGGCCCGACCGGCGACGGCGAGGGGCGGCAGGTCACGGCTGCCGGTCAGTTGACGGTACTCCCCCGCGCACGCCGTATCGATGAGCAGGTCGGCGCCGCCGCGCGCTTCGGCCAGGAGCCGCCAGTGTGCGAGCCACGCGTCGGGACGTCCCCACACCACGGTGCCCGCATCGAGCCCGCCCGACGCGGCAGCGACGTCGTCGAGCGCACGGATCGGCACCCCCGCGTCCCGCCAAGCCCGCAGCACCGTGTGGGTCGCCGAACCGCCCGGTGAGACGAAGGCCGTCGCGCGGCGCCCCGGATGCCACAGCGCCCCGCCGCCGACGGCCGACGTCACCGGCGCAGGGCCGGGATCGCAGACCTGCAGCAGTGTGCGCCCCCATCGCGCGCGACCAGGTGGGGCATCCACGAGAGCCTCACCGCCGTCACCACCGGCGGCGATGTGATCGGCGCGGGAGGGAAGCGCCAGCAGCAGTCGGCGCGGCAGCAGATCGGCAACCCGGGCGACGCCGGCACCCAGTCGCCGCGCCGTCAAGATCAGGTGGATGCCGCGAGATCTCGCCTCGCGTGCGGCGCGTTCGAGGTGCGCGAGTGCCTCAGCCGCATAGTCCGGCGGCAGCACGGACAACAGCGTGTCGACGTCATCGACGAGCACCGTCGTACCCTCGGGCAGAGCCGGGATCTCCGTGAGCGCGTCCCACGCCTGCTCCCCGCTGCCGCCCACCCAGTGCACGGCGGCGGCTTGGGCTGCGACCGCCCGCACCACGGTGGTGCGCCCGGACCCGGCCTGCCCCACGACGGTGAACCCTGGCTCGTGCGGTGCGAGCACGACCGGCCGCTGACGCTGCAGCTCAGGCTCGTCGGCCAAGCCGAGCACGATCGCACCGGGCGAGCGCAGCGCATCGAGGCCGATATGCTCCGGCAGCGCCGGCAGCCACGGCCGCCGCGCACGGGTGCCGCTGTGCCGCGCGGCGACCGACGCGATCGTCTCGGACTCGCAACGGGCCACACGCACCTTCCCGGCCGCACTGTCGGCGGCGCGGCGCACCAGCGCGGTGCCGATCGCGTCGACGCCCCCGGGCAGCAGCGCAGCCTCATCGGTGCCCAGCACCGCACGGGAATCGGCAGGGTCGGCCACGCGCAGGCTGATGCGCAGCGGCGCGTTGGCGAGCACCGCATCACGGAAGACGCCCCCGGCGCGCTGGGAGGCGAGCACGAGATGAAGACCCAGTGCCCTCCCCCGGGCCGCGAGATCGCCGAACAGGTCGTGCAGGCTCGGGTGCGCCGTCACGAGCGCCGCATACTCGTCGACGACGATGACCAGTCGGCCCACCGCCCCCTCGGCCTCGCCGACGTCTCGGGCGCCGACATCGGCGAGCACCTGCTCACGGTGCCGGATCTCGGCGCGCAGGCTCTCGACGGCACGCAGCGCCGCCGTCTCATCGAGATCGGTGAGCACACCCGTGACGTGCGGCAGCGGCTCGAGCGCATCGAACGTGCGCCCGCCTTTGAAGTCCACGAGCAGGAACGACACCTCGGCGGGCGTGTGCGTGGCGCACAGCGCGACGACCCAGCTGGTGAGCAGCTCGCTCTTCCCGGAGCCGGTGACCCCGATGACGATCGCGTGGGGTCCATCGGCGACGAGATCGATGACAGCAGGGCGTCCGGCCCGCACTCCGATCGGGGCCGCCAATGCGCGCGGCTGTGCGGTCGGGGCTGCGGACAGCAGCGATGCGAGCGTGCCCGCCTGCTCGGGCGAACCGCTGAGCGTCATCGCCCGCTCGCGGAGAGCGTCGGAGACGGCTGTCGCCTGCGTCGCGGACATCGCCTCGACGCGCACGTCCCGCGCGGTGCCGGCGTAGTCGAGTCGGGCCTCGGTCACGCTGTGGAGGGTGAGCACGGCGGCGCAGCGCGGCGGCGGAGGCGCACCCGGTGCCACACGGACGATCGGAATGTCGACGGCGGCGGGAATCGGCCGGACACCGTCGTCCGCGAAGAGGACGAGTGAACCGCCACTGCCACGGCGATGGGGCAGCGCCTCCGGGCAGAGCGTGCTCTCGTCGTGGACGTGGACGGTACCCGGCGGGTGCGCCAAGCACACCTGTAACGCCAGGGCGCGCACGATGGCGCGTGCCGGCATCGCCGGCCCGACAACCGCGATCCCGGCCGTCAACGGCACTGTCACGGGGGCGTCGTCCAGGTGCGCGGCACGGCGCCGCAATTCGCGGACGCGCGGGCTGTCGTCACCGCCGGTGACGGTGACGCCACTGGCATCCGCGCCCCTCCCCACGACGATCACCTCGGCACGGCCCGGCACTGTACGCCAGACGTCGTCGCCGGTGCCCGCCAGGCGTGCCGCATCCGGGTGCTGCGCCCACCGTCGACGACATTCGCGATCGTGGCGCCGGCGCAGGGTGTCGGCGGCGCGATCGAGCGCGGTGGCGGTGTCGCGAGCGGCGGCGCGGCGAGCACGGCGCGTGCTGCGCAGGCCATCGAGCAGCGACGCCGCGGCCATGAGCGGTCCGAGTGCCGCGAACCAGAGGGCGAACACCGATCCGGTGAGCTGCCACAGCACAACCGCCCCGACGACCGGGACGATGGCCGCCATCACCGGCAACGGGGGGCGGGGCGCAGGTGCCGGCGGTGCGGGCAGCTGTAAGGGACCGGTGTCGTCGGGAACAGTGTCGGACGCTGCGGTCAGAGGTCGGGGTTCGGCGGGACGCACGTGCACAGTCAACCGCGTCGCCGCGGGGCCCGAAGCCGGGTTCAGGCGATCGGTGGACAGCCCGGGTCAGTCGGCGTTTGGGGAGGAAACAGCGTGTGCGACGTTCAGCACGATGATCGTGATGTTGTCGCGACCGCCGTTCTCGAGCGCGGCGTCGAGCATCGCGGCGACGGCCTCGGCGGGGTCGTCGTGGGCCAGCAGGAAGTGCAGGATGCCGTAGTCTGTCAGCTCTTTGGTGAGCCCGTCGCTGCAGATCACGAAGCGGTCGCCGTCGACGACCTCGAGGCGCACGTAATCGGGCACGACGTCGTCGCTGGGACCGACGGCACGGGTGATGACGTTGCCGTACGGATGGTTCTCGGCCTCTTCGGGGCTGAGACGTCCGGACGAGATGAGTTCCTGCACGACGGAGTGGTCGGTGGTGACCTGGGCGAGGCTGTCGTCGCGGAAAAGATACACGCGCGAGTCGCCGATGTTGAGCGTGACCCACGTGGGCTCTTCGTCGCTGAGGTCGAGGTACACGCCGGTGACCGTGGTGCCGGTGCCGTCGTCGGTCGCCCCCGGATGCCCGGAGATGTCGGCCACGGCGCGGGACAGCGCCTTCTCGATCGTCTTCGGGGAGACGGCATCCTTCTCGGCGACGGCGGCCAGTCGCTCGACGGTGCTGGTGCTGGCGATCTCGCCGCCGATGTGCCCGCCCATGCCGTCGGCCACGACGAACAGCGGATAGTGCGCGAGCACCGCGTCCTGATTCACATCACGGCGGCGCCCCCGGTCGGTGACCTCGGCCCAGCGCAACTCCAACGCACCGTCCGCCACCGGGACAGTCCGTGACTGGGTCGTGGGCTCGGGCACGCTCCACCCTTCCCTGGTCGACGACAACGCGCCTTCACACTCTAGTGGACATGGCGCGCAGCGCCCGTCGTCACGCCGCCGGGTCGGTCACCAGAGGGAACAGCTCGTCGATGGCTGTCAGATCTTCGGCCGTCGGCGTCCACGCACCGGCCGCGGCCGCATTGGCCTCGACCTGAGCGGGACTGGTGGCACCGGCGATCACGCTCGTCAGCGCCGGCCGCGACAGCAGCCACCCGATCGTGGCCTCGAGCATGCTGATGCCGCGCTGGTCGCAGAACACCTGGAACGCCTCGAGCGCGTCCCATGGTGCGTCCTCGTGCAGTTGCGGTCGCTGACGCATGATGCGACTGTCGGCCGGCCCACCCGACCGGGTGAACTTGCCGGTGAGCAGCCCGTTGTGCAAGGGAAAGTACGGCAGGAATCCCAGTCCGAAGCGTTCGACGGCCGGGAGCACCTCTCGCTCGGCCGCGCGTCGCAGCAGACTGTAGTGATTCTGAGCCGAGATGAATGCGTTCGCGCCGGCGGCGCGGGCCGTCAGCTCGGCCTCGGCGATCTGCCACCCCGCGAGGTTCGAGTGTCCGATGTAGCGGATCTTGCCCTCGCGGACGAGGTCGTCCAGCACATCGAGCGTCTCGGCGATAGGCGTCGCCGGGTCGGGCGTGTGCAGCTGATACAGATCGATCCAGTCGGTCTGCAGCCGGGTGAGCGAGGCTTCGACGGCACGCCGAACATAGCTGCGCGATCCGCGCGCGCCGCCGAAGATGCCCACATCGACCGCACTGTGTCCGAACTTCGTCGCCAGCACCACCCGGTCGCGCCGGCCGCGCAGCGCCTCACCCATCAGCGTCTCCGACAGGCCGGGTTCGCGCCCGTAGATGTCGGCGGTGTCCAGGAGGGTGACTCCGGCATCCATCGCCGCGTCGATCACCGCTGTCGTGCCTTCGAGGGACTCAGTGACCGTGCCGGCGCGGCCGAAGTTGTTGCAGCCGAGACCGACGGCGCTCACGAGCAGGCCCGACGCTCCGAGGCGACGCTGGGGAATCTCCATGGCAGCCACGTTACTGGGCGGGCCCTACGGGCTGGACCGGATCGAGGCCCTCCTCGACCGGCGCCTCGAACTGCGCGTTGTACAGCCGCCAGTAGGCGCCGCGCGCGACCAGCAGCTCGTCGTGCGCGCCCTGCTCGACGATCGCACCGTCCTCCATGACGAGGATCAGGTCTGCGTCGCGGATCGTCGAGAGCCGGTGGGCGATGACGAACGCGGTGCGGTCTTCGCGCAGCTTCGACATGGCCCGCTGGATCAGCAGCTCGGTGCGGGTGTCGACCGAGCTGGTCGCCTCGTCGAGGATGAGCAGGCGCGGATCGGACAGGAACGCCCGGGCGATCGTGACGAGCTGCCGCTCGCCGACCGACAGGTTGGTGGCCTCGTCGTCGAGCAGGGTGTCGTAGCCATCGGGCAGGGCGTGCACGAACCGGTCGACGTAAGCGGCTGTGGCCGCCGCGACGATCTCATCCTCTGTAGCGTCGGGCCGGCCGTAGGCGATGTTCTCGCGGATGGTGCCGGCGAACAGCCAGGTGTCCTGCAGCACCATGCCGGTGCGCGATCGCAGGTCGTCGCGGGTCATGCGGCGCGTGTCGAGACCGCCCAGGGTGATGGCGCCCGCGTCGACGTCGTAGAAGCGCATGATGAGATTGACCAGCGTGGTCTTGCCTGCCCCCGTGGGCCCGACGATGGCCACGGTGCTGCCGGGCCGGGCGTCGAGCGACAGGCCGTCGATGAGTGGCTTGTCGGGGGTGTAGCGGAACGAGACGCCGTCGAAGGCGAGGTGGCCCTCGGCGGCCGGGACGGTCTCGGCAGGCTCCGGGTCTGCGGTCTGCTCGTCCTCGTCGAGCAACTCGAACACGCGCTCCGCGCTGGCGATGCCCGACTGCAGCAGGTTCGCCATCGAACCGAGTTGGCTCAGCGGCTGCGTGAACTGGCGGGAGTACTGGATGAACGCCTGCACGTCGCCGATGGACATGAGGCCGCCTGCGACCTGCAGCCCGCCGACCACCGCGATGGCGACGTAGACGAGGTTTCCGATGAACATCATGGCGGGCATGATGATGCCCGACAAGAACTGGGCGCCGAAGCTGGCCCGGTACACCTCGTCGTTCTCGGCACGGAAGTCGGCCTCGGCCTCGGCCTGGTGCCCGAACACCTTGACGACGGCGTGCCCGGAGAAGGTCTCCTCGACACGGGCGTTGAGGATGCCGGTGGCCTTCCACTGCGCGACGAACAGCTTCTGCGACCGCTTGGCGATCACGACGGTGATGACGAGCGTGAGCGGCACCGTCACGAGTGCGATCACCGCCAGCAGGGGTGACAACACGAACATCATGACCAGCACGCCGATGACGGTCAGCACCGACACGACCGCCTGTGACAGTGCCTGCTGCATCGTCTGCCCGATGTTGTCGACGTCGTTGGTGACGCGACTGAGCAGCTCGCCGCGTTGCACGCGGTCGAAGTATGACAGCGGCAGCGCGTGCACCTTCTCTTCGACCTGCATGCGCAGCCGGTGCATCGCGCGCTGGACGATGCCGTTGAGGATGCGGCCCTGCAGCCAGCCGAAGATGCTGGCGAACACGTAGATCGCGATCACCGCGAGGATGATCGTGCTGAGCCAGCCGAAGTCGATGCCTGCTCCCGGCGTGAACTCCATCGCCGCGAGCATGTCGGCCTGCTGCGCGTTGCCCGAGGCGATGAGCTGGTCGATGACCTGCTGCTGGGTGACGCCCTCGGGCATCTGCAGCGAGATGAACCCCGCGAACACGACGTTCGTGGCCTCGCCGAGAATCTTCGGACCGATGACCGACAGCGCCACCGACAGCACGCCCAGCAGCAGCACCGTGATCAGCTGGGGCATGTCGGTGCGCAGCTCGCCGAGCAGCCGCTTCGCGCTCGCGCCGAAGTTCTGCGCCTTCTGTCCGGGGGCGATCGCGCGGGGCCCGGGTCCGGGACCGCTCATGCCGCCTCCTCCGCCGTCAGCTGCGACTCGACGATCTCGCGATAGGTCTCGCTGACCTCGAGCAGTTCGTCATGTGTGCCGCGCCCGACCATCCGCCCGTGGTCGAGCACGATGATCTGGTCCGCGGACTGCACAGTCGACACGCGTTGGGCCACGACGATGCGGGTCGCCTCAGGCAGGTGGGTGTCCAGTGCACGCCGCAGCGCGGCATCCGTTCGCAGGTCGAGGGCCGAGAACGAGTCGTCGAAGATGTACAGCTCGGGCCGTTTCACCAGTGCCCGGGCGATCGCGAGCCGCTGCCGCTGCCCGCCCGACACGTTCGTGCCTCCCTGCGCGATCGGCGCGTCGAGTCCCTCAGGGAGGGCGACGACGAAGTCCTTCGCCTGGGCCAGTTCCAGCGCCCGCCACAAGTCGTCATCGGTGGCGTCGGGGTCACCGTATCGAAGATTGGATGCCACTGTTCCGGCGAACAGGAACGCGCGCTGCGGCACGAGTCCGATGCGCCGCCACAGATCGTCGGGGTCGAGGCGTCGCACGTCTGCACCGTCGAGACGCACCGCTCCCCCGGTGACGTCGAACAGCCGGGCGACGAGACCGACGAGGGTCGTCTTGCCCGACCCGGTCGACCCGATGATGGCCGTAGTGGTGCCGGGCTCGACGGTGAAGCTGATGTCGTGCAGCACGGCGTCCTCGGCGCCCGGGTAGATGAACTCGACCGCGTCGAACTCGACCCGGCCGGCCCCGGCGAGCACGGCGACCGGCTCGCCGGGTGCCTTCACTGACGGTTCGGTGTCGAGCACTTCGCCGATGCGGCGGGCACATACTGCGGCCCGCGGGATCATGACGAACATGAAGGTGGCCATCATGACGCCCATGAGGATCTGCATGAGGTAGTTGAGGAACGCGAACAGAGTGCCGATCTGCACGCCCTCGTTCTGCACCTGGAAGGCGCCGAACCAGATCACCGCGACGCTGGAGACGTTCATCACGAGCATGACGGCGGGGAACATGATCGCCATCAGGTTGCCGGCGCGCAGCGCCGTGTCCATGACGTCGCCGCTGGCTCGCTCGAACCGGGCATGCTCGTGGTCTTCGCGCACGAAGGCGCGCACGACGCGAATGCCGGTCAGCTGCTCGCGGATGACCTGGTTGACCCGGTCGATGCGCGCCTGCATCTGCGTGAACGCCGGCACCATCCGCACCACGATCAGCCCGACGATGATCAACAGCACCGGCACAGCAGCGACCATGAGCCACGACAGTCCGGCATCCTGACGAATTGCCATGATGATGCCGCCGATGGCCAGCATCGGCGCCGACACCATGATCGTCGCCGACATCTGCACCAGCATCTGCACCTGCTGCACGTCGTTCGTGTTGCGGGTGATGAGCGACGGCGCACCGAACTGGCCGACCTCGCGCTGCGAGAACCCCACCACGCGATGGAACAGCGCATCGCGCAGATCGCGGCCCATGGCCATGGCCAGCCGCGACCCGAAGTAGACGGCGACGATCGCACAGATCACCTGTACGAGGCTCACGCCCAGCATCACGGCGCCGGTGCGCCAGATGAAATCGATGTCACCGACGACGACGCCCTTGTCGATGATGTCGGCGTTGAGCGTGGGCAGCTGCAGCGAGGCGATGGACTGTGCCAGCTGAAAGACGATCACCGCCAGAATCAATGGCCAGGCGGGGCGCAGATAGCGCACGAGTAGTCTGCCGAGCACGAGGTTCCCTTTCCGTCGTGCAGACGCACCGCACGCGAGGATCGACGCTACGCCGGTCGCCCGCGCGGCTCAACTCGAGGACGTGCGCTGTCAGCGAACCGGTCAGGTCACACCTTCGACTGCGCGAATCACGTGGCCGCGACGGCGTCACGACGGCCTGTGGCGGTACCGAAGCGGCCACAACGTTTCACGTTGGTGGCGCTCGACGCGACTAACTCGTCAAGCGGCCCAAGGAATCACCCGCGCCTGCGCACAACACGTGGTAGAAGCTAGAGGAGATCCGCACGGATCTCCAAGAGATCCTCATGGTCAGCTCGTGATGACCGACACGCCCAAGATGGACTGGGCAAATCGAACGCCGGAGAAGGTGGCCCTTGCTCCATACTTCCCAAAGTGCACACCGATCGCGGTTCTCCGGTTCCCAATCGACCCAGAATGAGACACTGAGGTCGCGAACCGTCGTGCATTGGTATCCCGCGCGTGTCTTGCCGTAATTGCACAAAGACATGCCGTTCGTGGGGTAGGCACTGGCTGTGATTGCCCGTACGGCGCCCGTAGACCCGACAACTATCTGGTTCTTGACGTCTGGGTCGTTAGATCGCAATTTCTGCACTTCTGGTTGTTGCCGCCCTGTCTTACACACTCAGCGGCTGTTCCGAAGTCGGTGATCGACCGCCGCTCCTCGTCCAGGAACAGAATGATGTGGTGCGTGCGGCGAGCG
Organism: Actinomycetes bacterium; assembly: GCA_023450335.1. Classification (GTDB taxonomy): domain Bacteria; phylum Actinomycetota; class Actinomycetes; order Actinomycetales; family Microbacteriaceae; genus Microbacterium. Next base: position 16,682 of record JAEXHA010000014.1, on the reverse strand, counting down.
TGACCGGCGAACTGGAATTGTTGGCAGGATGCTACGCGCTGGCCGTGCCCGGTGACCGCAATTATCTCGTGGTGTGGCCGCACGGAACTATCCAAGGAGAAGACGCTGTGGTCCCACCCAGCGGGAGCGCGATCGCTCTTGGGGACCACATCGAAGCTGCGGGAGGACTCTTCGAGCCGGACGAGCTGTCGTGGCCCTCGATCGCAGAGGACTGTGAACTGTCCGAGTTCGACGGAATCGCGTACCTGGATGAGATCGTCGGCTGACGATTATCTCGCAACCCTTTGCGAGTGGCTGACTCTCGGCGCGTCATCACCGGGAGCCGCTAAGCCTCAGACGACCAGCTCGAGCTCTCCGTCGGCGCCGGGGCGTAGCATCCACCCCGCCTCGTCGGCCCACCGTCGTAACGCGTCCGCGCTCTCGCAGCGGGGCCGGCTCAGTGCCAGGGCACGCACTAGCGCGCCCTTCGCGTGCTTGTTGAAGTGGTTGAGTGCACGCGTCGCGCCGTCGGGCCCATCGGTGACCACCCGCACGTACGCACCCGACTTACCTGCCGGCACGGGGCCCAGTGCCGCATAGGCCTCCGAGCGCAGATCGAGAACGAAGCGGCCCGGCTCCTCATCGAGTGCCGCGGTCACCGGCGCCGCCCACAGCCGGCGCAGTGGCGGCAGGTCGGGCACCGATGTACCGGCCGCCAGCCGATACATCGGGATGCCGTCGAGGGCGCCGACGGGCCCGAACGGCGCCGAGTGGATGAGCACGTGGGCGCCCAGCCAGCGGCGGGCCGCCGCGGGCAGGGTCGCGGCGTCGAGCGCGTCGAACAGGACGCCGGTGTACCGGTCGACGGCCGGCATGGTCGGCGCCGTGCGCAGGGCGGCGTTGTGGGCGACGTCGCCGCGCTGCCGCTCCGACAGCTTCAGCACCCGCGCCGCACGGTCGGGATCGGCGCTGAGCGCGATGAGCGCATCGACCACGGTGTCGCGCTGGCCGTGCAGCGACGGCAGGGCCAGCCGATCGATGGCCAGCGGTGCGCCATCCCCGCCGGGGCGCTTGGTCTCGGACGGTGGCAGCAGGATCAGCATCGAAGTCTCCGCAGACGACGAACGCCGCCCGGACGGATCCGGACGGCGTCGTCGTGTGTTTTCAGGAAGTGAGCGCGGCGTGCCCGGCCACGATGGTGAGCTCGTCGCCCTCCATCGACAGGAAGCCCGAGTGCGCGTCAGCGATCACCTTGGTGCCGTCGGTCTGCGTGATGCGGACCTGGCCCTCGGCGAGGATCGCGAGGACGGGCTCGTGTCCGGTCATGAACCCGATCTCGCCCTCGACGGTCTTGGCGACGACGAGGCTGGCCTCACCGTTCCAGACCTCCGCCTCGGCGGAGACGAGCGTGACCGTCAGTGCCATGTCAGCCGTTCTCCTTCTGGATCTGCGCCCAGCGCTCTTCGACGTCGCTGATGCCGCCGACGTTGAAGAACGCCTGCTCGGCCACGTGGTCGAAGTCGCCCTTGACGATCGCGTCGAACGACTCGATGGTCTCCTTGATCGGGACGGTGGAGCCCTCAACACCAGTGAACTTCTTCGCCATGTAGGTGTTCTGCGAGAGGAACTGCTGGATGCGGCGTGCGCGGGACACGACGACCTTGTCCTCTTCAGAGAGCTCGTCGACACCGAGGATCGCGATGATCTCCTGCAGCTCCTTGTTCTTCTGCAGGATCTGCTTAACGGCGGTGGCCACGCGGTAGTGGTCCTCACCGATGTAGCGCGGGTCGAGGATGCGGCTGGTCGAGCTCAGCGGGTCGACGGCCGGGTACAGCCCCTTCGACGCGATCTCACGGCTCAGCTCGGTCGTCGCGTCCAGGTGGGCGAACGTGGTGGCCGGGGCCGGGTCGGTGTAGTCGTCGGCGGGCACGTAGATCGCCTGCAGCGAGGTGATCGAGTGGCCACGCGTCGAGGTGATGCGCTCCTGGAGCACACCCATCTCGTCGGCGAGGTTGGGCTGGTAGCCCACGGCCGAGGGCATACGGCCCAGCAGCGTCGAGACCTCGGAGCCGGCCTGCGTGAAGCGGAAGATGTTGTCGATGAACAGCAGCACGTCCTGCTTCTGCACGTCGCGGAAGTACTCGGCCATGGTCAGGGCCGACAGCGCGACGCGAAGACGCGTCCCCGGCGGCTCGTCCATCTGACCGAACACGAGGGCGGTCTTGTCGAAGACACCGGCCTCTTCCATCTCGTGGATCAGGTCGTTGCCCTCACGCGTGCGCTCGCCGACACCGGCGAACACCGACACACCACCGTGGTCCTGCGCAACGCGCTGGATCATCTCCTGGATGAGGACGGTCTTGCCGACACCGGCACCGCCGAACAGGCCGATCTTTCCACCCTGCACGTACGGGGTGAGAAGGTCGATGACCTTGATGCCGGTCTCGAACATCTGGGTCTTCGACTCGAGCTGGTCGAAGTTCGGCGCCTGGCGGTGGATGCCCCAGCGCTCGGTGACCTCGATCGTCTCGCCCGGCTCGGCGTTGAGGACGTCACCGGTGACGTTGAACACGCGACCCTTGGTGACGTCGCCGACGGGCACCGTGATGGGGCCGCCCGTGTCGCGCACCTCCTGGCCGCGGACCATGCCGTCGGTGGGCTTCAGGGAGATGGCGCGGACGAGGTCGTCACCCAGGTGCTGGGCGACCTCGAGCGTGATCTCGGTGGAGTCGTCGCCGATCGTGATCGTCGTCTTGAGCGCGTTGTAGATGTCGGGAATCGAGTCGTGCGGGAACTCGATGTCGACGACCGGGCCGGTGACGCGCGCGCCGCGACCGACGACCGTGGTTTCGGCCTTCTCGGCTGTGGCAGTCATTCTCTGTCTCTTTCGGTGTGGTCTTACTTGCCCGACGCCAGAGCGTCGGCGCCGCCGACGATCTCGGCGATCTGCTGAGTGATCTCGGCCTGACGCGCGTTGTTGCGCAGGCGGGTGTAGTCGGTGATGAGCTTGTCGGCGTTGTCGCTGGCGGACTTCATCGCCTTCTGCGTCGCGGCGTGCTTGGCCGCCGACGACTGCAGGAGCGCGTTGAACACGCGGCTCTGCACGTACACCGGCAGCAGCGCGTCCAGCACGACCTCGGCACTGGGCTCGAATTCGTACAGCGGGTAGACGCTGCTCGACGCGGTCTCGGCCTCGTCGGCCTCGACGACCTCCAGCGGAAGCAGGCGCACGGTCTCGGGCGACTGCGTCATCATGCTGACGAAGCGGTTGTACACGAGGTGGATCTCGTCCACGCCGGTCGCATCCTCACCTGTGCGGTCGTAGGCGTCCAGCAGGGCGCCCGCGATCTGCTCCGCCGTGTTGAAGTGCGGCGTGTCGGTGTCGCCCACCCACTCGCCGGCAGCGGTGATGCGGCGGAACTGGAAGAAGCCCACCGCCTTGCGCCCGACGAGGTAGTACGCCACGTCCTTGCCCTGCGACTTGAGCAGCTCGCCCAGCTGCAGACCCTCACGGAGGATCTGCGAGTTGAACGCGCCGGCCAGGCCGCGGTCGGAAGCGAAGATCACCACGGCGGAGCGCCGGATGACCTCACGCTCCTGCGTGAGCGGGTGGACGGTGTTCGAGTGCGTCGCGACGGCGGAGACGGCGCGCGTCACGGCTCGCGCGAAGGGAGACGAAGCGCGCACGCGCCCCATCGCCTTCTGGATACGCGAAGCCGCGATGAGCTCCATCGCCTTCGTGATCTTCTTCGTGGTCTGGGCAGAGGCGATCTTCTGCTTGTAGACCCGGAGTTGTGCGCCCATGGATTCTTCTCCTCAGACGCTCAGCCGCGGCGGCCCTTGACGATCTTCTCCTGGTTCACGTCTTCTTCGTGAGCTGCGGCGACTTCTTCGTGACCCGGCTTGTTGATGGCCTGGCCCTTGCCGCCCTGGAACTCCAGGATGAACGCGTCGGTGACCTTCTCGAGCTCGGCGACGGTGTCGTCGTCGAGGACGTTCGAGTCACGGAGACGGTCGAGGATCGTCGTGTTGCGCTTCAGGTAGTCGAGCAGGTCGCGCTCGAAGCGCAGCACGTCCTCGACCTCGATCGTGTCGAGCTTGCCGTTGGTGCCGGCCCAGATCGAGACGACCTGCTCCTCCACCGGGTACGGCGAGTACTGCGGCTGCTTGAGCAGCTCGGTCAGGCGCGCACCGCGCTCGAGCTGACGGCGCGAAGCCGCGTCGAGGTCGGAGGCGAACATCGCGAACGCTTCGAGCGACCGGTACTGGGCCAGCTCGAGCTTGAGCGTGCCGGAGACCTTCTTGATCGACTTGACCTGAGCGTCACCACCGACACGCGAGACCGAGATACCCACGTCGACGGCGGGTCGCTGGTTCGCGTTGAACAGATCGGACTGCAGGAAGATCTGACCGTCGGTGATCGAGATGACGTTGGTCGGGATGTAGGCCGAGACGTCATTGGCCTTCGTCTCGATGATCGGCAGACCCGTCATCGAACCGGCGCCGAGCTCGTCCGACAGCTTCGCGCACCGCTCGAGCAGACGCGAGTGCAGGTAGAACACGTCACCCGGGTAGGCCTCACGCCCCGGCGGGCGGCGCAGCAGCAGCGAGACGGCACGGTAGGCCTCGGCCTGCTTCGACAGGTCGTCGAAGATGACGAGCACGTGCTTGCCGCCGTACATCCAGTGCTGACCGATGGCCGAGCCGGTGTACGGGGCGAGGTACTTGAAGCCGGCGGGGTCGGATGCCGGAGCGGCCACGATCGTGGTGTACTCCATGGCTCCGGCGTCTTCGAGCGCGCCCTTGACCGACGCGATGGTCGAGCCCTTCTGGCCGATCGCGACGTAGATGCAGCGGACCTGCTTGTCGACGTCGCCGGACTCCCAGTTGTCCTTCTGGTTGATGATCGTGTCGATCGCCAGCGCGGTCTTGCCGGTCTGACGGTCGCCGATGATCAGCTGACGCTGTCCACGGCCGACGGGGATCATCGCGTCGATCGCCTTGACGCCGGTCTGCATCGGCTCGTGCACGCTCTTGCGCTGCATGACGCCCGGCGCCTGCAGCTCGAGCGCGCGGCGACCTTCGGTGGCGATCTCGCCGAGGCCGTCGATGGGGTTGCCGAGCGGGTCGACGACGCGGCCGAGGTAGCCGTCGCCGACGGCGACGGAGAGGACCTCACCGGTGCGCGTGACCTTCTGGCCCGCCTCGATGCCGGAGAAGTCACCGAGCACGACGACGCCGATCTCGTCCTCGTCGAGGTTCAGTGCGAGACCCTCCACGCCGTTATCGAAGCGCACGAGCTCGTTCGCCATGACGCCGGGCAGTCCCTCGACGTGGGCGATGCCGTCTGCGGCGTCCACGACGGTGCCGACCTCGGTCGCGGCCGCGGCCGTCGGCTCATACGCCGCGACGAAGTCTTTCAGCGCGTCACGGATGACGTCGGGGCTGATGGACAGTTCTGCCATGGTGTTCCTTCTATGTCTGTCGGAGGGCGCCTGCCCTGCCGTGTCCGCTCCCGGTGGAGCGGGAAGTTCTAGCCGGCCAGCCGCTGACGCAGGTCGCCGAGACGGGATGAGACGGTGGCATCGATCACATCGTCGCCGATCTCCACACGCACACCGCCGACGACCGTGGGGTCGATGACGATGTTGAGCGCCACGTCGGTGCCGTAGCGCTGACCGAGCACGGTGCGCAGGCGCGAGACCTGCGCGTCGCTGAGGTCACGAGCTGCGTGCACGATCGCGACCGTGCGACCGCGCTGGTCTGCCACCAGTTCGAGCGCTCGCGTGAGCAGCGCACGGACCCGGCGGTCACGAGGCCGCTGCACGAGCGACGACACGATCAGTGTCGTCGCCTCGCTCGCCCGACCCGACAGGATCGACTCGATGAGTCCACCCTTGGCGTCGGCATCGCCCAGACGACTGCCCAGTGCAAGCTCGAGCTCGGGGTTGCCGGCGACGGCACGCGCCACCTCGAACAGCTCGGCATCGAGGTCGACGGTCGGCGACGCGACCGCGGTGGCACGGATGGCGAGCTCTTCGACACCGCTCACGAGGTCGTCCGTGGACGACCAGCGCTGTGCGGCGACGGTGCTGAGCAGCGCCACGGTGGCTGGACGGGCACCGGCGAAGACATCGGCGACGACCTTCGCACGCGCCTCAGCGGGCGCGACGGCGGCGGAGAGCGCGCCGCTCAACTGCGACGTGTCGCCCAGGGCGCGCGCCGCAGCGAACAGTTCACGGGCGACGTCGAGGTCGATGCCGCTCGCGGCGTCCAGCGCCGCGGTCGAAGCCGCAAGCGCCTGAGTGGTCGCGCTGCCCATTACTTCGCCGCCTTCTCGGAGGCCTCGAGGTCGGCCAGGAAGCGGTCGACCACGGCCTGTGCCTTCGCGTCGTCGGAGAGCGTCTCACCGATGACCCCACCGGCCAGGTCGAGGGCCAGCGTGCCGACCTCGCTGCGCAGCGAGACGAGCGCGGTCTGGCGCTCGGCTTCGATCTGCGTGTGCGCGGCGGCCGTCAGGCGTGCCGCTTCGCTGGATGCCGCGTCCTTGGCCTCCGCGACGATCTTCTTGCCGTCCTCGCGGGCGGCGTCGCGGATCTCTCCCGCCTCCTTGCGCGCTTCGGCCAGCTGCGAGGTGTACTCCTCGAGCGCGGCTTCGGCCTTGCGCTGGGCCTCATCGGCCTTGGCGATGTTCCCCTCGATGGCGGCGGCGCGCGCGTCGAGCAGGTCCTGCATCTTCGGGAGGGCGACCTTCCAGAAGACGAACAGGATGACCACGAAGCAGACGGCCGACCAGATGATGTCGTACCACGCAGGGATGAGCGGGTTGTGCTCCGCCTCCGCCTCCGCGGCGTACGCGACAAGAGCGTTGAGCATCCTGTCTCCTTACGTCAGGTGTGCGGGATCAGTAGCCGAAGATGAAGGCGGTGGCGATGCCGATGAAGGCGAGCGCCTCGGTGAAGGCGATACCGATCCACATCAGAACCTGCAGGCGGCCGGCCAGCTCGGGCTGACGGGCGACGCCCTCGATCGTCTTTCCGACGACGATGCCCACGCCGATGGCCGGACCGATGGCGGCCAGGCCGTAGCCGAGCGTCGCGAGCGAACCGGTCACGTCGAGGTTGACAGCGGCCAGAACCGTAGTTGCGTCCACGGGGTGTTTTCCTTTCGGTTGGGTGGGAGGGCTTGAGCCCGCCCGCTCAGTGCTCTTCTGCCACCGCGAGCTGGATGTAGACCGCGGTGAGGATGGTGAAGACGTAGGCCTGGAGGGCGGCCACCAGGATCTCGAAGACAGTGAAGGCGAGGCCGAAGGCGAGCGATCCCGCCGCCAGTGCCGACCACCAGCCGCCCATGTCGATGAGGAAGAAGTGCGTGGCCGCGAAGAACAGGACCAGCATGAGGTGCCCGACCATCATGTTCATGAGAAGTCGGAGCGTCAGCGTCACCGGGCGCACCAGGAAGGTCGAGATGAACTCGAGCGGCGTGACGATGATGTAGAGGAACGGCGGCACACCCGAGGGGAACAGCGAGTTCTTCACGAAGCCCTTGGGGCTCTTCTTCAGACCTGCGTAGATGAAGGTGACGTAGCTGATGACGGCCAGCAGCAGCGGCACCGCGATGATGCTGGTGCCCGCGATGTTCAGGAACGGGATGATGCCGGTCAGGTTCATGAACAGGACCATGAACATGATCGTCGTCAGGATCGGCAGGAAGCGCTGCCCGTCCTTCTTGCCCAGGAGGTCTTCGGCGATGTTGATGCGCACGAAGTCCAGGCCCATCTCCACGATGCTCTGGAAACGCCCGGGGACCACGGTCATGCGCCGGGTGCCCAGCCAGAAGATCAGGACGACCGCGGCGGTCGCCAGGAACTGGATGATGTGGATCCGGTTGATGACCAGATCGCCGATCTGGAGGACGGCCTCCGGGAAGAATTCGTCCACGGACGGACCATGGAACTCGGGTCCGCTCTCGGCGGTCTTGGCGATCAGGGTCGCAGCTTCAGTAAACAGCGCTGGCTCCAGCTTCGGGGCATCGGTGTGGACCGAGGCAACGATGGTCGGTGAGCGTGAGTGCGCAGTCGCTCGGCGGGAACGCGAGCGGGCGCGGGTTTCAGCCTATCAGGCCTCGGGGGCGGTCTTTACCTCCGGATCCGGCTCGTCGTCACCGGGTTCGTCGATGTCGGCAGCGGTGGGCAGCGCGACGTCGCTGACATGCGGGACCCGCAGCCGCAGCATGACGGTGACGTCGATGATGAGGGATGCCACGACCCCCGCGATCAGTGCCACCACGAACACGGCCGGGTGCAGCCAGTCCTGCCCCCGCAGGACGAACAGCGTGACGAGGAACGCGACGAATTTCAGCAGCCAGCCGCCCATGACCGCACCGAAGAAGATCGGGACGAACAGCGGATCTCCGTACCAGCGGTTCGCGACGAGGATCGTCACCGCCGTTAGCGACAGGAAGACAGCTGCGAGCACGATGGCGATCAACGCGCTCCACAGCCCCGGCATCCCCGCGACCGCATAGCCGATGATCGCGCCGGCGATGGCGAGCACGGCGGTGACGGCAGCCGACCACAGCAGGGTCGTGCGCAGGATGCGGTTGCTGGAGAGGCTCTGGCTGCTCATGAGGGCTGTTCCTGTTCGATAGGTGTGGATGCCACGGCCGGCACGGGCCGCGAAGGAGTGAGGGTCACCACGAGGCAGGCGAGAACACCGACGACGAGGTACGCGACCCCCGGCCAGTACCCCCACTGCCAGTCGGCGGTCGTGCCGATGTACATCAACAGTACGGCCAGGCTCACGACCGTCGTCCACGCGTAGAAGATGACCACAGCCGCCCGATCGGAGTGCCCCATGTCGAGCATGCGATGGTGCAGGTGCTTGCGGTCGGGGCTGAAAGGCGACTTGCCCCGCGACATGCGCCGTACGACGGCCATGCCGAAGTCCATCAGCGGGAGCAGCACCACCACCAACGGCAGCAGAATCGGGATGAAGGCACCCAGCAGCTGCGAGCGGCCGAACACATCGTTGTCTCCCAGAAGGCCGGGGTCGAGCTGTCCGGTGAATCCGATCGCCGAGACGGCCATGAGCAACCCCAGCATCAGCGCGCCCGAATCGCCCATGAACAGCCGTGCCGGGTTCCAGTTCAGCGGGAGGAAGCCGATGCACACGCCCACCAGCACGATCGCGATGAACGACGCGCGGCTGGAGTAGCTGTCGATGCCGGTGTCCCGCGCGACGAGGTAGGTGTAGACGAAGAAGATGCCGTTGGCGATGAGAGCGACACCGGCGACGAGCCCGTCGAGGCCATCGATGAAGTTGACGGCGTTCATGACGATCACGATGGCGAACACCGAGAGCATGAAGCTCTGCCAGCTCGACAGCAGCACCTGGCTGCCCAGCGGGATCACGAACAGCTGCACGCCGCCGAAGCCCACCACGATGCCGGCGGCGAGGAACTGCACGCCCAGCTTGATCAGCCAGTCCAGATCCCACAGGTCGTCGGCGACGCCGATCACGACGATGAGCGCCGTCGCCGCGTAGATCGCCCACATCACCTGTGGCTTCTGCCAGATGATGTCGAAGTACGGCACTTGCGACGACACCAGGAACATGCCGGTGAACCCGAGGAACATGCCGACCCCGCCCAAGCGCGGCTTGGGGGTCTTGTGCACGTCACGCTCGCGGATGCCGGGGTACAGCTTGTAGCGCATGCTCACGCGCCACACGATCCACGTGAAGGCGAGGGTGAACGCTCCGGTCAGGATGACCGTGAAGATGTAGTGCTTCACGTGTCGCCGCCGGGGTCGGGATCCGCCTCCAGCAGGTCGCCGAGTACCCCGCGCAGCGCGGCACGATCGACCGCGCCTTCGCGCAGCACCCGCACCTCGCGCGGGGTGTCGCCGACCAGGCCGGTCGCGTCGATGATGGTCGAGGCCACGCCGGTGCTGACCGGTCCCCCGTCGAGGTACACCGCGACGCTGTCACGGAGCATGTCGACTGCTTCGTACACGGCGGTGGCCGCGGGCCTGCCGGTGAGGTTGGCGCTCGACACGGCCAGCGGCCCGCACTCTTCCAGCAGCTCCAACGCGATGCGCTCGGCCGGCATCCGCACCGCGACCGTGCCGGCAGTGTCGCCGAGGTCCCACGACAGCGACGGCTGCGCGGGCAGCACGATCGTGAGGCCTCCGGGCCAGAACGCCTCGATCAGCTCTTCGACCGGGCCGGGCACCTCGGCCACCAGCGCGCGCATGGTCGCGACGCCGGCGACGAGCACCGGGGGCGGCGACTGGCGGCCGCGTCCCTTCGCCGCGAGCAGCCGCGTGACCGCGCTCGCGTTGAACGCGTCGGCGGCGACGCCGTAGACGGTATCGGTGGGGACGACGACGAGCTCGCCGCGGCCGATGGCCTGGCGTGCAGCCCGCATCGCAGGGAGCAGCTGGCCGGCATCACGGCAGTCGAAGACGGGAGTCATATCCGCAACATTCTACGGTTGCGCGCTGTCGAGACCGCCCCGGCCGCTGCGCGTGGTGAGGTCAGGGGCGGATCGCTGTCGTGGCGCGGTCGCGCAGCGTGAGGTCGGGGTGGGTCGCCGTCGCGCGCCAGCCGTCGGCGGTCAGCAGTTCGCGGATCTGCGCGCCCTGCCACTCGCCGTGCTCGATGACGAGCGTGCCTCCGGGATGCAGCAAACGCCGTGCGACGTGCGAGAGCGTCCGCACGACGTCGAGCCCGTCGGCTCCGCCGTACAGCGCGGCGGGCGGATCCCAGTGGCGCACCTCAGGATCGCGCGGGATCGCGTCGTCCGGCACGTAGGGCGGGTTGGATGCCACAACCGACACCGTCCCGTCGAGCTCGGCGAACGCGTCGGCGAGATCGATGAAGGCCAGGCGCGTGTTGCCGGCATCCACTTCGGCGAAGTTCTCCTTGGCCCACACGAACGCGTCGACCGAGTTCTCCGCGGCGAACACGCGCGCGTGCGGCACCTCGGTGGCCATCGCGAGGGCGATCGCGCCCGAGCCGGTGCCGAGGTCGACCGCGATCGGCGAAGGCGTGCCGACAGCTCGCAGCGCGTCGATGGCCAGCTGCGCCACCGTCTCGGTCTCCGGGCGTGGCACGAACACGCCCGGCCCGACCCGCAGGTCGAGATGGCGGAAGGCGGCGCGGCCGGTGATGTGCTGCAGCGGTTCACGCGCCGCGCGGCGGGTGACCAGTTCCCGGACCTGCCGCATCTCGGCATCCCCTGCTCTGTCACCGCGCACAGCGGCGGCGGCGAGCTGTCCCCGGCCCATCCCCAACGCGTGCGCGATGAGCAGCTCGGCGTCGGTGTCGGGCGACGGCACCCCGGCCGCGGTCAGCGTGGCAGTCGCCTCACGCAGGAGCGCGGCGAGCGGCTGCGGAGCGTTCGAGTCGGCGAGGGATGTCATGAGCGCGCACCAGCCTAGCTGTGACGAAACGTCACATTCGCCGGTGTGCCCGGGAGCGCGCGTACGCTGGGGCGATCAGCTCAGCCTCGCTCGAGCAGGCCCGTGCCGCTCGTGCAGACCCGATCAGTACGAAAGGCCCGCCCATGACCGGCATCCACTCCGACATCACGAGCACGTTCGGCAACACTCCCCTGGTCCGCCTCAACCGGCTCTCCGAGGGTCTGCCGGGAACGGTGATCGCGAAGCTCGAGTACTTCAACCCCGGTTCGAGCGTGAAGGACCGCATCGGCGTCGCGATCGTCGACGCGGCCGAGGAGGCGGGGGCGCTGAGCGCCGGCGGCACCATCATCGAAGGCACCAGCGGCAACACCGGCATCGCTCTGGCGCTGGTCGGCGCCGCACGCGGCTACAAGGTCATCCTGACGATGCCGTCGTCGATGTCGATCGAGCGACGCCAGCTGTTGAAGCGGTTCGGTGCTGAGATCGTATTGACCGATCCGGCCGGCGGCATGAAGGGTGCCGTCGCGAAGGCGCAGGAGCTCGTCGCGGCGACCCCCGGCGCCATCCTCGCCAGCCAGTTCGAGAACGCGGCCAATGCCGCCATCCACCGCAAGACCACCGGCGAGGAGATCTGGCGCGACACGGACGGCGCCGTCGACGTGTTCGTGGCCGGCATCGGCACCGGTGGCACCATCACCGGCGCCGGAAACCTGCTCAAGGAGCGCAAGTCCGACCTGAAGGTCGTGGCTGTCGAGCCGAGCGCCTCGCCGCTGCTGTCGCAGGGCACGACCGGGCCCGCGAAGATCCAGGGCATCGGACCGAACTTCGTGCCGCCGATCCTCGACACCACCGTCTACGACGAGGTCGTCACCGTCGAGTTCGACGACGCGATCGAGACGTCGCGGGGCCTGGCCGCCAAGGAGGGCATCCTCGCGGGCATCTCGGCGGGCGCCGCGGTGTGGGCGGCCCTGCAGGTGGCCGCACGCCCGGAGAACGAAGGCAAGAACATCGTCGTGATCCTGCCCGACACCGGCGAGCGGTACCTGTCGACCGCGCTGTTCGAAGACCTGCGCGAGGACTGACCCGCACCGGTTCAGACCCCTCACCGGGCGGCGCTGCGTCAGCGGGCCGCCCGGTACGCTGGTTTCGAGGAGCATGATGACCCGACTCGGCCCCCTGGCCCGCATCCGCGAAGATGTCGCAGCGGCGAAGCTGCGCGACCCCGCCGCCCGCAGCGGCGTGGAGATCGCGGTGCTCTACTCCGGGCTGCACGCGATCTGGTCGTACCGCCTCGCCCACGCGCTGTGGGGTCGCGGCATCCGCTTCCCGGCGCGGGCGCTGTCGCAGCTGACCCGCTGGGTGACCGGCATCGAGATCCATCCGGGTGCGATGATCGGCCGACGGTTCTTCATCGACCATGGCATGGGGGTCGTCATCGGCGAGACCGCCGAGGTCGGCGACGACGTCATGCTCTACCACGGGGTCACCCTCGGCGGTCGCACCCGCGACGGCGGCAAGAGGCACCCCACCCTCGGCGACGGTGTCGCAGTGGGCGCGGGCGCGAAGATCCTCGGGCCGATCACCATCGGTGCCGGCTCGGTCGTCGGCGCCAACGCCGTGGTGACGCACGACGCGCCGCCGGACTCGGTGCTCGTGGGCGTTCCCGCCAAGCCCCGCCGCCGCACCGAGGGTCACGACACGCGCGCTCTGCTGACCACGCCCGAGTACTACATCTGACCCGGTCCCCGCTTTCTTCACGTTCTTCACGCGAGTTCTTCACGTTCTTCACGCGAGCTCTTCACGTTGTTCACGCGAGCCGCCTACGTGCGTACGAGCCGCCCAGCGGTGTACGGTCCGCAGCCAGGCGGCTCGTACAGACGTGGGCGGGCCGGCAACGTGCGCGGGCAGGACGGCGACGCGCATCGAGGTCACTCGCGGCGGGCGGCGACCTTCTTCTTGAGCAGCAGCAGCGGCAGCAGCCACGTCGCGATGGCGGTCACGAGCCACACGATCACCGGGGCGAGTATCCAGGCCGGCACGGTCGAGATACCCAGCCCTGCGCCGGGAATCAGCACCACGATCACGATCGCGACGAAGGTCGAGATGATCCCGATGCCGCCGAGCATGGCCGGGGCGTGCCGCTTGGTGACTCTGAAGACCCACGGAGCGAGCACGCTCTGGATGACCGCGAAGATCAGCACGGCCACGACGACCCCCCACCAGTCGCCCCAGTCGATGTGGAACCCGTCGAGGATCAGATCGGCGACGATGAGCCCGAGCGCGGCCGAGACGACGAAGACGGCGGCACGGATCAAGAACGTGATCATGCGTTGACGCTATCGCCGAACCACCCGTTCGTCGCGTAGGACATTTCCGCCGTCACCGCCGTGATCGGCCGAGGGGCCCGCCCCGGTCGGGTCGCCAGGATCCACGCCGGTCGGACTCCGGCATCCTCTCGGGTCAGGACTCGGAGCCAACGGCGGTCGGGTCAGGACTCGGAGCCGACGGCGGCCAAGCGGGCCTCTTCGTCGGCGGCGATCGCCGACTCGATGATCGGCTCGAGGGCGCCGTCCATGACCTGGTCGAGGTTGTACGCCTTGTACCCCGTGCGGTGATCGGCGATGCGGTTCTCGGGGAAGTTGTAGGTGCGGATCCGCTCCGACCGGTCCATGCCGCGGATCTGCGACCGGCGGGCGTCGGATGCGGCGGCATCCCGCTCCTCCTGCTGCTTGGCCAGCAGCCGGGCACGCAGCACCCGCATGCCTGCCTCGCGGTTCTGCAGCTGCGACTTCTCGTTCTGCATCGACACCACGATGCCGGTCGGCACGTGCGTGATGCGCACCGCCGAGTCGGTCGTATTGACCGACTGACCTCCGGGGCCGGATGACCGGTAGACGTCGATCTTCAGATCGTTCTGATCGATCTGCACCTCTTCGGGCTCATCCACCTCCGGAAAGACGAGCACGCCGGTGGTCGAGGTGTGGATGCGCCCCTGCGACTCGGTGGCCGGCACGCGCTGCACGCGGTGCACGCCGCCCTCGTACTTCAGGTGCGCCCACACGCCCTGCGCCGGGTCGCTCGACGAGCCCTTGATCGCGACCTGCACGTCCTTGTAACCGCCCAGGTCACTCTCGTTGCGCTCGAGCAGTTCGGTCTTCCAGCCCTTCGAAGCCGCGTACTGCAGGTACATGCGCAGCAGGTCGGCGGCGAACAGAGCCGATTCGGCCCCGCCCTCCCCCGCCTTGATCTCCATGATCACGTCACGGGCGTCGTCCGGGTCGCGCGGGATCAGCAGGCGCCGCAGCTTCTCCTGCGCCTCGGCCAGACCCGCCTCGAGTGACGGGATCTCGGCGGCGAACGCCTCGTCCTCTCGCGCGAGCTCGCGCGCGGCGTCGAGGTCATCGGATGCCGCGGTCCACGCCTCGTGGGCTGCGACGATCTTCGAGAGCTCGGCATAGCGCCGGTTCACGCGCTTGGCGCGCGCGGCGTCCGCGTGCACAGCCGGGTCGGAGAGCTCCTCCTGCACGGCCTTGTGCTCCGCGATCAGCCCCTGGACCGACTCGAACACCGTCGCTCCGCTCAGCGGATGTTGTTCTCGTGCCCGTGGCTGTGGCCGCCGCCGTGGCTGTCACGCGCGGGCGCGGGCATCGACTTCTGCATCTGCACGAGGAACTCGACGTTGGACTGCGTCTCCTTGAGCTTGCCCAGAACCACTTCGAGAGCCTGCTGCGGGTCGAGACCGGCGAGGGCGCGACGCAGCTTCCAGGTGATCTTGACCTCGTCGCTGGACAGCAGCATCTCTTCGCGGCGGGTGGACGACGCATTGACGTCGACGGCCGGGAAGATGCGCTTGTCGGCAAGCTGGCGGTTCAGGCGCAGCTCGCTGTTGCCGGTGCCCTTGAACTCCTCGAAGATGACCTCGTCCATCTTGGACCCGGTCTCCACGAGCGCCGTGGCCAGGATCGTGAGCGATCCGCCGTTCTCGATGTTGCGCGCGGCCCCGAAGAACCGCTTGGGCGGGTACAGCGCCGACGCGTCGACACCACCGGTGAGCACACGGCCGCTGGTGGGTGCCGAGATGTTGTAGGCGCGGCCCAGACGCGTGATCGAGTCGAGCAGCACGACGACGTCGCGACCGAGCTCGACGAGCCGCTTGGCGCGCTCGATGGCGAGCTCAGCGACGGTCGTGTGGTCCTCGGCCGGGCGGTCGAAGGTCGAGGCGATGACCTCACCCTTCACGGTGCGCTGCATGTCGGTGACCTCTTCAGGCCGCTCGTCGACCAGCACCACCATGAGGTGGACCTCGGGGTTGTTGATCGCGATCGCGTTGGCGATCTGCTGCAGCACGATGGTCTTGCCGGCCTTGGGCGGCGCAACGATGAGGCCGCGCTGGCCCTTGCCGATCGGGGCGACCAGATCGATGATGCGCTGGGTCAGCTTCTCGGGCGCGGTCTCCAGGCGCAGGCGCTCCTGGGGGTACAGCGGGGTGAGCGCACCGAACTCGACGCGGCCGGCGGCGTCGTCGACCGACAGTCCGTTGATCGAGTCGACCTTGACGAGCGCGTTGTACTTCTGACGGCTGGACTGCTCGCCCTCGCGCGGCTGCTTGATCGCACCGACGACCGCGTCGCCCTTGCGCAGGTTGTACTTCTTCACCTGGCCCAGCGAGACGTAGACATCGCTGGTGCCGGGCAGGTAGCCGGTCGTGCGCACGAACGCGTAGTTGTCGAGGACGTCGAGGATGCCGGCGATCGGGATCAGGACGTCGTCCTCGCCGATCTCGGGCTCGAACTCGTCGCCGCCGGGGCCGCGTCGCTTGTTGCGCTGCCGGTTACGGTTCTGGTTGCCGCCGTTGTCGCCGTCGTCGGACTGCTTGTCGTCGTTCTGGCCGTCCTTCTGGCCGTCCTTCTGACCATTGCGGTTGCGGTTGCGGTTGCGGCTGCGGCTGCGCGAGCGGCCCGAGCCCTCGTCGTTGTCGTCCGACTTGTCGGCGTCGGCGGGCTTGTCGCCCTCGGCCGCCTTGCCGGCGTCCGACTCGGTGGCCTTGTCGGCACTGCCCTTGGCGGCGCCGTCGGTGTCGGTCTTGGCGGCGCCGTCGGCGTCGGTCTTGGCATCGTCGCCCTTGGCGGCTGCATCGCTCGCGTCGGCGGTGGCCTTGGCGGCGGTGTCGTCGACTGTCTCGGCCGTCTTGGTGCCGGCACGGCGGCCGCGCGGGGCGCGGGCGGGCTTCTCAGCGGCGGCGGGCTTCTCGTCCGCCGCAGACGCGTCGGCGGCGGGC
>JAEXHA010000005.1 GCA_023450335.1 Actinomycetes bacterium | reverse complement strand
CTCTGGCGTTGTTCGGGGCAGGGCCCCACGAGGTGTCCGCGTCGGGGTGAGGTGGCTATCCGCGTCGCGCGTCGACGTCGGCGGTGGCGAAGTAGTGGCCCTGCGAGAGGTCATCGATGAGGCCGGGTTGCGCTGGTGCCCAGTCGACGAGTGCGCGGGTCAGCGTGCTGGTCGCATGGCCATCGCTGGCGGCCTGGCCGGCGAGGACGCCGAAATGCTCCTCAGCCTGCTCTGCGGGGACCTCGATCGCCGGCAGGTTCGTGCCGCGGCCGATCGCCTCGGCGATCTGACGGAAGGTCACGCCCTCGTCAGCCACGGCGTGCAGACGTGACCCGGCGGGTGCGGACTCCAGCGCGAGCCGATACAGACGAGCCGCGTCCAGCGTGTGCACGGCGGGCCATCGATTCGTGCCGTCGCCGATGTACGGGGAGAACCCCTTGTCGCGTGCGGCGGTGATCAACGTGGGGATGAAGCCGTTGCGGTCACCATGGCTGTGCACGCTGGGGGGCAGGCGAACCACGCTTGCGCGCACGCCGCGCGATGCGAGGGCGATCACCGCGTTCTCGGCATCGATCCGCGGCCCGGCGATACGCGTGTCGGCCTCGGTGAGGGTGTCCGCGAAGCCCGCGAGGGCGAACAGCGCCGTGCCGGAGGTGCCGACAAGGGGCTTCCCTGTGCCTGCGAGCGCGCCGCCGAGGGCGTCGATCACACGCAGGTCCGCCGATACGGCGCCGGCGAAGTCGCCCGCGAACATCAGATCGTGCTTGAAGGCCAGATGGATCACCCCGTCGGCAGCAGCGGCTGCCGACGACAGGCCGTCGAGATCATCGAGGTCGCCACGATGGGCCGTGGCCCCGGACGCCTCGAGTGCGGCCGCGGAGGCGTCGGAACGCGCCAGGCCCACGACCTGGTGGCCCGCCTGCAGGAGCTCGGGGACGACGGCGGAACCCAGGTGGCCTGAGGCGCCGGTAACGAAGACGCGCATACGTATGTCCTTTCATGTCGGCGACGCAGTGGATCGACTGCATCGTGATGTCAGAAACTGACGTCACATACACGCTAGCACGATGATGTCACAGCCTGACATCGTTGCGATAGGATGGGGGCCATGCCTCGTTGGGAAGCCGGTGCGCAGGATCGACTGCTGAACGCAGCGATGGAGCTGTTCACTGCGGAGGGCTACGACCAGACCTCGGTCGCGGACATCGCCGCTGCCGCGGGTGTCACCGAGCGCACGTTCTTCCGTCACTTCGCGGACAAGCGTGAAGTGCTCTTCGGTGGCGCGAACCTGTTGGAAGAGCCGATGCTGGCCGCGCTGGCCGACGGGCCGGACCCGGCCGCGAACCCCGGCTGCGCGATGCTGTCGGCCCTGACAGCTGCGGGGGAGGCGCTGGAGTCTCGCCGTGACTTCACGCGCCGGCGTCACGCCGTGGTCGCCTCGCACGCGAGTCTGAGAGAGCGGGAACTCCTCAAGCTCGCCGGCCTCGCCGACTCGGCAGCAGACGCGTTGCGCCAGCGGGGCGTGTCTGAGGAAGAGGCTGTGACGGTGGCGGAAGTCGCCGTCACGCTGTTCCGCGTCGCGTTCGAACGATGGGTCTCCGATGCGGGTGCGGGATCGTTCGCAGAGGTCCTCGCCGTCGCCGCCGGTCATCTCGGGCGATGGCGGTGACGCCCGGCTGACGCGCACGGGCCACGCTGCGGTTCGCCCGAGGGGTGCCGGCGGGGTAGGCTGCGTCGCCGACCACGACCGCGGTGGCGACCTCACCGGCATCGGCCTCGTGCGCGTCGATGCGCCGGAGGGCGCGCCGGTCGAGGAGAAGGGTCACGGAGGCGACGAGGGCGGATGCCGCGGCGAGCACGGACGGCGCCGACGCGTTGGACCATTGCCACAGCGCCGCGGCGAGTTGACATCCCCGCCGTCGCCGCGCATGATGGGCGTTACCTGAATCAGCTCTCAGGTTTGCTTCCAATGGTGAAAGGCACTCACATGCGAGTTACGAAGAAGTTTCTCCTGGGAACCGTGGTCGCCACGGCTGCCCTCGTCCTGACGGCATGTGCGCCGCCGGCCGACGCACCCGCCGATGTGGACGGCGGTGACGGCGGTCCCGCCGAGGTCACCGTCGGCGTCATCACGAGCGAGACCGGCCCGCTGGCCGGGTACGGAGCGCAGTACCTCGACGGTTTCCGCGCCGGGCTGGACTACGCCACCGACGGCACCGGCGAGGTCGACGGCACCAAGATCACGATCGACTACCGCGACGACGTGGGCGACCCCGATACGGCCGTGACCATCGCCAAGGAGCTCATCGGAGACGGCGTGCAGATCCTCGCCGGCAGCGCGTCGTCCGGCGTCGCCCTCGCGGTGGCCGAGCAGGCCGGCCAGAACCAGGTGCTCTTCCTCTCGGGCCCCGCCGCGGCTGACGCGGTCACCGGGGTGAACGAATACACCTTCCGCACCGGTCGACAGTCGGCCCAGGACGTCGCCACCGCCGGAACCTTCCTCGACGACATCGAGGGCAAGAAGGTGACCGTCTTCGCGCAGAACACCGCGTTCGGCCAGGGAAACCAGGCGGCTGTGGAAGCGATCCTCGGGCCCAAGGGCGCGGAGGTCGACAGTGTGCTGGTCGCTGAGGATGTGACCGAGTTCACCACCTTCGCGCAGCAGGTGCTCGCCGGCGACCCCGACCTGGTCTTCGTCGCGTGGGCCGGCGCCACCTCCGGTGCCATGTGGCAGGCGATGAGCCAGCAGGGCGTGCTCGACGACATCCCCGTCGTGACCGGGCTCGGTGACGCGGTCACTTTCGGCGCCTACGGCGCGGCCTCGGAGCAGATCAGCTTCCTCAACCACTACTTCGCGGGCGGACCTGACAACGCCGTGAACGACGCCATGGTCGAAGCGGTCACCGCCGCCGGCAGCACGCCCGACCTGTTCACCCCCGACGGCTTCAACGCCGCGCTCATGCTCGTGCACGCGATCCGCGAAGGCGCCGGCGACGTGGATGCCATGGTCTCGGCGCTGGAGGGCTACTCGTTCGAGGGCCCGAAGGGCACCACCACGGTGCGGGCCAGCGACCACGCCCTGCTGCAGGAGATGTACCAGGTGAAGCTCGTCGCCGACGGTGACGCGTTCGTGCCCGAACTGGTCGCCACCGTCGCCGCCGAGGACGTGGCGCCGGCCGAAGCGCAGTAACGATCGGCAACCTGTCTATGAGCACCTCAACCCCGTCCGCGCTCACGATCGAGGGCCTCGGCCTGCAGATCGGGGGAGCGACCATCCTCAAGGATGTCGACCTCGACATCGCGCCCGGCTCGCTGGTCGGCGTGATCGGTCCGAACGGCGCCGGCAAGACCACGCTGTTCAACGTGATCTCCGGCATCCTGAAGCCCACCGCAGGACGCATCCTGATGGACGGTGACGACATCACCCGGATGTCGGTGCCGCACCGGGCGCGGGCGGGGCTGGGGCGCACCTTCCAGACGTCGAGCCTGTTCCCACGGCTCAGCGTCCTCGAGAACGTCCGGCTGGCCGCGCAGGTCAGCCTCGGCGGCAACTACTCGCTGCTGCGGTTCCCGCGCCGCAATGACGCGGCCACGGAACTCGCACTCGAGAAGCTCGCGCTGGTCGGGCTCGACCACAAGCTCGATACGGCCGCCGGCGACATCTCGCACGGCGACAAGCGCAAGCTGGAGATCGCCGTGCTGCTGGCCACCGATGCCGCCATCGTGCTGCTGGACGAGCCGATGGCCGGCGTCGCCTCCGGGGATGTGCCCGGACTCATCGAGAACATCCGCGCGATGCAGCGAGAGAAGAACTGCACCGTTCTGATGGTCGAGCACCACATCGAGGTGCTCATGGGCCTGGTCGACAAGGTGGCCGTCATGTACTCCGGCTCGATCATCGCCTTCGACACCCCGTCAAAGATCATGGCCGACCCGCTCGTGCAGAGCGCCTACCTGGGGACCGCCGCATGACTCCGATTCTGACCGTCGAGCACCTGAGCGCGTCGATCGCGGGTCAGCAGGTCGTCGAAGACGTCTCATTCGAGGTGCCCGCCACCGGCATCACCGCGGTGCTGGGCCGCAACGGTGTCGGCAAGACCTCGACCATCCGCGGCATCCTGGGGCTCATCGCCCGGCGCGGCGTCGTGACCCTGGCCGGCGAGCGCATCGACGCACTGCCGACGCATCGCATCGTGCAGCGCGGTGTGGGCTACGTGCCCGAAGATCGCGAGGTGTTCGCGCGGCTCACCGTCGCCGAGAACCTCGCGATGGCAGAGCGCACCAAGAACCCGCGGCGCGAGTTCGTCGCGGAGCTCTTCCCCGACCTGGTCGCCCGACGCGGGCAGATGGCCGGCACCCTGTCGGGTGGGCAGCAGCAGATGGTCTCGGTCGCCCGCGCCCTTCTCAATGACAACACGCTGCTGCTGGTCGACGAGCCCACCAAGGGCCTCGCCCCCAAGATCGTCGCCGAGGTCGCCGCGGCGCTGCAGGAGGCGGCCAAGACGGTACCGATCCTGCTGGTCGAGCAGAATCTCGATGTGGTCCGCCGACTTGCTGACGGGGCGATCGTCATCGCCGGCGGCCGGGTCGTGCACACCGGCGACGCCGGGGAGATCCTCTCCGACAGCGCCCTGACCACGCGGCTGCTGGGCGTCAGTGCGGAGAAGGCGGCATGAGCAGTCTCGTCCTGATCCTCCTCACCGGCATCGGCCTGGGAGCGCTGTACTTCCTCGTCGCCTCGGGCCTCAGCCTCATCTACGGCCTCATGCACGTGCTGAACTTCGCGCACGGCGCGTTCCTCACCCTGAGCGCCTTCATCGGCTGGCAGGTGGCGCAGGCCCTGGGCACCGCCTCCTGGACGTCGTTCCTGGTGTCGATCCTGGTGGGCGCCGCCGTCGGCGCGGTGTTCGCCACCCTCACCGAGCTCGTCCTCATCCGGCCGCTGTACGAACGTCACATCGAGCAGGTCCTGGTGACCGTCGGTCTGTCCTTCGCCGCCGTGGCGCTGTTCGAGGGCATCTGGGGCACGGACGCGGTCAACATCTCCGGGCCCGCGTGGCTGCGCGGTACGACCGAGGTCCTGGGCGCCCGCATTCCCAACACCTACTGGGTACTCATCGCCGCCGCGGCGATCGTGCTCGCCGGCCTCGTGCTGTTCTTGCGCAAGACCAGGTACGGCATGATCATCCGCGCCGGCGTCGAGAACCGGTCGATGGTCACAGCCCTGGGCATCGACGTGCGCCGCAGCTTCACGCTCGTCTTCGCGATCGGCGGCGCCGCCGCCGGCATCGGCGGCGTGCTCGCGATGCACTACTCGACGTTCGTCTCGGCCCACCTCGGCTCGGGGTTGCTGATCTTCGCCTTCATCGTGACGGTCATCGGAGGGCTCGGGTCGCTCACCGGCGCCGCCATCGCCTCGGTGCTGGTGGCCGTGCTCCAGCAATTCGCCAACTTCTATCTCGAGGGCACCGGCGACTTCATCGTCGTGGCCCTGCTCGCGGTCGTGCTGCTGGTGCGGCCCCGC
This sequence comes from Actinomycetes bacterium, assembly GCA_023450335.1. Taxonomy (GTDB): domain Bacteria; phylum Actinomycetota; class Actinomycetes; order Actinomycetales; family Microbacteriaceae; genus Microbacterium. The sequence continues at coordinate 16,698 of JAEXHA010000005.1, read as the reverse complement.
GGACTCATGGGGAGGGCAGCATGACTGTCACCACCGGTGTACCCACCCTCGTGCCCGGCCGCACGGGCGCCTACCTGCCCTTCGTCGCCGGCGGCGCACTGGTGGTGGTCATGGCGGTCCTGCCGCTGCTGAACATCCAGATCCCCGGCATCCTGCCCGGGCCCACCTACACGCCCGGCACGCTCGCACTGCTGTCGCTGTGCATGGTGTTCGCGGCCGTCGCACTGTCGTACAACCTGCTGCTGGGCACCGCCGGCATGCTCTCGTTCGGCCACGCGCTGTACTTCGGCGCAGGTGCATACGGACTCGGCATCGGGCTGAAATACCTCGGTGTGCCGCTGCTCCCGGGCGTGTTCATCGCGCTGGTGGGCGGTCTGCTGATCGCGCTGCTGACCGGTGCGGTCGCGATGCGGGTCTCCGGCATCCCCTTCGCGATGGTCACGCTGGCCTTCGCGCAGGCCGGGTCGGTCATGGTGCGCCGCAATCAGCAGGTCACCGGCGGCGAGGAGGGCATGCGCCTGCCCACCGAGCAGGTGCCCGAGTGGCTGGTCGGCGTCGTCAACACCCGCAACCTCTACTGGTTCACCCTCATCGTGCTGGTGGTCGTCTACCTGGCGGTGCTGTGGGTCGACCGGTCGCGCCTGGGCCACCTGGCCGAGGCGACCCGCGAGAACGAGCTGCGGGTGCGTGTGCTGGGGCTGCGGCCGTATGCGGCCAAGCTCGTGGTGTTCCTCGTCGCTGCCGGCTGCGCGTCGCTGGGCGGCGTCGCCTACATGCTGCTGCAGTCCGGAACCCAGCCTTACGCCGTCGGTGCCGACCTGACGATCACGGTGCTGGTGATGGTGGTGCTCGGTGGCGTCGGGTTCCGCTGGGGTGCCATCTTGGGGGGTGTGCTCTACACGATCCTCGACCAGCGTCTGACGGTCCTCGCGCGTTCCGAATGGATCGAGACGCTGCCCGATGTCCTGCGCATTCCCCTGTCGGAGCCGCTGTTCCTGCTCGGCGTGATGTTCATCCTCGTGGTCATGTTCCTGCCCGGCGGGATCGCCGGGACGGTGGATGCCGCGGTTCGCCGCCGCCGGGGCGAGCGCACCCGCACGCAGCTGCACCGTCTCGACGATGCCGACGAGGCCGCTGCGCCGGCCGAGCAGCCGGAGGTGCGCACATGAGCGTGACCGACCTGCCCGACCAGCCGCACACGATCGGCCGGTGGCTGCGCGACCGCGCGACGCGCGACGGCGACCGCATCGCGATCGACGACCGCGGCGTGACCATCTCCTACCGTGCCCTCGACGCCCGCGTGAACGACCTGACCGCCGGGCTGACCGCGGCCGGCTACGGCCCCGGCGACCGGTTCGCCACCGTGTCGGGCAATTCGATCGACCACGTCGTCGCCTTCTTCGCCTGCGCGCGAGCCGGGGTGGCGTTCGCCCCGCTGTCGTGGCGGTTGACGCCGCGCGAGCTTGCCGCGGTGATCGCCCGCACCGACGCCGCACTCGTGCTCCTCGAAGACGAGTACGAAGGGCTGGCCGAGGAGGCGCTCGCCCGGATGGACCGGCGGCCCGCCGCCGTGATGCTCGGAACCACCGGCATCGAGGCGCGGGTGCCCATTCGCCGAGGAGGACCCGTCACCGCGCGCCCCGTGCGCGATGACGACCCGCTGCTGATCATCTTCACGTCGGGCAGCGAGGCGGCGCCCAAAGGCGTCGTGCTCACCCACGCGAACTGCTTCTGGAACAATCTCGCCCTCGCCGGTGCGGTGCCGCTGAGCGCGGACGACGTCGTGCTCGCGATGCTGCCGCAGTTCCACATCGCCGCGTGGAATGTGCAGCCGTTGTTGGCGTGGTCGGTGGGTGCGACGGTCGTGCTCGAACGGTCGTTTCAGCCGCGCCGCGTGCTGCAGCTCATCGCCGAGCGGAAAGTCACGGCCATGATGGGCGTGCCCACCCAGTACCGGCTGCTCGCCGACGACCCGCTCTTCGCGCCGGCGGCCGTGCACACCTTGCGCGCCGCCGTCGTGGGCGGTGCGACCATGCCGCCGTCGCTGGCACAGCGGTGGCTGGACGCGGGGGTTCCGCTCGCGCAGGGGTACGGCCTCACCGAAGCGGCGCCCAACGTATTGGCCCTGCGCGCCGATGAGGCCCGCCATCACCCCGGCGCCGTCGGTCGGCCGTACCCCCACGTCGATGTCCAGATCGCCGATCCGGGCACCGGGCTGCCGCTTTCGGGCGTGGCCACCGGCGAGCTGTGGGTGCGCGGCCCGAGCGTGTTCGCGGGGTACCTCGACGACGACACGGCGACCGCGCGCACGATGTCTGGTCCTTGGCTGCGCACGGGCGACATCGTGCACCGCGATGCCGACGGCGTGTTCGCGGTCGTCGACCGGATGAAGGACATCTTCATCTCGGGCGGCGAGAACATCGCGCCCGCCGAGGTCGAGCAGGCGCTGTGCGTCCACCCGCTGATCGCCGAGGCCGCCGTGGTCGGAGTGCCCGACCCGGTATGGGGCGAACGCGGCGTCGCGTTCGTGGTGCCGGCAGAGGATGCACTCCTGAGCGAGGATGAGGTGCTCGCCCACGCGCGCACCGAGCTGGCCGGCTTCAAAGTGCCCGTGCGCGCGCAGATCGTCACCGAGCTGCCTCGCTCGTCGATCGAGAAGATCGCCCGCGCCCGGCTGCGTGACCGTGCTGTCGCCCTGATCGAGGAGGATGCCCGTGATCCCCGCTGACCCCGTCGACCTGTCCGAGCCGCCCGTCGTGCTGTCGGCCAGCGGCAAGCCCCTCACCCAGCGCGGCGAAGCCACGCGGCGCCGGCTGCTCGAGGCGGCCGAGCACGTGTTCGCCGCGCACGGCTACCACGAGGCGTCGATCGTGAAGATCACCGAGCACGCCGGCATCGGGCTCGGCACGTTCTATCTCTACTTCGACGGCAAGCAGCAGATCTTCGAAGAGCTCGTCGTCGACCTCAACCGTCGCGTGCGCCATTCGATGGCCGAGGCGATGGCCGGCGCGACCGATCGCCTCGCCGCCGAGCGTGCCGGATTCGAGGGGTTCTTCCGGTTCACCGCCGCCCACCCGGCGCTGTACCGCGTCGTGCGCGAGGCAGAGTTCGTCTCACCCGACACGCTGCGCCTGCACTACACCCGCATCGTCGAAGGCTACGAGGCCGGCCTGCGCGCCGCACAGGAGCAGGGCGACGTCGACGCGACCCTCGATCCGGAGGTCACGGCGTGGGCGCTCATGGGCGCCGGCGAGCTGATCGGCATGCGCTACCTGCTGTGGGAGCGTGACGCCGACGGCAACGCGCCGGCGCACATCGAACCCGCCGTGGTGGACGACATGATGCGCTTCATCCGCAACGCACTGGCGGCGCGCACGAGCAAGGGAGAGGGCCGTGGCTGAACAGGATCTCGCCGGTAGGCGGGCACTCGTCACCGGCGCCGGCAGCGGCATCGGGCGGGCGTGCGCGGAAGAGTTCGCCCGGCGTGGCGCGCACGTGACCGTCGCCGATGTCGATGCGGAGGCCGCGCACGCCGCGGCGGCCACGGTCGGCGGCGACGCCTGGGTCGTGGACCTGTCCGACACCGCCGCGCAGGAGGACCTGCATCTGGACATCGACATCCTGGTCAACAACGCCGGCATCCAGACCGTCGCCGCCATCGACCGATTCGACCCCGACCGCTTCCGGTTCATGCACCGGCTCATGGTCGAATCGCCCTTCCTGCTGATCCGTGCCGTGCTGCCGGGGATGTACGAGCGCGGCTGGGGGCGCATCATCAACATCTCCAGCGCCCACGGCCTGCGCGCCAGCGCCTTCAAGGTCGCGTACGTGTCGGCCAAGCACGCACTCGAAGGGCTGTCGAAAGTCGCGGCCCTCGAGGGGGGACCGCACGGCGTCACGAGCAACTGCATCAACCCCGCGTACGTCCGCACACCGCTGGTGGAGAAGCAGATCGCCGACCAGGCCCGCATCCACGGCATCAGCCCCGACGAGGTGGTCGAGAAGATCATGCTCACCGAGTCCGCCATCGCCCGCCTCGTCGAAGTCGACGAAGTCGCCTCACTCGCGGGGTGGCTCGCCTCTGACCACGCGGCCATGGTCACCGGCGGCAGCTACACGATGGACGGCGGGTGGACGGCACGATGACGCACCGCTACCGCACGGTCGATGTGGCCGTCCCCGGGGGAGACCTGCGGGTGGGGGTGTGGGAGCCCGAAGGAGTGGATGCCGACGCCCCCACCGTCGTCCTCGTCCACGGCGTGACGGCTTCACACCTGGCATGGCAGTTCGTCGCCGAGGCCCTGCCCGGCATCCGCGTCGTCGCACCCGACCTGCGCGGCCGCGGTCGCAGCAACACCGTCGGCGGCGGTGCCGGCATGGCCCGGCACGCCGACGACCTCGCGGAGATCTTCGCCGCGCTGGAGCTGACAGCGACGGTCGTGGTCGGTCACTCCATGGGTGCATTCGTCGCGGTCGTGTTCGCCGACCGGCATCCCGACCTGGTGACCGAGCTCATCCTCGTCGACGGGGGACTGCCGCTGGCCGCCCCCGAAGGGCTCTCGCCGGCCGAGCTGGTCGCCGCGATCCTGGGCCCGACCGCGGCGCGGCTCGACATGCGCTTCGCCGACACCGCCGCCTACCTCGACTTCTGGCGTACCCATCCGGCGTTCGGTGCCGACTGGACCCCCGAGCTGGAGCGCTACCTCGATTACGACCTCGTGCCCGACGGGCCGCAGCGACGCCCGGCGGCGAGCCCGCGCATGGTCGAGGAGGACACCGTCGACCTCAACGGCGGCGTGGCGCTCGTGACCGCGCTCGACCGGATCGACCGGCACCCGGTGCAGCTGATCACGGTGCCGCGCGGACTGCAGAACGAAGAGCCCGGATTGTATGCCGACGAGCACCTCGAGCGGATGCTCGCCGCGTACCCGTCGGTGGGGCATGAGCGCTGGGAGCGGCTCAACCATTACACGGTGGTGATGGCGGCCGCCGGCGCGCAGCGCGTGGCGGAGACGGTCGCGCGGCGGCTCACTGCCGCGGGCTGAGACGTCGCCGCGCCGACACGATGCGCGTGGTGAGCTGGTGGGCGTGCGCCATGAGCGTGCGGCCCAGCCCCGCCCGGCGGTCGGGACCGAACCGGAACTCGACGCCGGTCAGGCTCAGTGCCCATTCGGGGCGCCCCTGCTGGTCGAACACCGCGGCGCCCATGCCCCAGCTGCCTTCCACGATGAGCCCCGGGTTGACGGCATAGCCGCGGTCGCGCGTCTCCGCGAGACGGGCGCGCAGGGCGCCCGCATCGTGGGCGGTGCCCCAGTCTGCCGCGATCTCCGGATGCCGGTCCAGGTAGGCGTCGACCTCTCCGGCAGGGAGGAACGACAAGATCGCCAGGCCCGCTGAGGCCACGCCGAGCGGAAAGCGCACCCCCTCGCTGAGGACGAAGGAGCGGATGGGGAAGGACCCCTCCTCGCGGTACAGGCACACGGTCTCGTCGCCGCGTCGCACCGACAGGAACGCACTCTCCTCCGTCTTGACGGCCAGTGAGCGGACGATGTCTCGGGCCAGGTGGGTCACGTCGTAGCGTGCGGCGGCGACCGAACCCATGAGAAAGAGCTCGGGTCCGGGCAACCACCGCGCGGTGCGCTCATCCTGATCGACCAGCCCCTCGGCCCGCAGCGCCGACAGCAGGCGGTGCGCCGTCGACCGTGAGAGGCCGGCATCACGGGCCAGCTCCTGCACGCGGCGTCCGGTCTCGCCGCCGGCGGTCACCAGCCGCAGCAGCATTGCCGCGCGGGCGATCGCCTGCGCCCCCGGAACGGTACGAGCCGGTGATTCCATAATGTGGACACTACGACGGACTGCTCCCATATGACAAGCGCCGGCTTGGCGCGGGTGATGCCCGCGGCCGATGCTGGAGGAGGCGCCGTGGCGGCGCCGGAACCGACACGAAGGAGTGCGCGTGATCGACAAGACCTACCCCTCAGCGGCGGAGGCGATCGCCGACATCCCCGACGGCGCATCACTGGCCGTCGGCGGGTTCGGCCTGTCCGGCAACCCCATCGCGCTGATCGAGGCGCTGCTGGCCCAGGGGACCGGTGACCTGTCGATCGTCTCTAACAACTGCGGCGTGGACGATTGGGGCCTGGGGGTGCTGCTGAACGCCAAGCGCATCCGCAAGATGACCTCGTCCTACGTCGGCGAGAACAAGGAGTTCGAACGCCAGTTCCTCTCCGGCGAGCTGGAGCTCGAACTCACGCCCCAAGGCACGCTCGCCGAGAAGCTTCGCGCGGGCGGCTCGGGGATCGCCGCTTTCTACACCCAGACCGGCGTCGGCACGCAGGTCGCCGAGGGTGGGCTCCCGCGGCGCTACGACGGCGCCGGCGGCGTGGCGGTGGCATCCCCCCGCAAGGACGTGCGCACCTTCGACGTGGACGGGCAGGAGCGCGAGTTCGTGCTCGAAGAGGCCATCGTCACCGACTTCGCGCTCGTGCATGCCCTCAAGGGCGACACGCACGGGAACCTCATCTTCAACAAGGCCGCCCGCAACTTCAACCCGCTGGCGGCGATGGCCGGGCGCGTCTGCATCGCACAGGTCGAGCAGCTCGTCGCCCCCGGCGAACTCGACCCCGACGAGATCCACCTGCCCGGCATCTTCGTCCACCGCATCGTCGAGGTCGGCACCGACATCGTCAAGCGCATCGAGCGGCGCACCGTCTCGCCCGACCCCGCCGCCACCCCCGAAGGAGCATGACATGGCACTGACCCGCAATGAGATGGCAGCGCGCGCGGCGGCCGAACTGACCGACGGCGCCTATGTGAACCTCGGCATCGGGCTGCCCACCCTCGTGCCCAACCACGTGCCCGAGGGGGTGACGGTCGTGCTGCAGTCCGAGAACGGCATCCTGGGCGTCGGGCCCTACCCGACCGAAGACGCCGTCGACCCTGACCTCATCAACGCGGGCAAGGAGACGGTCACCACGCTCCCGGGCACCTCGTTCTTCGATTCGGCCACAAGCTTCGGCATGATCCGCGGGGGCAAGATCGACGCGGCCATCCTCGGCGCCATGCAGGTCTCGCGCACCGGCGACCTGGCCAACTGGATGATCCCCGGCAAGATGGTCAAGGGTCCCGGCGGTGCGATGGACCTCGTGCACGGTGCGGCCCGGCTCATCGTGCTGATGGAGCACGTCGCCAAGGACGGTTCGGCCAAGATCGTCGAGGAGTGCTCCCTGCCCCTCACGGGCAAAGCCGTCGTCGACCGCATCATCACCGACCTCGCCGTCATCGATGTGACCGACAATGGTCTCGTGCTGGTCGAGACCGCGCCGGGCGTCACCGTCGACGAGGTCATCGCCGCCACCGAACCCGCACTCCTCGTCTCGGAAGACCTCTCTCATGACCTCTAACGACATCGTCATCGTCGCCGCAGCACGCACCCCGCAGGGCCGCCTCAAGGGGCAGCTCGCAGCGCTGACGGCTCCCGAACTCGGGGCCAAGGCCATCGCCGGCGCGCTCGAGCGCGGCGGCATCCCCGCCGCGGCGGTGGACGCCGTCATCCTCGGACAGGTGCTGCCCGCCGGGACCGGACAGAACCCCGCGCGGCAGGCGGCGATCGGCGCCGGCATCGGGTGGGACGTGCCCGCATCGAGCGTCAACAAGGTGTGCCTGTCGGGTCTGACCGCCATCATCGACGCCAAACGCATGATCGCCAGCGGCGATGCGACCGTCGTGGTCGCCGGCGGCATGGAATCGATGACCCGCGCGCCGCACCTGCTTATGGGCTCGCGCGACGGCTGGGCGTACGGCTCCGTCGAGGTGCTCGACCACATGGCGCACGACGGGCTGACCGACGCGTATGACCGCGAGAGCATGGGCACCTCGACCGAGCGGCTCAACCCCCGATTCGAGATGACCCGTGAAGCGCAGGACCACGTCGCGGCACTGTCGCACCAACGGGCCGCCGCCGCTGCGGAGGCCGGTCTGTTCGACGCCGAGATCATTCCGGTGGAGATCCCGCAGCGGCGCGGTGAGCCGGTGCGGGTGAGCACCGATGAGGGCGTGCGCCCCGACACCACGGCGGAGACCCTCGCGCGGCTGCGCCCGGCATTCGCACCGGACGGCTCGATCACCGCCGGCAACTCCTCACAGATCTCCGACGGTGCCGCCGCCGTCGTGCTGACCACGCGTGCGCACGCCGACGACCAAGGCTGGCCCGTCCTGGCAGTCGTGGGTGCGGCGGGACAAGTCGCCGGGCCCGACAACTCGCTGCACGCGCAACCGGCGCGAGCCATCGAACAGGCGATGACGCGGCAGGGCATCACCGCCGCCGATCTCGACGTGGTCGAGATCAACGAGGCCTTCGGCGCGGTCGTGGCGCGGTCGCAGACCGAGCTCGGCCTGGCGGAGGAGATCGTCAACCCCCACGGTGGCGGCATCGCCATCGGCCACCCCATCGGCGCATCCGGCGCGCGACTGGTCGTCCACACCGTTCACGAGCTGGTGCGCCGGGGAACGGGCACCGCCGCGGTCGGACTGTGCGGCGGGGGAGGTCAGGGCGAAGCGCTCATCCTCACCCGCTGAGCGGGCTCACTTGCGGTGCTCATAGCGCGCGGCGCGCGAGAGCTTCGGCTCCTTGCCGGAGATGGGCGAGTCGGCGGCGACGAACTCGCCGTGTCGTGCGCGCCGGGTGTCGACGATTGCGCCGATGGCCAGCGCGAGGGTGATGCCCCAGCTCAGCCAGGCCAGCGCCACGCGCCACGTGAACGGTTCGCCCGCGCGCAGGGCGCGCAGCAGGGCCATGCCCCCGGTGGCCGCCGACACGATCCCGGTACCGAACACGTAGTTGCGCATTCCTCCACGCTACCCGGGCATCGGACACGACGCGACGGCGTGGATAGATTGGAGGGGTGTCCACACCAGCTGCCACGGCCGATGTCGTCGTCGTCTCCAACCGTCTTCCCGTCGATCACTCGGATGACGCCGCCGAGCCCTGGCGGCGTTCGCCCGGTGGCCTGGTCGCAGCACTCGAGCCGTTCATGCGCACGACCGAGGGCGCGTGGGTCGGCTGGCCCGGACGCGCCGATCTCGACATCGAGCCGTTCGACTTCGATGGCATGCGTCTTGTCCCGGTACCGCTGTCGGGCGAGGACATCGAGCTGTACTACGAGGGATTCTCGAACGACACGATCTGGCCGCTCTACCACGACGTGATCGCCCCGCCCGGGTATCACCGGGAGTGGTGGGACGCGTACGTCCAGGTGAATCGCCGGTTCGCACGGGCGGCCGCCGATGCCGCTGCGCCGGGCGCGACTGTGTGGGTGCACGACTACCAGCTGCAGCTGGTCCCGCGCCTGCTGCGCGAGATGCGTGACGATCTGGTGATCGGATACTTCCACCACATTCCATTTCCGGCATACGGCCTGTATTCGCAGTTGCCCTGGCGTCGGCAGGTGATCGAGGGCCTGCTGGGCGCCGACGTCATCGGCTTCCAGCGCGTCGCCGATGCGGGCAATTTCGCACGGGCCGTGCGCCGTCAATTCGCCTACGAGACCAAGGCCGGTGCGATCACCGTCCCGCAGGACGACGGCACCAAGCGCATCGCGATCGCCAAGGCCTATCCGATCTCGATCGATGTGTCGCAATACGACGAACGCGCGCGGCACCCCGACATCCAGGCCCGCGCCCGCGAGATCCGCGAGGGACTGGGCGACCGCAAGCTGCTGCTGGGGGTGGACCGGCTCGACTACACGAAGGGCATCCGGCACCGGCTGAAGGCCTTCGGCGAGCTGCTGGCCGACGGGCGACTCACGGTCGAACACGTCACTTTGGTGCAGGTGGCCAGTCCCAGTCGTGAACGTGTCGGCGCCTACATGCAGCTGCGTGACGAGATCGAACAGGACGTGGGCCGGATCAACGGCGAGTTCGACACCGTCGACCACTCCGCTGTGCGATACCTGCATCAGTCCTACCCGCGTGACGAGATGGTGGCGCTGTACCTGGCCGCCGACGTCATGCTGGTGACCGCCCTGCGCGACGGCATGAACCTCGTCGCCAAGGAGTACATCGCCAGCCGTGTGCACGGCGACGGGGCACTCGTGCTCAGCGAGTTCGCCGGCGCCGCCGATGAGCTCACCCAGGCCATCAAGGTCAATCCGCACGACATCGACGGGCTCAAGGACGCCATCATGCGTGCGGTCGAGCTCGATCCGAAGGAGCAGACCCGCCGCATGCGGGCGCTGCGGCGCCGGGTGCGCGAACACGACGTCGCCGATTGGTCGGCCCGGTTCATCGCCGACCTCGAACGCATGCGGGCACAGCGCTCATGACCGCCGCCCTCGAACGGCTCGCCGGCACCGAGCGACTGCTGGTCGCCCTCGACTTCGACGGCACCCTCGCGCCGTTGGTGGACGAGCCGATGACCGCACGCATGGCCCCGGCCGCCCGCGACGCCGTCACAGCGCTGCTGGCGGCACCGCGCACGTCGGTCGCCTTCGTGTCAGGCCGGACACTGGCTCATCTGCGCACCATCGCCGAGCACGACGACGCCTCCGCGGTGCTGCTGGCCGGCTCGCACGGTGCGGAGTACTGGAGCCCGCGCGCGGTGGAGACGCCGACGACCCCGGCTGCGACCGACCCGACCCAGCTCGCGCTGCGCGATGAGCTGCGCGAGCTGGCCGAACAGGCCCTCGCCGACATTCCCGGCGCGTGGGTCGAGGCCAAGGAGTTCGGGTTCGGCATCCATTCACGTCTGGTGGATGCCGGGCAAGCCGGCGACGTGCACGACCGCATCGCGCAGCTGATGGCACGGAGGGCGCCGGAGTGGCGCCATCGGTCGGGGCACAACATCACCGAATACGCCTTCCGCACCGAGGGCAAAGACACGGCCGTGCAGGTGCTGCGGGAGGCGACGGGGGCCACCGCGGTGCTGTTCGCCGGCGACGATGTCACCGACGAGGACGCCATCGCCGCGCTGGGGCCCGGCGACCTCGGGGTCCGGGTCGGCGCGGGCGAGTCGGCCGCGCACGTGCGGGTCGCCGACATCGGCGCTCTGGCGGCGCTCCTGGCGCGCCTGGCGCACCTGCGTACCGCTGACCGGGAATAGACTGCGGGAATGCCTACCCCTGACGAATCGATCGATATCAAGCCCCGCAGCCGCGTGGTCACCGACGGCATCGAAGCCACCACCTCGCGCGGAATGCTGCGCGGCGTGGGCATGGGCGACGAGGACTGGGACAAGCCCCAGATCGGCATCGCCTCGAGCTGGAACGAGATCACGCCCTGCAACCTGAGCCTCGATCGTCTCGCGCAGGGGGCGAAGGAGGGCGTGCACTCCGGTGGCGGCTACCCGCTGCAGTTCGGCACCATCTCGGTCTCGGACGGCATCTCGATGGGTCACGAGGGCATGCACTTCTCACTGGTGTCGCGCGAGGTGATCGCCGACTCGGTCGAGACGGTCGTCATGGCCGAGCGCCTCGACGGCACGGTGCTGCTGGCCGGCTGTGACAAGTCCATCCCGGGCATGCTCATGGCATCCGCCCGCCTCGACCTGTCGAGCGTGTTCCTCTACGCCGGATCGATCGCCCCCGGCTGGGTCAAGCTCTCGGACGGCACCGAGAAGGAGATCACGATCATCGACTCCTTCGAGGGCGTCGGCGCGTGCCTGTCGGGCCGTATGTCCGAGGCGGACCTCAAGCGCATCGAGTGCTCGTTCGCGCCCGGTGAGGGCGCCTGCGGCGGTATGTACACCGCCAACACGATGGCCTCTGTCGCCGAAGCGCTCGGACTCAGCCTGCCCGGCTCGGCGGCGCCGCCCTCGTCCGACCGGCGCCGCGACTACTTCGCCCACCGCTCGGGCGAAGCCGTGGTCAACCTGCTGCGACAGGGCATCACCACCCGCGACATCCTCACACCCGAGGCGTTCGAGAACGCGATCGCGCTGGCTATGGCGTTGGGCGGCTCGACCAACGTCGTGCTCCACCTGCTGGCGATCGCCCGGGAGGCCGGGGTCGAGCTGACGCTGCACGACTTCAACCGCATCGGCGACAAGGTTCCCCACGTCGCCGACATGAAGCCGTTCGGCGCCTACGTCATGAACGACGTGGATCGCCATGGGGGCATCCCGGTCATCATGAAGGCGATGCTCGACGAGGGCCTGCTGCACGGCGATGCACTCACCGTGACCGGCAAGACACTCGCCGAGAACATGCGCGACCTCGATCCCGACCCGATCGACGGCACCGTCATCCACACCTTCGACAACCCGATCCATGCCACCGGCGGCATCACGATCCTGCACGGCTCGGTCGCCCCCGAGGGTGCCGTGGTCAAGACGGCCGGGTTCGATGCCGCCGTGTTCGAGGGGCCCGCCCGCGTGTTCGAACGCGAGCGCGCCGCCATGGACGCCCTCGAAGCCGGTGAGATCAACGCCGGCGACGTCGTCGTCATCCGCTACGAGGGCCCCAAGGGGGGACCGGGCATGCGCGAGATGCTCGCCATCACCGCCGCCATCAAGGGCGCGGGGCTCGGAAAAGATGTACTACTCTTGACGGACGGACGATTCTCAGGCGGCACAACCGGCCTGTGCATCGGCCACATAGCACCCGAAGCGGTGGACGCTGGTCCCATCGCCTTCGTGCGCGATGGTGATCTGATACGGGTCGATATCGCGGCTCGCACTCTCGATCTACTCGTCGACGACGCAGAGCTGAGCTCCCGCCGTGTGGGCTGGGAGCCCCTTCCCCCGCGCTATACCCGTGGCGTCCTGGCCAAGTACTCGAAGCTCGTGCGCTCCGCCGCGGAGGGCGCGACGACGGGCTAGGCCTTTCCGACTTCCTCGTCCCATCGACCCGAAGGTCTCATCCATGTCATCTGACACGACGATGGCCGTGCCTCGGCCACCCTCCCGCACTCCTGCCGCCCCGGTGCTGTCCGGCGCCCAGGCGGTCGTCCGCTCGCTCGAGCTGCTCGGCGTCACCGACGTGTTCGGTCTGCCCGGTGGCGCGATCCTGCCGGTCTATGACCCGCTCATGGACTCGACGGAACTGCGCCACATCCTCGTCCGTCACGAACAGGGCGCCGGCCATGCCGCCGAAGGCTACGCCGCGGCATCGGGCAAGACGGGCGTGGCCATCGCCACGAGTGGTCCGGGGGCGACCAACCTCGTCACCGCCATCGCCGATGCCTACATGGACTCGATGCCGATGGTGTGCATCACCGGTCAGGTGTTCTCGACCCTCATGGGCACCGATGCCTTCCAGGAAGCGGACATCGTCGGCATCACCATGCCGGTGACCAAGCATTCGTTCCTGGTGAAGACGGCGGAGGAGATCCCGGCCGCCATCGCGGCGGCGTTCGAGATCGCCGGCACGGGCCGGCCCGGACCGGTGCTCGTGGACATCACCAAGGACGCGCAGCAGGCGGAGGTGCCCTTCGTCTGGCCCCCGAAGGTCGACCTGCCCGGCTACCGTCCGGTGACGAAGGCCCACGGCAAGCAGATCCAGGCCGCGGCGCAGCTGCTCGCCGAGGCTTCCAAGCCGGTGCTGTACGTCGGCGGCGGAGTGATCCGCGGCGGCGCGTCGCGCGAGCTTCTCGGGCTGGCGGAGTCCACCGGCGCTCCCGTGGTCACCACGCTCATGGCGCGCGGCGCCTTCCCCGACTCGCACCCCCAGCACCTGGGGATGCCGGGCATGCACGGTACCGTCCCTGCGGTGCTGGCGCTGCAGGAGGCCGACCTGATCGTGGCGCTGGGCGCCCGGTTCGACGACCGCGTGACCGGCAAGGCCGCGCTGTTCGCTCCGAATGCGAAGGTCGTCCACGTCGACGTCGACCCCGCCGAGATCTCCAAGATCCGGGTCGCGGACGTGCCGATCGTCGGTGACGTCAAGGATGTCCTCGTCGACCTCGATGCGGCCTTCCTCGGTGCCATCGCCGACACCAAGCCCGACATCGAGGAGTGGTGGTCCTACCTGGACGGACTGCGCGACGAGTTCCCGCTCGGATTCGCGCCCACCAGCGATGGGCTGCTCGCGCCGCAGCACGTGATCCAGCGCATCGGCGAGCTGACCGGCCCCGAGGCCGTCTACGCCGCCGGGGTCGGACAGCACCAGATGTGGGCCGCGCAGTTCATCAAGTACGAGCGTCCCAACGCGTGGCTGAACTCCGGGGGAGCGGGCACGATGGGCTACTCGGTGCCCGCCGCCATGGGCGCCAAGGTCGCCGAGCCCGATCGTGTCGTGTGGGCGATCGACGGTGACGGATGCTTCCAGATGACCAATCAGGAGCTGGCCACCTGCGCGATCAACAACATCCCGATCAAGGTCGCCATCATCAACAACTCGTCGCTGGGAATGGTGCGGCAGTGGCAGACCCTGTTCTACGACAGCCGGTATTCGAACACCGACTTGAACACGGGTCACGCGACAGTGCGCATCCCCGATTTCGTCAAGCTCGCCGAGGCATACGGCTGCCTCGCCCTGCGCGTCGAGAAGGAAGAAGACGTGGATGCCGCGATCAAGACGGCGCTGGAGACCAACGACCGCCCGGTCGTGATCGACTTCGTCGTCAGCGCCGATGCGATGGTGTGGCCGATGGTGCCGCAGGGCGTCAGCAACAGCTACGTGCAGTATGCGCGCGACCACGCGCCCGCGTTCGATGAGGAGATCTGAGATGTCGCGCCATGTCCTGAGTCTCCTGGTGGAGGACAAGCCCGGTCTGCTCACCCGCGTCGCGGGGCTGTTCGCGCGGCGCGGCTTCAACATCGAATCGCTCGCCGTCGGCGTGACCGAGGTGCCCGGCCTCTCGCGCATCACCGTCGTGGTCGATGTCGACGCGCTGCCGCTGGAGCAGGTGACAAAGCAGCTGAACAAGCTCGTCAACGTCATCAAGATCGTCGAACTCGACTTCGCGGCGTCGGTGCAGCGCGAACACATGCTCATCAAGGTGCGCGCCGACAACCAGACCCGGTCCAACGTCATCGAGGTCGTGAACCTGTTCCGCGCCTCGGTGGTCGACTACGCCACCGACGCCCTCGTGGTGGAAGTGACCGGCGACCGCGGCAAGATCGATGCGATCCTGCGGGCACTCGAGCCCTTCGGCATCAAGGAGCTGGCCCAGTCGGGCCTGCTCGCCATCGGCCGCGGCGGCAAGTCCATCACCGAGCGCATCCTGCGCGGCTGACCCCCGAACCACTACCCAAGGAGAAAACACACATGGCCGAGATCTTCTACGACGCCGACGCCGACCTTTCGCTCATCCAGAACAAGAAGGTCGCGATCGTCGGCTACGGCTCGCAGGGTCACGCGCACGCGCAGAACCTCCGCGACTCGGGCGTCGAGGTCGTCATCGCGCTCAAGGACGGCTCGAAATCCGCCGCCAAGGCGCAGGAGGAGGGCTTCGAGGTCAAGAACGTCGCCGACGCCACCGCGTGGGCCGACCTCATCATGATCCTCGCGCCCGACCAGCACCAGCGCGGCATCTACAACGACCACATCAAGCCGAACCTCGCGGCCGGCAAGACCCTCGCCTTCGCCCACGGCTTCAACATCCGTTTCGGGTACATCGAGGCGCCCGACGGCGTCGACGTGATCCTCATCGCGCCGAAGGCCCCCGGCCACACGGTGCGCCGCGAGTTCGTGGCCGGCCGCGGCATTCCCGACATCATCGCCGTCGAGAAGGACGCCTCGGGTCAGGCCTGGGACGTCGCGAAGTCGTACGCGAAGGCGATCGGCGGCACGCGCGCCGGCGTCATCAAGACCACGTTCACCGAAGAGACCGAGACCGACCTGTTCGGCGAGCAGGCCGTGCTGTGCGGTGGCGTCTCGCAGCTGATCCAGTACGGCTTCGAGACTCTCACCGAGGCCGGTTACCAGCCGCAGATCGCCTACTTCGAGGTGCTGCACGAGCTCAAGCTCATCGTCGACCTCATGTGGGAGGGCGGCATCGCCAAGCAGCGCTGGTCGGTCTCCGACACGGCCGAGTACGGCGACTACGTCTCGGGCCCGCGCGTCATCGACGCACGCGTGAAGGAGAACATGGCCGGCGTCCTCGCCGACATCCAGTCCGGTGCGTTCGCCGAGCGCTTCATCGGCGACCAGGATGCCGGTGCCCCCGAGTTCCAGGAGCTGCGCGCCAAGGCCGCCTCGCACCCGATCGAGGCCGTCGGCAAGGACCTGCGCGCTCTGTTCGCCTGGAAGCAGCAGGACGAAGGATACGTCGAGGGCTCGGCCGCGCGCTGACCTCGCATTGAGACCGCCGTCCGATCCGGCACGGCTCTGCCCGTCCGTCGCCGCCCCCACCCGGGGCTGCGGCGGGCGGGCTTTCCCATTGCCGGCCGCTCTCGCGTTGCCGGCCGCTCTCGCGCGGACCGAAGACGCGCAGTAGCCTGACCCGGTGACCGTCGCCGTGGAGATCGCCGTTCAAGATGCCGCCGGTGCACGCCTCGCGGTCGCCTCCGGTGCCGATCGGCTCGAAGTGTGTCAGGCGCTCGACCTGGGCGGACTGACCCCGTCGATGGGGCTCATCGAGGCGGCGTGCGCTGCGGTGGGCGGTGAGCGGGTCAACGTTCTGGTGCGGCCCCGTGGCGGCGGGTTCGTCTACGACGCCGCAGAGGTCGCCCTCGTGTCCGCCGATATCGCCGCCGCC
Source organism: Actinomycetes bacterium (assembly GCA_023450335.1). Classification (GTDB taxonomy): domain Bacteria; phylum Actinomycetota; class Actinomycetes; order Actinomycetales; family Microbacteriaceae; genus Microbacterium. The sequence goes on along the minus strand of JAEXHA010000005.1, from coordinate 63 downwards.
GTGCGCGCCGGGGCCGGCGGGGTGGTGGTCGGCGCGTTGACCGCCGATGGGACAGCGGACCGG
>JAEXHA010000180.1 GCA_023450335.1 Actinomycetes bacterium | reverse complement strand
CATTGACGTACACCGCGTGGAGCATGAGCCCATATGCCATCGTCGAGAGAGGAACCATGAGGAACGTGCGAAGCAGCGAAGCGGTCATCCGGTGACCTCCCACCTGGTCAGCCATTCCGAACTCCGAGGAATTCCGCCCGTCGTGCGGCACGCAGACACAGGATTAGAAGCCCGCCGTACAGTAGAACCTGGGTACACGCCAGCAGGGCCAGGGCGAGCCCTAGCGTAGCGCCGACCAACATGGGAAAGACGACGGCGAACGTTGTGAGTATCATCCTTGCGATGTCCCATGCCAGTTGCGCGAACTGCCTCTCCAATACGAGTAGGGCGCGCGAGATCGGCGAAACGACGAACTGTGCGACATACAGCGCAACGACGAGTTGGGCGAAGGTGCCCGCCAGACGCCATTCCTCTCCAAAAACGAATGCGAACATCGCTGGACCGAAGATGGCAATGACGAACGCCGGAACGATCGACAAGAGCAGCAGTCGACCAGAGATCATGAGTATGACGGATCTGAGGCGACGCGACCGCATTCGCACTCGCTCGGCGAATATGCCCTCGAAGTAATGGCTCACGGCGTCAGTAACGATACCCACAGGGGTCGCAAGCACGCGGACGGTCAGAGCGTAGAGACCAGCTTCCCAGGTTCCGTAGATCGCAACGATCAGAACGGGCGGAAGCTGTAAGCCCACGACGTTGAACGCCCGCGACCATGTCGCAACCAACGGAAAGCGGCGGAAACGCCGTGCGGTTGCCGAAATCCGCACCCACGACTGCCGATGAGGGCCGCGGAACGTGGCCCAGGGCATCACTCCGACGAGGCTGACCGCGCGGCCGACCCCCATTCCGGACACCAGCCCGAACACGCCCGCCCCGGCAAGCCCGAGCACAACGCTCGAGATCGCTTGCGTCACACCTTGCAGGGCATTACGAGCGGCGATCCTGCCGTAGTGCTTTAGCCGCACCAGCCATGACGACAGCAGCGAGTAGATGCCCATGGCCACGACCGTTGAAGGAAGCAGCCACCACAGCGGGGCGAATACCCGCGTCCCGAAGACTTCATCGATAGTTGGGCCAACGAGATAAGCAGCAATCGTCAGCCCAATGCCCAGCGCCACCACGGTTATCAGCCCGAGGGTGGCCACTGACAACGCCTGTATCTCGCTCCGTGGGATCACAATCGCGCGGTCCCAGCTGAGGGTGATCAAACTTCCTGTGACCGTTGCCAGCGCGGTAAAGACCGTGAGCGCCGCGAAGTCCGTCGGCTGATACAAGCGTGTGAGCAATGGCGAAACGGCAAGGAGAACCCCCTGGCCAATTAGGCTCCCGGTCAATATTCGCGAGATGCCCCCGCGGAGCATTCGTTGCCACCGAAATGCCGGGGAAGCCGAAGTGATCAACTCTTCAACAGTTCGTTATATGCCTCGACTAGCGCGCGCCCTTCCGGTGCCCAGTTCAACCGCTCGACTGCGAGGTTCCGGGCGTTTCGCGAATGGTGCTTCAACAACTCGGGGTCATCAGCGTACGCCCTGACCGCCTCCGCCACCGCAGACGGCGACGCGGGCGGCACGAGAATGCCGCATTCATTAGTCTCGACGATTGACCGCCAGAGCGGAAAGTCAGATGCAATGACTGGTACTCCGGCGGCAAAATACTCGAACATTTTTGTTGGAAGGGCATTTCGGTGCGCCGCGCTATCGCCGAAAAGCACGAATCCGACACGGGCGCTGAGGATAATGTCGCGTGCAACTTCGGGCGCTACCAGGCCCTCGAAGTCGACCTCGCTCCAGCCGCCCCGCTTCTGTAGCCGCTCCAGGGCTGACGGCGACGCGGCACCTGCCATGTGAAGTCGCCACCCAGTCGGCATGCGTGGCTCCGCCATCGCATCGACCATCACCCCGGCCCCACGACCTTCCCCTAGGCCGCCGACGTACACAATCCGCGCGTCCCGGGCGGCGTCGTCGACCGTGCCTGCCCCCATCTCAGCTTCGCGTAGCGGTGGGTAGTTGCGAACCAGAACAACCTTTGCCGCGGGGAATCGCGTAGCGATGGTCTCCGTAGCGCAGACGACGAGGTTGCTCATGTGGGCGACGCGAACCAAGGCGCGCGAAAATAGAGAGAGAATCATCGCGGACGGTCGGCCGAGGTATGACTTATTCAAGATTTGGACGGGCAGATCCTCGTGAGCATCATAGATAACAAAGCGCCCCGCCAGCCGAAGAAATGGGATGTAGGGGATGAGTTCAGGGTCGTGCATGTGCACAACCTTTGCTTTAGCGCGGAAAGCAATGCGCGCGGCCGCGAAGCTCGACAGAATGATGCGCGCGAACCGCTTTCTGCGCGGTATCGTCACGACCTTCACGTCGGTTTGCGGTCCGCTTACCGGACTTTCGACGGCCACGAGAGTGACATCGTATCCGGCCGCGGCGAGCGTATTACACTCCCGGTAATGCACTCGATTGTCCGTATACGGGTGGGCGGAACTTACATGGACTATGGACATTGATTTAGAGTTCATCGCTATTGACCCCGACTGCTACGGTGAGAATTACTGCGACGCGCCACTTCATCGAGCCCGCAGGCGAAGCGGCTCGCGAGGCCCTCATGTGAATAATTGTCGAGAACAAAGTTGTAGCCCCTTCCTGCTAGCTCGCGTCGACTGTTCACCGGCATCCTCACCATTTCCAACATCGCCTCGGCGAGCGCAACCCTGTCGTCGCCCGGAACCACGATCCCCGCGCCGGCTTCGCTAATTGCGTTGTCGGGTTCGCTGCATGCGAGTACCGTCGGCCTATGTGCGTACAAATATGTGAACAACTTGTTCAGGCTGACCCCGTACCTGTAAACAGGATTATCGTGCGTGTTGGCGACGAGGCAGTCCGCCTCGCGCGCGCGGGCGACGACAGCTCCCTGGGGAATTCGATCCTCGAATGAAATGCGGTTCGCGCTACGCAAGGTACGGGCGAAGCCCATCAGCTCATCTTTAAGGGGGCCGCTACCCACGAACCGAAGTTTCATCGGGGTGTCTGGCAGCTCGAGACACGCTCTGTCGAATGCTTCCATTATTCCGTCGAGGGCATTCGCGGTGCCGTGCGCACCAAGGTACATGAATACGAAGTCCGGACCTGGCTCATAGTCCGGTTCCGGCTCCTCCCTTTCCCCGTCGAAGCCGTTGGAGACCCAAAGGAACTTACCGCGATCCACGCCGTGGTCTGAAAGATAATCGTCGATGTGCGGCAACGGCGCGACGACGAGGTCCGCTCGGCGAGCGAGCCCTACAGACAGCCGCTCCATCCCACGAGCGAGAAGTCCCGACGGCCTCATCCGTCCTAAATGAACCAGCGTGTCCGGCCACACGTCGCGGATTTCGTACACGAACGGCACACGGTGTCGCTGAGCCAACCGCCAGCCGGCCCATGCTCCCAGCAGATGTACCGTGCTACCAACCACTACATCAGGGTGCTTGAGCCCCCGCGTCATTCCAGGGGCGATGGCCAGCAATGCAAACACGACCATGCCGAGGAAACGGCGCAGCGTGTTTCCACCGTATGCAGGAGCGCGCACCCACAGAACAGGTATACCTCCCTCGTTGGTTATCCTTCGGAGTCTCCGACCGGGCATCCCTTGCGTGCCACGAGGATGGATGGTGCTCGCGACAATCAGCGACGCCGTCCAACCGTAGTCAGGGAGGTATCGGGCCATATTCAGATGCCGGCCGGACCCACCGTCCTTGGACGGGATCAGCGCATGGTGGTTGACTATCCAGACATGCTTGCTCACATGACCACCCGCTTCTCCTGGCCCCTACCCTCAGAGCGAAGACCGGGGCCAAAGCCGGAAAAGTCCACCCTAAGACCGGATTCATGTGTCATTCAAAGACCCCCGCAGCGAGCCGGTTCCACAAGCCTCCGGTATGCCAGAACAAAACACGCTTCCCTGCCAGGCGTCCCTCGTCGGCATGACGCTTAAGCGCCCACATCGCCTTACCCGTGTACGTTTCATCGAGCGGCAACCCGTAACGCCAACCGAGCGCGACAATCGCACGTAATTCGGGTGAGCTCATCCCATATCCGCCCGCAATAAAATCGTCGAGAAACGTGATGGGCGCGTTGGGCGCACCTGCCCATGCCGTTGCCTCCGCTACAGGGGGAATACCTCGATCTGCCGGGCGGGCGACCGAGACCCCGATCACTTCGGTATGAGTACCCGCCTGATGCGCAGCGGCGGCAATGCCCCCCTGCGTCGCCCCGGTACCCGACGCCACGTAAACAGCGTCGATCTCGAGCTCGTTGAACACGAACTCGGCGGCGTCACGATATGCCTCGGCGCCACGTTTGGAATGGCACCCGCCGGGCACGACGCGAACCGGCGCGTCCTCGCGCGCGAACGCCGACACTGCACGGTCGATCTCCGCCGATATCTCGTTGGGCGGCACAACTGCATACGTCGCGCCCAGGGCTTGCAAGACCGCGAGCCCCGGAGCGCTCGCACCCTGTTCTGTACCGTCGTGCAGAACGAGATGCGCGCGCAGGCCCCGCTCGGCGGCGAGCCAGGCGACGGTGCGGCAGTGATTCGAATCCACCGCACCATTTGTGACTATGGATGTTCCCCTGTCGCAATCCGAGATCTCGGCGACAAGCTTCCGGACCTTGTTGCCCGCGAGCGGAAACGGCAACAAATCGTCACGAACGATATACAAGTCGACACCCAACCTGTCACCAAGCGCGTCCCAACGTTCGATGCGTGGAAGCGGTGCGTTCTCAATCACGGCGTCAGTCCCATACGAGTTCCATTTTGAGCCGGTCGGGAGCAACGAGGCTCACGCGAACAAACCCAAGGCGCTCATACAGGCGGAGCGCGGGTTCGTTCTCGGGATGGACAGTCAGCCAACATCCTCGAAGCTCTTTCTGCTGCCGTAGCCAAGCTAACAGCAGTCCCATTGCGATCGTCCCCAGCCCCTGGCCCTTCCGATCCGGATCCACAAGGATGTGGACCTCAACCAGGTCGGGATGATTATGGGAGCGCACGCCGAGCATCGCCCGCACCCGGCCCGACACCGTTTCATAGAGCACGAGGTCCTTGCGCGTTCGCTGTAGCCGGGACGCGACGATCCACTCGCGCGTTCCTTCTTCAGTCACGTCCTGGGGAACACTCATGTACGCCGAGATCCGAGCATCATGGAACCACGAGACCCGTGTTGCAGCGTCTTGAAGTTCAAGTCGACGCAGCGCGTAATCACCATCGCTCGGATAGCTCCGCACGACATCAAGCCTTTCTCCAGAGTCTCCGGCGATGACACTGACCCCGACAGAAGTGAGTACGCTTTTCAACGTGGCGCCGACGATGCGCACGTCATCACGGAGCGTGCCGAACTCGGCGTAATCGGCATCCAGCTTCAGCCGTTCGTCCCACAGCAAACCATTGCGCCCCGCGATCTGCGCAGCACCGGTAATGCCGGGTCGCACCAAGTGTCGTATCCGCTCGCGCTCCCGATAGTGCGGCAGGTATTCGACGAGCAGAGGGCGCGGGCCTACGAGTGACATATCACCGCGAACGACATTGATCACCTGTGGAAGTTCGTCGAGGCTGAGCTTGCGCAGCACTCGACCCACTCGCGTGAGTCGTTCTCGATCCGGCAATAACGCACCGCCAGCGTCTCGTTGGTTGGACATGGTACGGAACTTGAGTACACGGAATTGACGACCGTTCAGTCCGATCCTCGGTTGTGTGAAGACAATCGGGCGCCCCATGGAAACGAGCACAACAACCGCGGAGGCAGCGAGAAGCGGTGCCAGCACCGGCGCCAGCGAAAAGATGAGAATCGTATCCAAGATTCGCTTCACGAGGACACGCCGTGAGTGCGCGTTCATGCCGTTCGTGACACCCCCACGTACTTGCTGCTCACTATTCCGGGCACGCAGGTGAGCCAACCCGGGTCTGGTTCAGATCCCGTCAGCCACGCGACATAGGCCGCCGGAATGTGAGCGCCCGAAAGGTGCGAGAACGGATACCCCCCGCCGAAGCGAGGGTTGACGTCGATTACCCATGGCGCACCCGCTTTATCGACGATCACGTCGACATCTATGGACCCTCTGTGTGGGATCGCAGACGCGATGCGCCGACCGAGTTCGATGAACGGCTCCGAACGGACCGATTCGGCCCGTTCCGTTTCTCCAAAGCGCATCGCAACCTTGCGGCGCACGAGCGAAGTCACGTAGCGCCCATCGAAATCCGAGATCACGTCGACGCCAAACTCTTGGCCGCGAACTCGGTCCTGTACGACAACGAGTTCGAGTGGATCTACGCTCGACAGCGCCGCGTCCCGTCCGGACGCGTCGGTTACTTCGTGCGCCGCGTCTTGCACGGCCTTCGCGAGGGCAGCCGGAACTGTATGGCGTAGTCCTCGTGATGCGCTACCGAATCTTCCCTTCGTGACGAGTTCGCGGTTGGCCTGGCCATCGATGTGCTCCACGGCCGTTGCCGCCGTGAGGGTGGCGGGTACATGGACTCCGTGTGCCCCGAGAAGCAGCCCCATCTCGAGTTTGTCCTCCACGCGCGTTTGAACGTCGGGGGCCAGCCGCAGGAGTCGCTCGCCAAACGCAAACTGAGGGCTGAGGCTCGACCACCGTGAGAGTTCGAAGTCATTGATACTGACTGCGAGGTCTATTTCCTCGTCATCCAGGACGGAGACTAGCCAGCGCTCGTAGCCGGCGTCCGCGACCGGGGGTGCCGCTACGAAATCGTCCGCGAACGACCGTGACGGCGCATATTGGTCCGAATCAGCCGCGATAACACGACCGCGCACTCCGTTCATATCCAACGCTTCTCGGAACCACTCGACAAGGTACGGCCTGCGCCCAACTGACGACAGGAGAAGGGTCAGTGGTTCGCGACCGGACCGCATCGTCTCATCCGGGTTCTCGACGCGGGTGTTCACAGCGTGGTCGCTCCCGCGCCTGGCTGTGCAGCTGTCCGCTTGATGAAGTCTCGGACAGCCGTTTCCAGTTGCGTTCGTTGTTGCCCGTTCAGTGCCGACCCACTAGGCAACGTGAGCCCAGTCCGGAAGATCCTCTCGGATGTGCCGTTTAGCGAGCCCCTTGCGCCATCGAACACCGGCTGCAGGTGCATCGGCTTCCACAGGGGGCGCGATTCGATGTTGTCAGCGCCGAGCGCAGCAGCGAGATCGGATGGCCGCCAACCGCTGGCGTCAGGGTCCACGACGATACAGGTCAGCCAGACGTTGTCCGCATCATCGTTCTCGGCTCCGAAAACGTGCACGCCTTCGACGTCCGCGAAGATCTGCTTGTAGAGCTCACGCATTTCGCGACGTCGCGCAATCATCTCGTCCAGCCGACTCAGCTGCGCCCGCCCGAGCGCCGCAAGCAGGTTGCTCATTCGGTAGTTGTATCCGATGTCAGTGTGCTCGTAATGAACAACGGGTTGACGAGCCTGCGTCGCGAGGTAGCGCACGCGATCGGCGAAGGCCTCGTCATCTGTCAGCAGCATTCCGCCGCCGGAAGTCGTCATGATCTTGTTGCCGTTGAACGACAGGGTCGACGCCGTGCCAAAACTACCGGCGGCTTTGCCGCGATGAGTGGCGCCCAGTGACTCTGCAGCGTCTGCGAGGACGGGGATACCGAACTCATCGGCGATCGCGATGATGCTCGTGTAATCGACCGCCTTACCCAGCACGTCGACCGGCACGACGGCGGCGACCTTCTCACCCTTCGCGCGAAGCTCGCCAAGCGCATCGCGCAAGAGAGCAGGATCCATGTTGCCTGTATCGGGCAGGCAGTCGACGAAGTAGGGCTCGGCGCCCGTGTACACGATCGCGTTGGCTGTCGCCGCAAACGTCATCGTCGATGTCACTACGACGTCTCCGGGTTTCACGCCCAGCGTGAGGAGACCCAGATGCAGCGCGGCGGTACCCGAGCTCAGAGCCACGGCGTGCCGCACTTGCAGTCGTTGCGACATCTCGCGCTCGAACGCATCCACATCCGGGCCTAGAGGAGCGATCCAGCCTGAGCGCATAGCGGCGACGACGGCATCCTCTTCCAGCTGGCCCACGTCCGGCGCCGACATGAAGATGCGGTCGTTCAACGGGTCGCCTCCGTCGTCGTCTTTGGGGATGACTGCGGGTGCTCCGGCCGCGGAATGGCCGTCGTGTCGTTGATCCGTGGCCTCGCGGACATGCGGTCTCGCCAGCCCGTGATATCGAGGCGGTCTGGGCTGATCGACTCGACCGTCGCATGAGAGATCTTGGGGTGGAAGGGGCGATCGACGAGTTCTCGCTCACCGACCAACTCTTCGTGGAGCTTCTCGCCTTCGCGGAGGCCGGTGAAGACGATGTCAACTTCTTTGCCTGACATCTCGATCATGCGCCGTGCGATATCGAGGATCCGCACCGGCTCCCCCATGTCCAGAATGAGCACTTCGCCGCCACGGCCGATTCCGCCCGCCTGGACGACCAGCTGGCACGCCTCGGGGATGGTCATGAAGTACCGCGTGATGTCGGGGTGTGTGACGGTCAACGGACCGCCCCGTTCGATAAGTGATTGGAACGTGGGAAGCATCGAACCCCGGCTGCCGATGACATTGCCGAACCGCACGGAGAGGTAGCGCATCCCCGTCTCCTCGGCGGCCCACGCCGTGAGCTTCTCGGCCAAGCGTTTGGAATGCCCGAGGACACTGGTCGGGTTCGCGGCCTTGTCCGTCGACACGTTGACGAACGTCGTGGTACCGGCAGCCCATGCCGCTTGCAGCACGTTCAAGCTGCCCAGCACATTCGTCTTCCACGCCTCATCGGGGTACTGCTCCAGCATGGGCAGATGTTTGAGAGCGGCGGCGTGGAAGACGACGTCCGGTCGACGCTCGGCGAAGAGCCGCTTCAGCGTCTCGGGTTCGCGGATATCGGCGAGGACGACCTCGTTCCCGTCGAGCAGACCGTGCCCCAGAGTCATCAATTCGGCCGCTTGCAGGCCCGTCTCATCCCGGTCAAGCATGATCAGCTCCGCCGGGTTGAATCGGGCGATCTGCCGGCATAGCTCTGACCCGATCGATCCACCGGCGCCGGTGACCAGAACGCGTTTGCCCGTGAGATAACTCGCGATCGACGCCACCTCAGTATCGACAGGCTGACGGCCGATGAGGTCTTCGATGGAGATGTCGCGCAGATTGTTCGTCTTGCTCGCGTCCGCAAGGATCTCGTTGAACGGCGGCAGCACCTTCACTTTGACGCCGACGCCGGAGGCTAAGTCATGAACGCGGCGCATCAGCTCGGCATCCGCCCGTGCGATCGCCACCACGACGCGCTTCGCACCGGTATCGCGGGCGACGCGCGGCAGGTCCTCCAGCGTGCCGAGCACCCGCGTTCGGCGCACAGCGAGATTGCGCTTGTCGGGGTCGTCATCGAGCAAGCCGACCACGCGGTGTCGCGCTTCGGTGTCGTGCGCGAGTGCCCGAACCAACTGTGCGCCCACCTCGCCGGCGCCGTAGACGAGCACGGGCTTGGCATCCTGCCGGGGTGCGCGGTTGCGTTCGATCAGAAGTCGTCGGGCGTAGCGAATGCTCAGCATGAGGACGAGGACGATCGGCGTCGCGATGAAGATGGTGCTCCGCGGCACACGCAATGCGGCAGCGGACAGCAGAAGCGGGATGACGAGGATCGCCGCGGTCGTCACGACCGTGCCGGTGAGCGCACGGACTTCTTCGAAGCTGCCATACGGGTAGCGGCCCCGATAGAGGTGGAAACCGAGCCCGATGAAGTACTGCACCGCCGCGATGACGAGCACTGCGCCGGACAAGCCGAGCCACGAGATGGCAGCCCAGTTGAACTCGTATCTCAGGACCTCGGCGACGATGAATCCGAGTACCCATGCCAGCGCGTCGAGGAGATACTGCGTGATGCCGACGCTCGTTATGCGCGCAGGACGACTCCCACCACTCATCCATTTCGTCTTCGTCACTTATCCACCACCCATGGATTCGGTTCATCGAGGACGACGCCTAGCTGATGCGCCGATGCGTCGCCTCCATTGCCGCGCACCACCACGATGCCACACCTCGCGGCACCCGCGGGAGGAGATACGTCATGAAGTCCGACATACGGCAGTTGCACACAGGGCCGGTTTAGGGTGTGACAGTGGCAGCCGGATCAACGTTCTTTCCCACGCGACGCGCAGGCCGCATCGTGGTGGGTGCGCTGCTCGGCCTGCTCATCGTCGCCGTCCTCAGCGCGATCTGGGTCGGCGTGCGCGGCGCGATCGCCTACTCCCACTTGCAGCAGGCACGCGCTGACCTCTCGGCCGTCGTCGCCGATCTCGACGACACAGCATCCGTGGAGAACCGCATCCAATCGGCGGGTGCGCACGCGCGCACAGCGGGTGAGATGACAAGCGACCCCGTGTGGTCGATGGCTGAGCGCCTCCCGTGGATCGGCCCGCAGCTTCATGCGGTCGGCACGATATCGGCCGTCGCGGCGGAACTCGATGCCACCGTTCTGGCACCGCTTTCTGACATCGCCGCGAGGTTCTCGCCGGATGCGTTCCGCATCGAGGGCGGAGCCATCGACCTGTCGATATTCGAGACGCTGCGTGGCCCTGCCGCCGAAGCTGCCTCCGGGCTGGAGGCAGCGGTCGCTCGGCTCGAGGCCATCGACACGGCGCCCCTCCTCGGGGTCGCCCGCATCGGCGTTGAAAGCACGCGTGAGCAGCTTGCGAGCGCCGCGGATGCGGCGTCGGCGGTCGAACGCGCCTCGACGCTTCTGCCGACGATGTTGGGCGCGGAGTCGCCACGCAGCTGGCTTCTCCTCTTCCAGAACAACGCCGAACTGCGCTCACTCGGCGGCATGCCGGGAGCGACCGCCGTCATCACAGCCACGGACGGACGCATCTCATTGGCGGGGCAGGGAACCGCGGCGATGCCACGTTTCGACACCCCCGTTCTGCCGCTCGACCCTGAGTTGCAGGCGCTGTACCAGAAGCGGCCGGCTGTGTGGTTCTCGGGGACGACGATCGTTCCCGACTTCGCCGTCGGCGCTCCTCTGGCACGAGAGATGTGGCGCCTGCAGCACGACGTCGACACCGACGGCGTGGTGTCGCTCGACCCCGTCGCGTTGTCGTATCTGCTCGAGGCGACCGGGTCGATCGAACTCGCCACCGGGGAGACGCTCACGTCCGAGAACGCCGTCGACTTCCTGCTGCACCAGGTGTACCTCGACTACCCCGATCCGGTCCAACAGAACGTGGTGTTCGCCAACGCCGCAGCCGAGGTGTTCGCCGCGATCACAGCCGGCCGTGCTGAGCCGGTGGCCCTTGTCAGCGCGTTGGCGCGGGCGGGCGATGAACGGCGCCTTCTGCTCTGGAGCAGTGATGCCGACGAACAAGCGCGCATCGCCGAGACGACCCTGTCAGGACATCTGCCGGTGAGCGACACGAACGCGGCGCGATTCGGCGTGTATCTGAATGACGGCACGGGGTCGAAGCTCGGAACCTACCTTGCCGTCGAGCCCCAGATAACATGCCGCGCAAACGGTGAGGCGACGTTGACGGTCGATCTGCGCAGCGACGCACCGGCCGATGCCGCAGAGAGTCTTCCCGCAGCAATTGCGGGCGGGTCGTACAGCGTCCGCAAGGGCGTCCTGCGCGTCGTGACGTACATCTATCTGCCGGTCGGGGCGACTCTCACGGACACGGCCGTCACGCACGCACCGGGTTTCGGCGGCGGGCCGCACGGCGAATATCAGGTTCTGCAGTACTCCACCGATCTCGCACCCGGCGACGCCTCGACGGCGACGGTCACCGTCCAACTGCCGCAGCCACTGCCCGAGTCCGTCATCGCCGACCTCACCCCGGCGTTCGGCGAAACATCGGTCACCGACTCGTGCAGCGCGGCCGCTCGATGAGCGGCGCCCACGCTGCGGGTTGTCTTGCCGCGCGTGGCCGTTAGCATGGGACCAGAGCTCACACGCCCTCGCGTGTGCTCCCCGGAGACGAAATCCATGCGCAAAGGCCTGCGAACGGCATCCATCGCCGCGGTATTCATCGGCGCGGCAGCGCTAGGCCTGCCTTCGGCAGCATCGGCATCGTCGATCTACCCGCCGACCGACGCGTGCTCGATCGACCCCTCCACGATGACTCCGGGAGGAACCGTCGTCTTCTCGTGTTCTGAAGACACCTTCGGCCCCGAGGAGCAGGTGACCGTGACCGTCACGGGCGAGAACGGCGCCGATACCACCTTCGGGTTCGTGAAGTTCGCCATCTCGACCGGGTCGTACAACACAACCTCGGGTGACGCCGGTCAAATCGACGGCGTCAGCATCACGCTGCCGAACAACGCGAGCGGCGTGTACAACGTCGCCGCCGTGTCGCCCTCGTCGGCGGGGGGCATCTCGTCGGTCACCATCGTCGAAGACGGCGTACCGCTGGCCGGCACGGGTGGCGACGCCGGTGTCCTGGCTCTGTGGGCCGGCGGTGGGCTCGTGTTGCTCGCCGGCGGCGCGATCGCGGTCATCGCTGCCCGCCGTCGACGTCCCTGACGAGCCGCACCACTCCGAGGTCAGATAGTCGTCTGCCAGGATGGACCCCATGAAGGGGATCATTCTTGCCGGCGGTTCGGGGACGCGGCTTCACCCGATCACGCTCGGAGTGTCGAAACAGCTCATACCGGTGTACGACAAGCCGATGGTCTACTACCCGTTGTCGACGCTGATGCTCGCAGGCATCGATGACATCCTGGTGATCACCACGCCCCACGACCGTCCTTTCTTCGAGAACCTGCTCGGCGACGGATCACAGTTCGGGGTGTCGCTGACCTTCGCGACCCAGCCCTCGCCCGACGGTCTGGCGCAGGCGTTCACGATCGGGGCGGACTTCATCGGCGACGACAAGGTCGCCCTCGTGCTCGGTGACAACCTGCTGTACGGGCCGAGCCTGGGCCGGCAGCTCAAGCGCTATGCCGACGTCGACGGTGGTGCCGTGTTCGCCTACTGGGTCGCTGAGCCACAGGCGTACGGTGTGGTCGAATTCGACGGCGACGGACGGGCGGTGTCGCTCGAAGAGAAGCCTGCGGTGCCGCGCAGCAACTATGCCGTGCCGGGCCTGTACTTCTATGACAACGACGTCGTCGCCATCGCCCGCGACCTGCAGCCGTCGGCGCGCGGCGAATACGAGATCACCGACGTGAACCGCGCCTACCTCGAGCGGGGCAAGCTCGCCGTGGAGATCCTCCCCCGCGGCACCGCATGGCTCGACACCGGTACGTTCGATCAGATGACCGACGCCGCCGACTATGTGCGCACCATGCAGCGCCGCACCGGCATGTCGATCGGGGTGCCCGAAGAGGTCGCCTGGCGGCAGGGGTTCCTCACCGACGACGAACTGCGCGTGCGCGCCGAGAAGCTCGTCAAGTCGGGGTACGGGTCGTACCTGCTCGAGTGCTTGGAGAGAGGGCGCTGAGCAACCCGCCCTCTCCCTCCCGTTTCTTGCGGCGAAGCGCGATGCGTCTTTCGCACCTCAGGGATGCTCGTTGCGGGCTCGCCGCACGAGGCCGGTGAGCGCGCTGCCGCCGGCGACGAAGTTGTCAGAACTGCTCTCTCCCGACACGACCCCCACGACATAGGGTCCGTCGTCCCAGAACCCGAAGACAGGACCGCCGGACTGCCCCGGCCAGTTGTCGAACGTTCTGCTCTCGAGCACCCTGCCGCTGTCGGAGTCGTAGTCCGTCTCGTCGAGCGCGAAGTCGCGCTGATAGGTGGCGAGCTCGCCCGTCCAGCTGAAGTCCTGCGGGTACCCGAGATTGCGCCAGGACAGCACTTCGCCGTCCCACGAATCACTGTAGGTACGGGTGCCGAACCAGCCGTAGCGATCACCGAGGCGCTGATCGAGCACGATCACCGCATAGTCGTCATCCATGTTGGTACTGCTGTAGTTGGCGGCGGTGACCTGCCGTGTGAAGTATGCCCACGTGCCGTGGGCACTCGCCAGCGAGGATCCGTTGGAATAGAGCACGTCGACACGAAGCCACCCGGGGGTCCAGTCCACGCAGTGGCTCGCAGTGAGCACATGCCGAGGGCCGATGAGCACGCCGCTGCCGCTCCAGCCAGAAGGCCTGGTCATGCGCACCAGGCACCGCCAGGGATAGCTCGAGTCGTAGTACGTCGACCGGCCATCGGGATCGAATACCGTGGTCGGCCGCACCTTGCGCTCAAGGCCCAATTCACCCCGGCGCAGCTTGCCACGCGACAGGCGAGGACGGATCGTGACGTCATCCAGACCGACCGGAATCGACGGCGCCAGCTCGCGCTCATCCATGCGCGCGGCCTCTCTGATCAGGGTGCGCAGGTCGACCTTGACCAGTTCGGGTGCCGCACGCTCAATCGAGCCGGCCTGGCCCCGGGCGACCGACACCGAGAAGCGCCAGTGACCGTCGGCCGTGCGATCGAGAGTGAGCTCGGGGGTGGCATCGGTGTCGGTGGTGATGTCGAACCGGGCCACTACCGCCTCGGCAGCGGGCGGTTCGTGACGGCGAATGTCCATTCCCGCGCTCAGCTTGCGATCGGTGAGGGGCGCGGGCGCCCCACCCTTCGTGTTCGTGTCCATGTTGCAGAGAGGTCGACACGGGGCGCGCTGATACCGCCCACCGATCGTGCTTCACCGCCTCCGGTTTCGGGCCCGAAGCGCGCGATATCGGCGTGCTCTGCAAGGATGGGTCGCGGCATCCAAGTTGGGGAGGGTTTTCCATGACGAAACTGCTGGTGACCGGTGGGGCCGGTTTCATCGGGTCAAACTTCGTACACCACGTGCTCGAGAACACCGACCACGAGGTGACGGTGCTCGACAAGCTCACCTACGCGGGCAACCTCGCCTCGCTTGATGGCCTGCCCGAGAACCGGTTCACATTCGTGAAGGGCGACATCGCCGACGCCGAACTGGTCGACGAATTGTTCTCGCGCGTGGATGCCGTCGTGCATTACGCCGCGGAGTCGCACAATGACAACTCGCTGCACGACCCGCGGCCGTTTCTCGACACCAACATCATCGGCACGTACACGCTGCTCGAAGCCGCCCGCAAACACGACGTGCGACTGCATCACATCTCGACCGACGAGGTCTACGGCGACCTCGAGCTCGACGACCCCGAACGGTTCACCGAGACCACCCCATACAACCCGTCGTCGCCCTACTCGTCGACCAAGGCAGGCTCCGACCTGCTGGTGCGGGCGTGGGTGCGGTCGTTCGGAGTGCGCGCAACGATCAGCAACTGCTCGAACAACTACGGCCCCTACCAGCACGTGGAGAAATTCATACCGCGGCAGATCACCAATGTGATCCGCGGCATTCGTCCCAAGCTGTACGGCGCCGGCGAGAACGTGCGCGACTGGATCCACGCCGACGACCATTCGTCCGCTGTCCTGAGAATCCTGGATGCCGGTGTCACCGGCGAGACGTACCTCATCGGCGCCGACGGCGAGAAGAACAACAAGACGGTCGTCGAGCTGATCCTGCAGCTCATGGGGCAGGATGCCGGCGCCTACGACCACGTCACCGACCGCGCCGGTCACGACCTGCGCTACGCGATCGACTGGTCGAAGCTGCGCGATGAACTCGGCTGGCAGCCCACCTACCAGGACTTCGAAGCCGGGCTCGCCGCCACCATCGACTGGTATCGGACGCACGCGGACTGGTGGGCCCCCGCCAAGGACGGCGTCGAGGCGTTCTACGCGTCGAAGGGGCAGTAAGGGTGGAGTTCTCCAAAGCTCTCGCGGCCACCGAGACCGGCATCCCCGGTCTGGTCGTCTGGGACCTGCCGGTGCACGGCGACAATCGCGGCTGGTTCAAGGAGAACTGGCAGCGCGAGAAGATGGCCGCCGTCGGCCTGCCCGACTTCGGGCCGGTGCAGAACAACATCTCGTTCAACGACGCCGTGGGCACGACCCGCGGCATCCATGCCGAACCGTGGGACAAGTGGGTGTCGGTGGCGACCGGCCGCATCTTCGGCGCGTGGGTCGACCTGCGGGAGGGACCCACCTTCGGGGCCGTCTTCACGACCGAGATCGATCCGTCGCGCGCGATCTTCGTGCCTCGCGGTGTCGGCAACGCCTACCAGACCCTCGAACCCGACACCGCGTACACCTACCTCGTCAACGACCACTGGTCGCCCGACGCCGAGTACTCGTTTCTGAACCTCGCCGACGAGACCGCGGCCATCGCCTGGCCGATTCCGCTCGACCAGGTCGAGATCTCGGACAAAGACCTCGCGCACCCGCGATTGGCCGACGTGACCCCGGTGCCACCGCGAAAGACGCTCGTGGTCGGTGCTGATGGACAGCTGGGCACGGCGCTGCGCGCGGAGTACGACGGCGTGCCGTCGATCGAGTTCGCCGGCCGGGCCGACCTTGACCTGACCGGTGGGGGTCTGGCATCCGCCCGCCGCTGGCGCGACTACGGCACGATCATCAACGCTGCCGCCTATACCGCCGTCGACACGGCCGAAACTCCGGACGGACGAGCCGGCGCGTGGGCCACGAACGTCACCGCCGTAGCCGCGCTCGCGCGGGTTGCGACCGAGAACGGCATCACGCTCGTGCACGTCTCGAGCGACTACGTGTTCGATGGCACCGCCGACCGCGCCTACGTCGAGACCGACCCGGTCAGTCCACTCGGCGTCTACGGGCAGACCAAGGCCGCCGGCGACGCCATCGTGGCGACGGTGCCGCGCCACTACATCGTGCGCACATCCTGGGTGATCGGCGAGGGTCACAACTTCGTCCGCACGATGGCGTCGCTGGCCGAGCGCGGCATCGACCCGACCGTCGTGGACGACCAGATCGGGCGGTTGACCTTCACCGACGAGCTGGCCCGTGGCATCCGCCATCTGCTCGACACCGGTGCTGCCTACGGCACGTACAACCTGACCGGCGACGGCGAGCCCGAATCGTGGGCGGCCATCGCCCGCCGCGTGTTCGCGCTCACCGGACACGACCCCGAACGTGTCACCGGAGTGGGTACGGACGAGTACTTCGCGGCAGCAGCGGGACCGGTTTCGCCGCGCCCGCGCTGGTCGGTGCTCGACCTCGGCAAGGCGCGCGGGGCGGGGTTCGCTCCGGCGGCTTTCGCCGACTCCCTCGCGGCATATCTGAAATGACCTGGCACGACCCCAGCAACGACAGAGCGGGAGCACTTCTATGCGTCTTTCTGTGATCGGGTGCGGCTATCTCGGCGCCGTCCACTCGGCCGCTATGGCATCGATCGGCCACGAGGTCGTGGGCATCGACATCGACGAGCGGAAGATCGCCACGCTCTCAAAGGGCGAAGCGCCGTTCTTCGAGCCCGGCCTGCAGGAGATCCTCGCCGACGGCGTCGGCTCGGGCCGACTGCGGTTCACGACCGATATGGCCCAAGCACGCGGCGCGAAGGTGCACTTCATCGGCGTCGGCACGCCCCAGCAGCGAGGCGGGTACGCAGCGGATCTCACGTACGTGAACGCCGCGATCGACGGACTGCTGCCGCACCTGTCGCCCGGCGACGTCGTGGCAGGAAAGTCGACGGTCCCCGTCGGGACGGCGGCCGGGCTGGCCCAACGCGTGGAGGCGACAGGAGCGACCCTCGCCTGGAACCCGGAGTTCTTGCGCGAGGGTTGGGCGGTGCAGGACACCATCGACCCCGACCGACTGGTGGTGGGTGTGGCAACGGGCCCCGCAGTCGAAAGTGCCGTCGACGTGTTGCGCGAGGTCTATGCCCCGGCCGTGGCGAAGGGCACGCCGTTCATCGTGACCGACCTGGCGACGGCCGAACTCGTGAAGGTGTCGGCCAACGCCTTCCTCGCGACGAAGATCTCGTTCATCAATGCGATGGCCGAGATCGCCGAGGTCGTCGGCGCCGATGTCACCCAGCTCGCGGACGCGATCGGCCACGATGCCCGCATCGGGCGTCGCTTCCTCGGCGCCGGCATCGGATTCGGCGGCGGCTGCCTGCCGAAGGACATCCGCGCGTTCTCGGCTCGCGCCGAAGAGCTGGGGCGGGGCCAGTCCGTCGCCTTTCTGCGCGAGATGGACGAGATCAACCTCCGCCGTCGAGATCGTGCGGTGGAACTCGTTGTCGGCGGACTCGGTGGATCGGTGTTCGAGAAGAAGATCACGGTGCTGGGTGCGGCATTCAAACCGTACAGCGACGACATCCGTGACTCGCCGGCGCTCGACGTGGCCGTCCGGTTGCACGGGCTCGGGGCGCGGGTGACAGTCACCGACCCGGCTGCGATCGAGAACGCACGTCGCGTGCACCCGCAACTGACCTACGTCGCAGACCGCGACGACGCGCTGCGAGACGCCGACGGTGTGATCGTCGTCACCGAATGGGACGAATACCGACGGCAGCTCGACCCCGCACACGCCGCGTCGCTGGTCGCCGGAAACGTGATCGTGGACGGGCGGAACTGCCTCGACCCGGCGGCCTGGCGCGCAGCAGGTTGGAAGTATTACGGGATGGGTCGCCCATAAAGAAGTGGTCCGGCTTCGCGATTGGGTGGAGTGCGAAACCGGACCGCGCCGCTGGAACGCAGCGCTGGTCTCAGACTAGCTCAATCCGAGCCGGTTACCGGACCAACTTTCACTCCCCCCCCCGGCAGCCAGATCACCGCCCAGGTGTTCAGCCCGGGCAGCAGGGTGACCAGCCGGGCGAGCACCGTCTGTGCCGGGCCATCGCAGTAGCCCGTCGCCACCCGTCCCGACTGGACTTCATCACGCACCACAATCAACATTTCCGCCGCGTCGCGTGTGCGACCTCGTGACCTCGGACATCGCGTTCTCCGCAGCTCCGACGTGCCGCGCCGCCCGGGTTTGACAGAACTGCGACGATGACTCACACTGGGCATGTACATAGTTGTCCACATACAAGACGCAGGAGTCGCCCATGAGGATCGCAGTCGTCGGGAGCTACGGAGTCGGTCTCACGATGCGCGCGTCCCGACTTCCTGAACCAGGCGAGACGCTGCTGGGCGGAGCCTTCGACCAGGGCCCCGGTGGCAAAGGCTCGAACCAGGCCATCGGCGCCGCTCGACTCGGTGCGGATGTCTCGCTGCTGACGGCCGTCGGCGACGATGAGTTCGGTGTCGCCGCTCGCAGGCTCTGGGCAGCCGAGGGCGTGGATGACTCCCACGTGGTGGTTCATCCCGGCGCCGCGACCATGGTGGGTTTCATCATTGTCGAGCCGAACGGTGAAAACCGCATCGTCATCGCATCCGGAGCGCTCGACACTCTCGATGAGGCTGCCGTCGAGAGCTTCCGGTCGGAGATCGCCGCGGCCGACATCGTGGTCGTGTCGATGGAGATCCCGCTCGCGGCGGTCATGGCCGCTCTGCGCGTGGCACGCGAGGTCGGGACACGCACCCTCCTCAACCCTGCGCCCGCACAGCCCCTGCCTGACGATGCATGGGCGTTGATCGACGTCATCACCCCGAATCAGACAGAGGCCCGCATCCTGCTCGACGTCGACGACGGCGACGACCTCGACCTGGCCGAACGTCTGCAGAAGCTGACTGACGCGGCCGTCGTTCTGACGCGGGGCGGTGACGGAGCGACCATCGTCGACGCCTCGGGCGTCACCGAGGTGTCAGCCGTGCGCGCAACCGCGGTCGTGGACACCACCGGTGCGGGCGACTCGTTCACCGCCGCGCTCGCCGTCAGCCTCGCCGCCGGCGACAGCCTCGCCGTCGCCGCCCGGTACGCCGCGGCCGCTGGCGCACACACCGTCTCCATTCCCGGGGTCATCCCCGCCCTGCCGACCCGTGACCAGATTGGAACCACCTCATGAGCGCTACCGTCGCAACGCCGCGTCGCGGCCTGGATGCGAAGAAGCTCTTGCACGCGCGGGAGCTCGGGGTGCTCGCTGCGCTTGTCGTACTCTTCGTGCTGGGCACCGTGTTGTCGCCGAGCTTCATGCAGACGGGCAACCTGCTCTCGGTGGGTCAGCAGATCTCGCAGATCGGCATCATGGCGATCGGCATGACCTTCGTCATCATCAACGGCGAGATCGATCTGTCCGTCGGCTCCATCTACGCACTCACCGCCATCTCGACCGGTCTCGCGATCGCCGCGGGCGTTGCTTGGCCGCTGGCGATCATCATCGGTCTGGCCGTCGGCGCGTTCGCCGGCCTCCTCAACGGTCTCGCCGTGGTCGTACTGGGCGTACCCAGCTTCATCGTCACTCTCGGCTCACTCAGTGTCTTCCGAGGGGTTACGCTGCTGATCTCGGACGGTGCGCCCATCTCGCTCAGCTCGAACATGCCGGGCGTCGACGACTTCACGCTCATCGGGCAGGGACGTCTGTTCGGCGCCATTCCGATGCAGCTTGTGATCTTCATCGTGATCGCGGCCATCGGCATCGTATTGCTATCGAGATCACGCCTGGGCTTTGACACCTACGCCGTCGGCGGTAACCAGGAAGCCGCGCGCCTCGTGGGCATCAACGTGAAGCGCGTCAAGGTGTGGGCGTTCGTGCTGTCGGGTTTCACTGCCGGCGCCGCCGGCGTGCTGGGCCTGTCGTTCCTGTCATACGTACAGGGCGTCACCGGGACCGGGCTCGAGCTCACCGTGATCTCGGCCGTCATCATCGGCGGTGCTGCCCTGTTCGGCGGGTCGGGAACGATGTGGGGCACGATCATCGGCGTGGTCTTCATCGGCCTGCTCCAGAACATCCTCAACATCAACGGCATCTCGTCGTTCTGGCAGACCGTCGTCACTGGCCTGGTCATCATCGCCGCCGTGGCCCTCGACACCTGGCAGCGCAGACGCAAAGTCCGCGCCTGACCAACCGCGCCACCCGGCGCAACCCCTGCAATCACACCTGAACGGACGAACAAAGGAGTCTTCATGTCCCTTCGCACCCGAACACGACGCATGCTCGCCCTCGGCGGCGCTGTGCTCGCCGGCACCCTCGCGCTCTCCGGCTGTGGCGCCATCACCTCCGGCAGCAGCACCAGCGGCGATGCCGACGGCTTCCAGCTGGCCGAGCACATCCAGGAGCGCGTAGACAACGGCGAGCCCATGCGTATCAAGCTGAGCTACCACGACCCATCGCTGGCGTTCGCCACCCCGATCAAAGAAGGCATGACGCGTGCCGGTGAAGAACTCGGCGTCGACGTGCAGCTGATCGGCCCCACCGGTGGCGACGCTGCAAAGCAGGTCTCCGAGCTGCAGACCCTCATCCAGCAGAAGGCCGTCGACGGTCTTGCGGTCTCATCCGCCTCCAGTGACGCCCTCAAGCCCGTCATCGCCGAAGCCTACGACGCAGGCATCCCGATCATTTCCTTCAACACCGACAACCCTGACTCCAAGCAAATGGGCTTCGTCGGACAGGACCTGCGCGCGTCGGGGCAGTCGCAGGCTGAAGAGCTGGCCGCGGCACTCGGCGACACCACCGGAAAGGTCGTCGTGTTCTCGCTGGATACCGGCGCCGGCTGGTCGCACGACCGCTTCGGCGGGTTCGAAGAGGGCCTCAGCGGCACCGGCCTCGAGATCGTCGGGCCGGTGAACGTCGGCAACGAGCCCAACGCGGCCTACAACACGGTCGAGTCGACGATGGCGGGCCAGAGTGGCGTCGTCGCAATCGCGGGCCTGGACTGCTGCTCGACGACCGCCGGCGCCCAGTGGGTCGAGCAGTCGGGCAACACCGGGAAGGTGACGATGGTCGGCTTCGACCTGCTGCCCACCACCGCCGAGTTCATCGAGAACGGTGTGGTCACCTTCACCATCAGCCAGAACCCGGCGGAGCAGGGCTATCAGGCCGTCAAGGTGCTGGCCGACTTCCTGCTCGACGGCGTCACCGTCGAAGGTGTCGACACCGGCGCTCAGTTCATCACGCTCGACAACCTCTCCGAAGCCACGGTGGAGGGCTGATGTCCACGCTCTCGCCGCTCGACGCGACTCCGGATGCTCGTGAGGTCGCGGTGCAGATCCGCGGCCTCACTCGCAGCTTCGGCCCGGTCCGCGCCCTCGAGGACGTCTCATTCGACGTCACCGCGGGTGAGATCACCGCCCTGCTGGGCGAGAACGGCGCCGGAAAGTCAACGTTGTTGAAGATCCTCGCCGGCCTTCAGCCGCCGAGCGGCGGGAGCATCACCGTCTTCGGTGAGGCCATCGAGGTGTACGACCCGTACGCCGTCCTCACCGAGCATTCGGTGGCCATCGTCCCCCAAGAGCTGTCCCTGTTGCCCGACCGCTCGGTTGCCGAGAACATCCTCGCCGGTATCGAGCCCGGCTCCCGACTGTTCCCGTCGCGGCGGGGCATGCATCAGAAGGCGCAGGAGTTGCTATCCGAGCTGCGCCTCGACATCGACCCCGACCGCACCGTCAGCACCCTCGACCTCGCGACACAGCAGCTGATCGTCGTGGCGCGCTCGATCGCACGCGGGTGCCGCGTACTGATCCTCGATGAGCCGACCGCCATGCTCACACCCGCTGAAGCGGAACGACTGTTCGCACTGATGGCCCGCCTCAAAGATCAGGGAACGACCCTCATCTACGTTTCGCACCGGATGCCTGAGGTGTTCCGCCTGTGCGACCGCATCGAAGTGTTGCGGGACGGCAGACACGTCGGCTCGTGGCGCCGCGACGACGTCACGCCGGAACAGGCCGTGGCGGCGATGGTCGGTCGTGAACTCGGTCATTTCGCCGGTCGCACCGTCGACACCATCGACACCGAGGCCGCCCCTGCGCTCAGTCTCACCGGCGTCAGTGGACGACGGCATCACGATGTCTCGCTCTCGGTCGCGCCCGGCGAGATCCTCGGCATCGCCGGATTGCCCGACTCGGGGCGTGTCGAGCTGCTCGCGAACATCTTCGGTGCCGCGCCCCGCGGCGCGGGTGCCGTCGAGATCGGGGGCATACCGTACGAGCGTCGCTCACCCCGCGCGAGCATTGCGCGCCGAGTCGCCTTCCTCCCCGGTGAACGACGCGCGCAGGGCATCCTCACAACGATGAGCGTGGGTGACAACATCGGCGCGATCACCGCCGACCAGTTCTCCGTCGCCGGACTGCTACGTCGCCGCGCCCTCGACGCCAACGCCAAGAAGCTGGCGACGCAACTGCGCGTCAAGACTGCGGGCATCGATCAGCCCATCACCAACCTGTCGGGTGGCAACCAGCAGAAGGCACTGCTGGCACGGTGGATGTCGATCTCACCGCGGGTTCTCATCCTCGATGAACCGACACGCGGTGTCGACGTCGGCGCCAAGGTCGAGATCTACGAGCAGCTGTTCGCTCTCGCCGCACAGGGCGTCGCGATCATCTGCTCCTCGTCCGACCTGCCTGAGCTGCTCTCGGTCACCGACCGCATCGCGGTCATGTCCCAGGGCACGGTGGCCGGCGTGGTCCTCACGGCCGACGCCACCGAAGAGTCGATCATGACGCTCGCCACCGGCGCCTCGGCCCCGGCCGCCTGACCGCGACCACCATCCCCCTCCCACGACAAGTTAGGAAGACCCATGAAGCGCAACGGAATACTCAACGCGGAACTGTCGAGGGCGCTCGCCACCCTCGGCCACACCGATCTCATCCTCGTCGTCGACGCCGGCTTCCCGATCCCCCGCGACGCGCATCGCATCGACCTGGCGATCGCCGAGAACCTTCCTGACCTGCGCACGGTCATAGGCCTGATCGCCGACGAACTCGTCGTCGAAGGCGTCGTGCGCGCCGACGACGTCGTGACCAACAATCCCCGTCTCGACCAGTGGCTGCGTGAGCGGTTCGACGACGCCGAATTCACCACCCGCACCCACTCCGACATGCTCGGTGCGCTCGCCCACGAGGCGAAGGTCATCGTGCGCACCGGAGCATTCGAGCCGTGGGGCAACATCGGGCTGGTCTGCGGTGTAGACGTGCCGCGCTGGTTCGGCGGCGAAGGCGTCATCGCACCGGATTACTACGCGGCCAAGCTCGCCTGACCCCTCCCCAACGAAAGAAGAGACACTCATGTCGAACACGACCGTCGACCCCACGCACCAGCTGCGTCCCGCCGAGCTCGCACCCTTCATCCAGCACACCAAGATCGAGCCGGGCATCTCCCGTGACGAGATGATCGCGCACGCCCGCGAGACCGTCGAGTACGGATTCAACGCTGCGATGATTCCCGCCTCCTGGCTGCCGCTGGTCGCGTCCGAGCTGGCAGGCACCAGCGTGGGCATCGCCACGGCACTCGACTTCCCCACCGTCGGCGTGATGACCAGCGCAGGCAAGGCCGCCGAGGCGGCTGAGATCGCCCGCCTCGGCGCGACCCAGCTCGACATCGGCGTTCAGGTCGGCTGGCTCAAGAGCGGAATGTACGACGAGTTCCGTGAGGACATCGCGGGCGTCGTGCGCGCCTCCGGCATCCCGGTCAAGGTCATGCTCGAGCTGCCGCTGCTCACAGATGCCGAAAAGGAAGCCGCCGTGGAACTGGCGATGGATGCCGGTGCCGCATTCTTGAAGAATGCGAGCAGCGGCCAGATCGAGACGGCCAACCCCGACAGCATCCGCTACCTCGTAGAGCGTGCGCGCGACGGCGTGCTGGTGAAGGCCTCGGGCTCGATCAAGAGCTACGCGCAGGCTCTCAGCCTGCTGCAGGCCGGCGCCTCCCTGCTGGGCACCAGCGCCGGTCTGGCGATCGTCAGCGACACCGGCGACGAGAGCACACAGAGCTATTGACAGCCTTCGTCCCCGCCGACCGCGTTTTGCGCAGCGGCGGGGGCGATGCTATCCAGAAACGGGAAGGAGTCACGATGGCCGAAGACGACGCAGCGGCGATGGCCGGCATTCGTCGCGGCTTGCCGATCGCGATCCACGCGCAGATCTCCGGCAGCATCCGTCGCAAGATCGCCGCTGCCGAATGGCCACCGCACTACCGCTTGCCCAGTGAGCCCGACCTTGCCGCCGAACTCGGCGTCAGCCGCGGCACGCTGCGGCGCGCGCTGACCACCCTCATCCAAGAAGGCCTGCTGCGACAGGTCCGTGGCAAGGGCACCTTCGTGACCTCCACAACCATCGAACCGGCGATCGCCCAAAAGCTCAGCACGCTGTCGGAGGACTTCGCCGCCCAAGGTGTGCTGACGACCACCACCGTACTCGAGAGCGCGTTGCTTGAACCGCCCCGCCCGGTCGCCGCCCTGCTCGACGTGCCCGCCGGCGGGCAGGTGCTCAAGCTCGTACGCCTGCGCTCAACCGCCGAAGGCCCTGTGGCCCTGCTCTACAACTACGTGCGCACCGACTTCGCCCCTGGAATCGCGGACGTCGACTTCTCCCAGGCAAGTTTGTTTGGCACTCTTGAGGGTCGCTACGGGGTGAAGATCGCCACGGCGCGTCGCACGTTCAGCGCGGAACGCGCCGAAGGCGACGTCGCCCACTATCTCGGCCTCGCGCTCGGCGAACCCGTTCAGTACCTCGAACAGGTGACCTATCTCGCGAGCGAGCGGCCCATCGAGTACTCCGATGTGTGGATCCACTCCAGTCGCCTGCGTATGACCTCGCTCCTCTCGCGCCGCTGACCCACCTCACTCCCGGGCAGCCGGATCATCGCTCAGGTGGCGCAGGTGCCTACGAACGCGCCGCGAAGTAGCCGTCCCGGCGCAGCATCTCGTGCACGCCTCCGGCCGCGATGGTGTCGAGAAGCATTTCCGGGAGCGGCTCCGACCACAACGAAGCACCGGTGCGCGTGACGGTGACAATGCCTCGTGCGACATCGACTGCGATATCGTCGCCTTCGGCAACGGCGTCCAACACGCCGGGGCACTCGAGCACCGGCACTGCGTATGCCACCGCGTTGCGAAGGAAGATATCGCCGAACGACTCGGCGACGATCGCGGAGATGCCGGTGCGTGCGAGCACCCGGGGTGCGGGGCGGCTCGATCCGCAGCCGAACCGCCTACCGGTCACAAGGATGTCCCCGGCACGGACCGTACTCGACCATCCGGGTCGGATGGCATCGAACACGAGCGCCGCTTGCGCTTCGGGTGGCGCCTCGAAGCCACGCCTCGGCATGATCTGGTCCGTATTGATGTCGTCGTCTGCGACCACGCGAGCGCGGCCGGTGAACACCCAGTCTGAGCCGGCCATGCTCATCCGGCCGTCAAAGCGTGTGTCAGCTGAGGCATCGGGTCGGCGATGACCCCGGCTACGGCGGACGCCGCCACCGTCGCGGTCGACGCGAGATAGATCTCGGCATCAGGGCTACCCATCCGACCTCGGAAGTTCCGCGTGCTCGATGTGATGCAGACCTCGCCTTTCGCCAGCACGCCCATGTGCCCACCCGCACATGCGCCGCAGGTGGCGTTCGTGACGACGGCTCCGGCCTCGATGAGGGTCTCGATGTAGCCGGCCCGCAGCGCCTCGAGGTACACGGCCTGCGACCCTGGGGTGATGATGAGCCGCACCCCGTCGGCGACCCGCCGGCCCCGGACCAGGTCGGCTGCGATCTTCAGGTCGGACAGCTTGCCGTTCGCGCAGGAGCCGATGAATGCCTGGTCGACCTTGATCCGCTCGCCCGCGACGGCGGCGGCGCTGCGCACGTTTCCATTGATACGGTGCGGCATCGCAATCCGGGGTTCGACCGCGTTGAGGTCGACGACGTGGACCGCCGCGTACTCAGCATCCGGGTCCGCGTCGACCGGTTCGTACTCGGCGCCGGTGACCGCCGCGATGTGCGACCGGAGCATCTCATCCACGGGCATCATCACGAAGTTCGCGTTGAGCTCAGTGCACATGGTCGTGAGCGTCGCGCGGTCATCGAGCGACAACGTCTGAAGGCCCGGACCCTCGAACTCGATGTCGAACCCTTCCTGGCTGCCGAACAGGGTCGACAGGTGCAGAAAGACGTCCTTGCCGTAGACGCCGAAGGGCAGCTCTCCTTCGAGGCGGAACTTCACCGTGGGCGACGAGCGGTACCAGGTCTTGCCGGTGGCCGCCAGCTGCAGGATGTCGGCGAGGCCGAGCCCTCGCGCAGCGCAGTTGAGCACGCCCGCGGCGCTCGTGTGCGAGTCGTTCGACGCGACCAACTGGCCCGGCAAAGCGAGGCACCGTTCGAAGATCAGCTGGTGCTCGATTCCTCCGCCACCGACGTCGGCGACGCTGCGAAAGCCGAGCCGTCGCGCGTGTTCTCGCGCCCGGCTCTGCGATCGGGCATACCGCTCGTTCGGCGCCGGCACGCCGTGGTCCATCAGCACGACGATGCGGTCGGGATGCGCCACGCGCAGAAGGTCGTCGGGGAGGGTGTCGGCGGTCTCGCTGAAGACGGTATCGGCGAGCACTATGAGGTCCACGTCGGTGACGACGATGTCCCCTGGCCGCACCACAGCGCGTCCGCTGCGACGCGCCAGCACCTTCTCGGCCATGGTCATGCCCACGCCTACCGCCTCTCCGCGCTGTCAGCCCTTCTTGCCCCGCGCGTTCTCGTTGAAGTACGTCGTCGCGGACTCGTAGATGACGTGCAGGGCCTGCTGCAGATCATCGCGGGCATCCGCATCCACGCCGCTGAGCAGGGTCTCGATCAGGTCTTTCAGCACCAGGCGTCCTGCCTCGGTCGCCTCCCGGCCCGCGTCCGTCACCTCGAGCACGATGGCACGACGGTCGGTCTCGCTCTGACGTGTCACCATCAGGCCCCGCCGCACCAGCCCGTCGACGTTCTCCGACACGGTCGGCAGCGAGAGGTTGCCGCGCTTGGCGAGCTGACTCAGCGAGGTGTACCCGCCGGCGACCCGCGAAAGCGTCCGGTATTGCCGGAATGTCAACGGAACGGGCAAGGCGGACAGGAGCACAGCGCTGGTGCGGTTCAGCCTCGCCGCAACGCTGACGAGAAGCTCATATTCCTCAGCGATCTGATCAGCCGGCAGCACCTCCGCATGATCGTCGGTATGCCTGTCCGCCACATTCGTCACAATCGACTCATCTCCTTAGGTCACCTAACTAAAATACCGTAGTCGCGGTCAATCAACGTCATCAAGCGGGTGAGAGCGCTCACACGCCTCACCGTCAATCATCGACCCGCACCGCTGTGCACCGCTACGCGTTCGCCGAGGCCGCCCAGTCGGGGTCCTGCTTCGTCAGCGAAATGAGCCCACCCGCGGCGAGCATGCGCAACAAGAACGGGTCGGCAGGCCGCACCCGTCGCTCCACTCCGGTCGTCTCGTTCCGAAAGAGCCCCTCTTCGATGTCGACGACGACGCGGTCACCGTCCGAAACCAGTCCGGTCACACCTGGCACCTCCAGCGAAGGCAACCCGATCTCGAAGCAGTTCCTGAAGAATGTCCGCGCGAAGCTGTCGGCGACGATACACCCGATACCGGTCGCCTTCAGCGCTTTGGGGGCGATCGCCCGGCCGGACGACTGGCCGAAGTGTTTTCCGGCGATCACGATGTCGCCCGCGGTGACCTCGAGCGGGAACTGCGGATTCTGGTCCTCGAGCACGTGCGTGACGATGACCGACATCGGCTCGAAGACGTAGGCCGACTTGACCAGGGCGTCGGTCGGGATGTTGTCTCCGAACACCCAGCTGCGCCCCTCGAAATGCGTTCCGCTCTCGCTCATGCTGCGCTCTCCTCCGCTTCGACGTGCTGTTCGGCGAGCAGCGTACGTGGGTCAGTGATTCGTCCGGCGACGGCAGACGACGCGACCGTCAGCGCCGACGACAGATACATCGACGCCTTCGGGCTGCCGTTGCGGCCGGGGAAGTTTCGTGAATGGGTCGAGATCATCGCCTCGCCGGCCGACATCGCTCCCATGTTCGCGGTCTGATTCGAGCCGGTGCTCGGGGGGAACCAGGTGGCTCCGGCTGCGTGCAACTCGGCCACCAGTCCGGTCTCGATCGCCTGGGCGAAGACATCGCGGCTGCACGGCACAATGTTGAACTTGACGTCAGGATGCACCCGGCGCCCACGCAGCACGCGCGCCGCCAGTTCGATGTCTTCGTAGCGGCCTCCGCAGTGTCCGCCCAGCTCAGCCCATTGGATGGCGCTTCCCACGACTTCGTCGACCGGCTTCACGTTTCCGACCGTCGGCGGGCACGCCACCTGGGGTGGAAGATCCGAGACGTCGAACCGGTACACCTCGGTGATGTTGTCCCCGTCACCGTTGACCAGCATGTCGAGACGGGCACCCGGAAGGCTCTCGACGAACCGGCGCGTGACGTCGTCCGGCTCGACATAGCCGCACTTGGCGCCGAGGTCGACGCACAGGACCGGAAACAGCCAACGGTCCCAGAACGAGAGTCGCTCGATATACGACCCGGCAAACTCGATGCCGTTGTAGATGAGCGAACCCTCGCCGAGCTCTGCGACGAGCCAGAGGGCGACATCGCGCGCCGTGGTCCCCTCGAGTGGTGTGCCCGTGATCTCGATCCGAACCACTTCGGGCACCTTGAACCAGGCCTTGCCGAACGGCATCACGGTGCCGGCGTGCGAGTCATTTCCGAGCGCGACGGCGACTGAGCCGACGGCCCCGTGAACGGGCGTGTGGCTGTCCGATCCGACGACGATGGTGCCGGGCTGCGCGAGGCCGTTGCGCATGAGCACGTGATGGATGTTGCCACTGCCGCAGTCGAACAGCTGCGCGCCGCGCTTGTGCGCCCACGCGCGGTTCGCGTTGAGCACATCGGCCTGCTGCTCGGTCGGTGGCGAGAAGTGGTGGTCGAAGACCATCACGACGCGGTCGGGGTACGGCAACGGTTCGCCGATCCGCTCCTCGTACACCTTCGACGTCAGGTAGCTGCTGAGGTCGTGCATGACGAGCCGGTCGACGTTCGCGACGACGACTTCACCCGCGGCCACCGACTCGCGACCACTGGCCCGTGCGAAGATCTTCTCCACCAGATTCATCAGAAGGTCTCCTTGTCTTTCTGTTTGCTCACGCGAGAACGAGAGTGGGGTCGGTGATGACTCCGCGAATGGCGGATGCCGCTGCGACGGCCGGGCTGGACAGATAGATGCTTGAGTCGTAGCTGCCCATGCGGCCGCGGAAGTTGCGGTTCGCGGTCGAAAGCGTCACCTCGCCGTCTGCCATGGCCCCTCCGCTGCCGGCGCACGCCCCGCACCCGGGGTTGGTCAACAACGCCCCTGCCTCGATGAGCGTGGTGACGATGCCGTCGGCCGCCGCCTTGGCCATGATGTCGGCGGATGCCGGGGTGACGACCAGGCGGACACCCGGCGCCACATGGTTTCCCTTGAGATAGCGGGCCGCGATCGCGAGGTCGTCGTACTTGGCGTTGGCACACGACCCGATGAAGACCTGGTCGAGTTTGGTGCCGACAACCTCGCTGATCGGCACGACATCGTCGACGTTGTGCGGAACGGCGATCTGCGGTTCGAGGTTCGTGCCATCGAGATCGACGCGCAGCTCGTAGTGGGCGTCAGCGTCGGGCAGGATCGGATCAATCGTGTCCAGGTCGACGCCGTGCTCGGCGAGATACCGGTGCGTCTCGGCGTCCGGCGGCACGAAGGCGTTCTTGGCACCCATCTCCATCGCCAGGTTGCACAGGGTCATGCGCTCGGACACCGTCAGCGATTCGACCCATGATCCGTGGAACTCGACCGAGTAGTAGGTCGCGCCGTCGGCGGTGAGGTCGCCGATGAGCTTGAGCATGACGTCCTTCGGGTAGACGCCCTCGGGAAGCGGCCCGGTGACCTCGATGCGCATCGATTCGGGCACCTTCATCCAGAGCTTGCCCGTCACCCACGCCGCCGTGATCTCGCTGAAGCCCACCCCGGTGCCGAGCGCTCCCAGGGCACCATAGATCGTCGAGTGCGAGTCGGTGCCGATGATCAGGTTGCCCGGCTTGACCAGTCCGTTCTCCATGAGCACCACGTGCGCGATTCCGGCGTTCACATCGAAGAAGTTCTTGATGCCGTGTTGCTCGGCGAATCCCCGCGAGAGACGGTGGTCGCCCGCGATCTTCGAGGTGGCGGCCGGCGAGATGTGGTCCATGACCATGGCGATGCGGTCCTTGTCGAACAGGTCCGGCCACCCCATGCGTTCGAGGGTCTTGATGCACCGCCAAGTCGCGGTGTGACTCATGTACAAGTCGGGGTACGCATCGA
The DNA here is from genome assembly GCA_023450335.1 of Actinomycetes bacterium. Classification (GTDB taxonomy): domain Bacteria; phylum Actinomycetota; class Actinomycetes; order Actinomycetales; family Microbacteriaceae; genus Microbacterium. The sequence continues at coordinate 17,308 of JAEXHA010000180.1, read as the reverse complement.
CGATCTGGCCAGGCTCCAGCCCACCCTGCTGCGCTGCCCGTTCCAATGCCTTCACAGCGAACGTCTTTCCCATCAGCTGTTCTCCTTACTGAACTTCGCCATGAGGTGCGGGATGAGCCCGCCCGCTTCGAGGATCTCCTTGAGCACGGGCGGGAACGGCGCGAAGGGGTACGAGACGTCGCCCACCGTCACCGTTCCCGCGTTGTAATCGACCCAGACGTCGTCGCCCTCGGAGATGGCGTCCACCGCCTCGGGGCACTCCACCGCGACGAGCCCGGTGTTGATCGCGTTGCGGAAGAAGACGCGGGAGTACGAGCGCGCCACCACAGCCTTCACGCCCGCGCCGATGAGGCAGGTCGCAGCCTGCTCACGCGCACTGCCGCAACCGAAGTTCTTGCCGGCGACGACGACCGGGCTCTCCATGAGCCGTCCCTGAATCTCGGGACCGAGGGGTTCGAACGCGTGCGTGGCGAGTTCCGCCGGGTCGATGCTGACGAGGTAACGGCCGGGGATGATCACGTCGGTGTTGACGCTGTCGCCGAAGACGATGCTCTTGCCGCCCAGGCGGCTGTCGGTTGTCGTGGTGGTCATGGCGTCGTGTCCTCCGTGAACCATTCGGTGGGTATGACGTGGCCGAGGTCCCGCTCCTCGGCGAGCTCGAGGATCTTCGCGCCGACGGCGGCGAATTGGATCCCCATCCCCGTGTTGTTCGCAAAGACGGTGATGTCGTCCTCGTTCGCGCGTGCCGGCGCCGGGTCGACGAGGATGTCGCCGAGCTCCTGGATGTCCTCCCACTTCTTCAGCCCGCGTTCGACGGGCCCGAGAATGTCGTACTGGCTGTCGTGGTGCACCTGCTCACGCGAGAACACCACGATGCGGGCGGCGCGGTCGAATGTGGTGTCATCCAGCTCCCGGCGCATCGCGGTGCCATCGGGACTGGTGATGCACGACACGTGCGTGCCGGGGTCGATCCATTCACCATCGAAGACCGGATCCATCGCCGCCGTCGCTGCCGTGACGATGTCGCACCCGGCGACTGCCTGCTTCGGATCCTCGACCGCGATCACGTTGCGACCGGTCTTGGCCGCCCAGTCGGCTGCGAACTTCTCCCGGCGTTCGCGGGTCGGGCTGTAGATGCGGATCTCTTCGATCTGCGGCCGGACCAACAGCAGCGTCTCAATGTGAGCGGCCGCCTGCCAGCCCGCACCGAACATCCCGGCGACGGTCACGTCCTCGCGGGCCATCTCACGGATTCCCAGGGCGGTCGTGGCCCCGACGCGGTATTTTTGGATGACCGAGTCGTGGATGATCGCCATCGGCGCCAGCTCGGTCAGGCTGAACAGCGTGACAAGCCCGACATAGCGTCCCCCCGGTGCGACCGGCAGCAGCCGGCGGCGCGTCTCGCCAGTGGGCAGGGTCTCGACACCGACCATGTCGGAGGTGATCCGGGTGCCCCAGAAGCCGCTGGAGACGTTTCCGCCTTCCTGCGACTTGAAGCGGAACCGGAAGCCCGGGTACCGCTCGTCCTCGACGGGAAAATAGGTGTGGTTGCGCGGCCGGTTGTGCCCTCGGTTCTGCGCGAGCTCGCGGTAGGCGACCTCAAGTGCGTCGATGACATCGTCAGCGCTGAGCAGCTGCTCGACGTCCGCGTTGGACAGGATCCTCATGTCGAACTCCTCTTTCGTCAGAAGGTCAGGGGGTCGACACCGTCGCCGGTGACGAGCACGGTGTCGGTCAGTACGGTGCGGATGCCGGCGGTGTCGACGACCTCGAGCACGATGGCGGCCACCTCGCCCGCGGCCGGTCCCTGGGCCGGACGCGGCTGGAGCTCGCCGCCGGTGGCGAAGTCGGCCTGGCTGATCCATCGAATGGATGCCACGGCGTCGTCCGGGATACCGTCAAGAGCGGCCAGGGCCGCGGCTTCGACATCCGCCCACGCGCTCGCAGCGGTCAGCGCGTCCAGCGCCGCTCGCTGCGCGCGTGACAGTGCGTCGAGCCAGGGCTCGTCTCCGAACGTGCGGCCGATGAGCAGCCAGCCGTGACGGTATTCGCCTGCGGCTTCGACCGTGACGTGCGCTCCGTCTTCGGCGCTGCGGAAGAGGATGTCGGCGAAGCCGCCGCCTCGCGCCGTCTTCTCCAGAGCTGCGACACGTTCCCGCGGCTCGAGGCCGGTCGCCGTCGCCGATTCGAGGGCGTCTCGGAGAACGGCCGCGCCCTCGCGCAGCAGCGCGAGCTCTGCCGGGGAGGGGATGCTGCGCTGGTCGCGCACGATCGGACCGAGCGGCTCGATCTCCCATCCAGGCATCGCGGCGCTGATCTCGTCGACGATGGACGCCGGCCACAGGTCGATGTCGATCAGCCCGATACGCCCCGCTTCACGCCCGGCTGCATAATCGGCGACCAGTCCGCCGAAGGCACGGCCGCTGCGCAGATCCGTCAGTGTGGAGTTGCGCTTCATCCACGGGAACACACGCATCGACAGCTTGGTGAGCAGTGTCAGCTCACCCTCCGCGGGGATGGCGAGGACTCCTTCGTTCCAGTAGATGACGAGGTTCGACAGGTAGCCGATGTCGTCGCCGCGCGACACGTCGTTGTAGATGAGCGCGAGATCGACTCCTGCGCTGCGGATCTCCGCCTGCACCCGCGCGGTGCGCGCATGCCATTCCTTCTCGGTGACCTCGTCGTGGTCGAAGACCACCAGCCCGCGCTTCATGCCAGGCTCCCCTCGTCTGATGAGAACATGCGGCGCTCGGTCTGCACCAGTTGCTCTGCGCCGTCGGCGGTGACCACGATCTGGTCGCCGAACACGTGGTAGCCCGCGATGGGCGTGAACGTGTTCGGGTGGATGATCAATGTGGCCCCCTCGGGGATGACCGTGTGGTTTCCCTCGATGATCGGGAACTCGTCGAGGTGGAGTCCCAGCCCGTGCCCGCGCACACGCGTCCATTTGTCCGAGCAGTACTCGCCGTACCCGTATTTGCGGAACACATCGTTCTCGGCCACCGCGATCTCGTGGGCGGTCACACCCGGTCGCACGGCGGCGACGCCCGCTTCGGCCGCCTCGTAGAAGAGGTCGAACGAGCGCTGTTGTTCTGCCGAGGGCGGGCCGACCGTCACAGAGCGACAGATCTGCAGCCAGTACCCGTCGGTCTGCGGTGTCAGCTCAGTGCGGACCATGTCCCCGACCTCGACGCGCCGGCGGCTGGGAGGCGTCATCCCGAGCACCTCGTCGGTTCCTGAGGCGATCAGCATGAAATTGTCTTCCGCGCCGAGCCGCTTGATCTCGCTCTCCACCGCGGCGACGATCTCGTACTCCGCGAGTCCGGGCTCGAGCACCTCGACGAAGGTACGCCACGCGGCATCCGACACCCGTGCTGCGGTCCGCATGCGGCTCAGCTCCCACGGGCTCTTCACCATGCGCGCCGCATCGAACAACTTCGTGGCCGAGACGAGCTCGACGTTCGGCGCCGCTGTACGGATGGCACGCTCGAAGCCGAGCGGCAGCAGTTCGAGGTGGGCGACACCGATGCGCTCAGCGCCCAGTGCCCGCACCGCATCCGGCAGCGGTGCCGCATCCGGGAGCGCGATTGTGGCCGCGTCGGCGACCCATCCGCTGCGATGCAGCGGTGTGATGTCGCTCAGCCGGGTCGAGAAGGCGACGGGATCGCCCTCCCTCCCCAGCAGCACGAAGGTCGCGGCTCCGCCGAGCGACGTGTCGGTGAGATACCGTACGTTCTCGCGCCGCCAGGCCGGGGCGAACGCGAGGACGGCATCGAGGTCGTTCTCTGCCATCGCCGCACGCAGCTTGCTGTGTCGCAGCTGCTTCTCCGCGGCATCCGTTTCGGAGAGCACGCCCCCTACGCCGGGGCGAGTGATCACCGGTGCACTCACGCCGCTGCCTCCTGCTCCTGCCGACGGCTCTCGGCCTCTTCTTCCATCCGCATGAAGTCGGCGGTGACCGACTTCTCGAGGGCGAACAGCCGATCGTCTTCAGGCGTGCGCGGCTGCGGCACATCGATGTCGAGCTCGAGATAGGTCGTCGCCGGTCGCGCCGTGATGACGAGCATGCGGGAGGAGAGGAACACCGCCTCGCGGATGTTGTGCGTGACGAAGAGGATCGTCCGCCCGGTCTTGGCCCATACCCTCACGAACTCTTGCCGCAGCTTGCGGGCGGTGATCTCGTCGAGGGCGGAGAACGGCTCGTCCGCCAGCAGCAGGTCGGGCTCGATCGCCAGTCCGCGTGCGAGCGACACCCGCTGCTGCATACCGCCGGAGAGCTGCAGCGGGTAATACCCGCCGAACTCTTCCAGCCCGACCAGCTCGAGGTAGCGCTCGACCCGTTCAGCTGCCTCCTTCTTACCCACCCCGCGCTCGAGGAGCGGGATGCGGACGTTCTCGGAAACGGACTTCCAGTTCAGCAGCCGCGGCTGCTGAAAGACGACACTGACGTTGACGTCGGACTTGGCCTTCGTGCTGACCTGACGGCCGTTGAGCACGATCCGGCCCGAGGTCGCATCGTCGAGCCCGTTGATGATGTTCAGCATCGTCGACTTGCCGCAGCCCGACGGACCGAGGATCGAGAGCAGCGCACCCTCCTCGACGCTCACGTTGAGCCCGTCGAGCACCTTCAGCGGCGCCTCTCCGCGGCGGGGGAACTCCTTGCGAAGGTTGTCGATCTCGAGGTACGCCATTATGCGGCTCCTTCCAGCTCAGCGGCGTGCGGACGCCAACGGGTCAGCCGTTTCTCGATCGGCTTGAGGATGAGGTTCTCAATGAGCAGGAGCGTGATCGTGAACAGAAGGGTCCAGGCGAGCACCTGCGTCATATTGAAGTTGCCGAACCACCAATTGAGCATGTAGCCCACGCCGCTGGAGAGGCCGATGAGCTCGACGACGGTGACGATCTTCCACGAGATCGCCAATGCGGTGCGCAGCGCGGCCAGCACGAACGGCACCAGCTGCGGAATGACGACCTTGATCAGGATCGCTCGCTGCGAGAACCGGAAGGCCTTGCCCATGTGCATCAGATCTCGATCGATCGCCTTGGTCCCCTGCCAAATGTTGATCGCGATCGCCGGCGTCGCCGCCACACCGACGGCGAGGATCGCCGCGGTGTCGTTGAGGCCGAACCAGAGGATGAACAGGATGCCGAAGACGACGGCGGGAATGGAGAACCCGACCAGGATGATGTTGACCAGAATGTCCTCACCGACGGCCGACAGGCCCATGATCAGACCGATGGCGAGGCCCGCGATCATGGCAATGCTCATGCCGCCCAGCACGCGCATCATGGTGATGGCCAGCTGCCCGTAGGTGTCAGCCTCACTGAGGTTGCCCAGGAGCGCCTCACCCACGGTGAGCGGCCCCGGCAGCGTCTGATCGCTCATGAAAAGGGATGCGACCCACCAGAGGATGATCACGCCGACGAGTGCGCCCACGCGTCGCGCAGTACGCACCGGCGAGCCTCGGTGTTTGCGTCTGCTGGGGCGCGCAACGCCCCGGTTCAAGTCACTGCTCGCGGCCGCTGTGCTGGCCTCTGCGAGTCCTGCTGTGGAAGACATACGACTCCTTGTGAATGTGTGGCTTGGGTGGGGACCCGCGTTGGGTCCCCACCACGAATCAGTCTTCGGTGGCGACGAACTCCGACCGGAACAGGCCTTCTGGCACCTCCGGGATGAAGTCCTCCGCGCCGAGAATCGGGATGAATGTCTCGAGCATGGTCGTCATGCCTTCGACCTGTGCCTCATCCCATTTCGTCCGGAAGTTGGTGCCGAGCACCTCCTGCAGCGCCTCAGGCGCGTCGGGGTCAGTGAGCTTCAGCGTTTCGGCATATTCGACCCAGGCGTTCGGGTCGGCCTGGACATGAGCGACGGCATCACGCATGGCGTTGGAGAACGCGACGAGCTCACTGCAATGGTCGGCCGCGTAGCTGTCCGTCGTGGTGAGCGCGAGGTGCACGGGCGCGACACCCATGACCTCTTCGTACTCCGTCGACAGGTCGCCGATCTTCTTGAACTCGCCGCGGAGCTGCTCGACGACGGTGGCCGTCGATCCGAAGAGGGCCGCATCGACCTCGCCCTGCCCAAGCAAGCCTGAAAGGGCTGCGTCGGGCGCGGTCACAAGTGAGGCGACTTCGTCTTCGAGCTTCTCCATGCCGAACTTCTCGCTCGCGACGGCCGAAAGCACGGCGAACGTCGCGCTGTTGTTCGCCGAGAACGACCCGACGCGCTTGCCCGCAAGGTCGCCGATGTTTTCGATGTCGGAGTCCTTTTGGACGAAGACGCCGTTGGACGGACTCGCGAGCGCCCCGAACAGGAAGACGTCGAGTCCCTGATTGCGCGCCTGCGCCATCGTCGTGACACCCCCGAACCCGATCTCGACCGCTTTCTGGGTGACCGCCTGCGCGGACGCCGGCGGATTCAGGAAGCTGGTGATCTCGACATCCAGGTTGTATTCCTTGTCGAACTCTTCGCGCTCCATCGCCTGGGTGACAAGGTCTTGGGCGCCGGGGTTGACCCCGACCGAGACCTGGGTCAGCTCGGTGAGCGGACCACATTTCTCGGTTGCGGCGTCTGTACCGTCCGGCACTTCGGCGGCCAGCTGTTCGGCCGCGCATCCGCTCAGAGCCACAGACCCTGCGATCAGGACCGTGACAGCGATGTGTGTTCTCCCGCGCATTTTTGCCTCTCTCCTCATTGAGATGCCGACCCGCTGCTTCGTCGTCGAGCGCCGTGCCGGCGTGCTTAGTATGGGATCCTAAGCATCTTCGTCGAAACTACTCTTAGGACACCTAACTAGTCAAGCATGGATCGGTGTATATTTCGGATACCTAACTAGTTGACGGAGGCCGCCGATGGGGACAGCTGGAGCGTCGCAGATCGAAGTCCGTGACCCGGGCAGGTTCGACGACGTCGTCGGAACGGTGCGGGCGTCCACGCCGGACGAGGTGGAGCACCGAGTCCGGTCCGCCGAGACGGCCGCCCGCACGTGGGAGGCGATGGGCGTCGAGACGCGAGCCGAGCTGCTGTTGTCGGCCGCCGCAGCATTCGACGACGTCGACGACGAGCTCGTCCGTCTGCTCACTCGCGAGAACGGCGCCGTGATGGCGGTCTCTCGCCGGGACATCTCGACCATCCCGAGCCTGCTCCGAATGGCAGTCGAGCTTGGGCTCGCGCAGCTGACACGCTCGCCCGAGATCGGCGACGGCATCCGCCTGCGTCGGCGCCCCTATGGCGTCATCGCTTGCATCATCCCGTGGAATTCGCCCATCGTCCTAGCCCTGCAGAAGGTCGGGCCGGCATTGGTCGCGGGCAATACCGTTGTCGTGAAGCCATCGCCGGGCGCCCCGTTGGCGGTGACGCACGTGCTCGAGACGATCGCGATGCACCTTCCCGCGGGTGTGCTCTCCGTCGTCAACGGGGGCGGAGACGTCGGCGTGGCCCTCGTCGACCATCGCGCCGTGCGCAAGGTGTCGTTCACCGGTGGCGAAGCGGTTGCGAGGGAGATCATGCGGCTCGCGGCGCGCACGTTCACGCGGGTTCATTTCGAGCTCGGCGGCAACGACGGCGCGCTCGTTCTGGACGATGCCGACCTCGAGAAGACCGCCTCGGCGATCGTGTCACAGGCCTTCCGTCGATCCGGTCAGGTGTGCTTCGCGATCAAACGGGTCTATGTCCCGCGACAGCGGCTGAACGACTTCACCGACGCTTCGCTCGCCTCGCTCAGCCAGTTCCTCGTCGGCCATGGCCTGGATCCGGCATCGACTATGGGTCCGGTCAACAACGCGGCCCGCTTCGATCACATCCAGCGCCTGCACGCCGATCTGAGATCCCACGGCGCCCAGGTCGAGATGGGCGGCGTGCGGTTGGCCCCGGAGAGCTGGGACCAGGGATGGTATCTCCAGCCGGCCCTGGTGAGAGATGCGGATCCGGCCGACGAGATCGTACTGACCGAGCAATTCGGCCCGATCCTTCCCATCATCGGATATGACGATGAGGCGACCGCACTCGCCCAGCTGAACTCGACGGAGTTCGGCTTGTGTGCATCGGTCTGGTCGAGTGACGTGGAACGCGCCACGGCGATGGCCGAGCGGACCGAGGCGGGGATCACATTCGTGAACACGCACGCACTGGACACCGCCGCACGAATGGCACTGCCCTTCGGCGGCATCAAGCAGAGCGGAATCGGCTGGGAAGGGTCTGCTGCAGGCATCGACGAGTTCCTCCAATATCACGGCCTTCGCATTTCGGAGGAGACACAGTGACGTACGAAGACGGGGTCGCGACCGGCGCGCGGGCGTTCCTCGCTGGTCTCGTCACCTACGGAGTCGAGGTGATATTCGGGAACCTCGGCAGCGATCACGTGGGCCTCATCGAAGCCCTCGCCGACATGCACGCGCAGGGCGAGCCCGCGCCCAGGGTGGTGCTCGCACCTCACGAATCCAGCGCGCTCGCGGCCGCGCACGGGTACGCGCTGGTGCGTGGTCGCGCCCAGGCGGTGTTCGTGCACGTCGACGTCGGCACCATGAACCTCGGCGGCGCGGTGCACAATGCTGCGCGCGCTCGGGTTCCGGTGCTACTGTTCGCGGGCCTCACGCCCTACACACTCGAGGGGGAACTCCCGGGAACGCGCAACGCGTATCCGAACCACCTGCAGGACGTCGCGGACCAGCACGGCATCGTGCGGCCGTATGTGAAGTGGAGCTACGACCTGCGCACCGGCGCGAACGCGCGTCAGATCGCGGCGCGCGCCCTGCAGATCGCCGAGAGCTCACCCCGGGGACCGGTGTATGTCACCGCAGCGAGAGAAGTTCTCGCGGCCGAGTCTCAGGGGCGCGAGTTGGACCCCGCGAAATGGCGGCCGATCGAACCGGTCGCGCTGCCGACAGCCTTTGCCGAAGAGATCGTCCAGGCGATCGCAACGGCCGATTTCCCGCTGCTCGTGACGACGACCACGGGGCGTCAGCGGGAATCCGTCGCCCTATTGGTGGAGCTCGCCGAGTCACTGGGCATGGGCGTCGTCGAGACGACCCCGGACGCACTGAACTTTCCGGCGGACCACGATTTGCACCTCGGGTACGTGACAGAACCGCTGCTGTCGCGTGCGGATCTGATCGTCGTCATCGATGCCGCCGCCCCCTGGATGCCTGCCCGCGCACACCCTCGCGACGATGACCGCGTGTACGTTCTCGGGCCTGACCCGCTGAATGAGCGAACGCCGCTGTGGTATCTCGAAGCCGCTCGCTTCGGCAGGGCCGACGCCGCGGTGACACTCCAACAGTTGCGGGATCTCGCGGTCCAACGTGGCCGCGACGACCTCGGGGCCGGTCTCGGTGACGTCGACCGCCGCAGAACGGCAATCACCGCGGAACACGCGCGCCAGCGTGAGGAGTGGGCAGCTGAGCGCTCGGGTAGCGACTTCAGCGTGGCGAATATCTGCGCCGCGATCGAAGAGGCGATCGATGAGTCCACCATCGTCCTCAACGAGGCGATCAGCAACGCCGAGACCGTGTTCAAGCACCTGCCTCGCTCGCTACCGGGGACCAGATTCGCCAGCGGCGGTTCGTCGCTGGGGTGGAGCAGCGCCGCTGCCGTCGGCATCAAGCTCGCGAAGCCGGAGGCGACCGTGATGACCATCGTCGGCGACGGCTCCTACTTCCTCAGCGAACCGTCGTCGTCGCATTGGATGGCGCAGCGATACGGCGCCCCATTCCTCACGGTCGTGCTCGACAACGGCGGGTGGAACGCGACCAAGCGCAACGTCCTCCGCCAGTACCCGGACGGGCGCTCGGCAACGGCCGATCAGTTCTGGGTGAACCTCGGGCAGGACGCAGACCTTGCCGGGGTCGCGGCGGCCGCGGGAGGAGCGTATGCGGCGACCGTGGCATCCATCGACGACCTCTCGCGCGAACTGAGGGCGGGGTTGGCCGCCGTCGCCGAGGGCCGGGCCGCGGTGATCGTCGCACGTCTGCGGCCGATCACGGCGCAGCACCCGGATTGATGCCCCGCTCGGTCATAGTCGTTCTGACGCTCCGCGAGTGCGGTCGCGTCATGGCCTCGGACACTCGCGGTTGAAGACCACCGTGGGGATCGAAATGGCGACGGCGACGATGGCGGTCGCCACGGCCGCGGTGGGGACCACGAACACCAGTGCACCGATGCTCATCGGAGTGGCGAGCAGGGCCACAGCACGGTAGGTGCCGACGGTGGCGAGGGAACGGCCGCGCAACTCCGGATCTACGACCTCGGTCGCGATCGTGGGAGCGAGCGTCTGCAGGAAGCCGGCGCCCAGCCCGGCGACGGCGAGGAACACACCCGCGAGCACGATGTGCGGCAGCAGCAGCACCATGATCGCCGTTCCAGCGGCTACCAGAACCGCGCTGACAGAGGCGGCGGTGCGAATCCGCAGCCGACGCGCGGCCGGCGCTGCCGCCGAGCCGGCAAGTGCAGCGAGATTAGCCACCGTCACCATCACGCCGGCCATCGCGATCGAGCGACTCGCCTCGGCGACGAGCACCGGCAGATACGAATTCAGGATGCTGCGCCATCCCCCGGCGGTGCCCGCCATCAGCCCCGCGGACACGACTCCCGGCATCCGCCAGACCGGACGGGTCTTCTGCCCTGGAGACGCCGACGGCCTGACGAAGGGCGCGTAGGCACGCAGGAGCAGGCAGGCGGGAATCGTCACCCCCACCATTCCTGCGGCAATGAAGAGCGCGAACTGCAGCGAGATATCGCCGATGAAGCCGGCCACGACGGGCCCGACGAGCATGCCCGCGCCATTGACGACGTTCATAAGCGCCAATGCGGACACCGCGGACCGGTCGCCGCGCACGACGTGGGTTTGCGTCCCCGTGAAGAAGTAGGCGCGGCCGGCGCCCTGGAGGAGCTGCGCGACGATGAACACCCAGAGCTCGTCATTGAGCCCGAGCAGCGCGCACGAGAGCGCAACGAGGACCAGCGCCCAGAGGATGAAGGTGCGGGTGGAGAACCGGTCCATCATCGGCCCCATCCCCGCTCGCGCGATGATCTGCGCGATGGCCGAGACCCCGACGAGGAATCCCACGGCGCCCAGAGAGTAGCCCGCGGTGGTGGCGACCAACGGGATGAGCACGGTCGACATACCCAAAGCGATGGAGAACAGGAAGGTGATGCCCTGGGACAGCAGGTCATCACTCCGCTGCGAGCTCCAGACAGGACTCCCCGGCAACTCCGCCCACTCTCCCGCGACGGACGCCAGGCGTGAGCTCAGCGTTGTGCGTTCTCGCTATTTACTTAGGGATCCTAATATCTTGCCGCAGGACATGTCGAGTGTGCAGACCCCTTCACTCCCCCGGCAGCCACACCACCGCCCAGGTGGTCAGGTCGGGCAGCGTGAACTCGCGGTGCTCTTGACCGGCCGACAGCGCGTCGGTCTGCGCGGCGGAGCCGGCCGCGTGGCCGACAAGCTCGCGCAGGCTCGACCCGCGCTCGTCAGGACTGGCCCACAGCGCACCGCGCGGCGCGAGGCCGTTCGCGACGCGCAGCGCGGCGCCGCGCACCGGCTGCGGGGCCGGCTTGCCGTGATCCCACGCGACCTCGTCGAGCCCGGCGAGATTCACGAGGTGCACGACGTGGCCGCCGTCCGGCATCCGCATCACGCGCACCCACACCGTGCCCGGTCTCGCCTTCGTCGATGCGTCCGCGCCCACCAGCACGACGTCTTCGTTGATGCCGCCGGTGAAGAACTCGGTCACCTCTTCGATGCCGGGCGCGAGCAGCAGGTCACCGTATCGCACGACGAAGTCGTACCAGGGCGCGAGCGCGTCGACGGCGCCCGACGACAGGGCCACGTTGCGCGGATAGTACGGGTCGACGAGCGCATGGCCCCGCTCGCCCAGCAACAGATGTGTGCCGCCGGCGGCGAACACCGACGCCATCACCAGGTGCGCGGCGTGCACGCCGTCTGCCTCGACCGCGTTGTCACCGGCCAGACACGACAGGTACGCCGAGATCAGTGGCGGGTGCTCGGGCCGGAGCCGCCGCGACCGGGTCACCAGGTCGGCGAGATCCTGCAGGGAGTCGTGCGGTGACCACACCTCGATATAGGTCGCGTCCTGCGGCGCTGTCGCAGTCGCCCACGTGGGGAAGTCGTTGACGTTGTTGAACACCAACCGCGCCGTCGGCACGTGGGCGGCGACCCGCTCGAGCATGCCGACGAACGACGTCGTCAGGTCGACCCGCCCGTCCGCAGTGCGCGCCACCTTGGGCCAGCCGTACTGGTCGAGGTGGAAGCCGGCGAACGACGTCTGCGCCATGACATCGGCGAGCTGACCGGTGTAATGGTCGAGCCAGCGCGCGTCCCCGGCATCCACCAGCACGAGAAAGTCCTCACCCAAACGGTACGGCTCGCCGTCTTCGCGGCGAAGGATGACGTCGTGCCACCGGTCGACTTCGTCCGACCCGATCGCGTACACGGCCGAGTAGCCCAGCGGCAGTGTCGCCACCGACCGGAACGCGTCGGCCATGTCATTGACGGCGCTCAGAGTGCGGGGCATGCCGAGCGGGTCGAGGTAGTCGTTCTGCGGCGGCAGCAGCTCGGAGTGCCGGTAGGCCCAGTCGTAGAACTGCGCGAGATTCAGGTGCATACGGCGGAAGAAGCGGGTCACCTCGTCGCGCGGCGCGTCGTCGGTGAGCGTCGTGACGAACCCGTACCGGGGCCGGTCGAACGCGTCGACGAGCACATCGAAGGCGGTCGCGGCGATCACCTCGCCCCCGGCGTCGTGCAGGGTCACGCCGTAGCCGCCCACCGGCAGAGCGGATGCCGGGATCTCGACCATGCCGGACCCGTCGACGTCGCCGGTCCACACGATCTGGTCGAGCCGGTGCACGCGCACCGCGGCACCGGCCGGTGCGCCGTCGATCTGGATGCGCACCGGCCGGCCGGGCTCGTACCAGCTCTGCGTCGGGATGAGCGTGGTCACCGGTCGCCCCGTTCCATGAGGGCGTACTTCGCGTGCGACCACAGCAGCGGGTCGGCCACGCTCCCCCATCGTTCGGTCCATTCGTCGATGTACGCCTCGGCACCGGGCTGCGGTTCGCTCGTCAGCTGCTCGGGGATGGCTCCGGTGCCCGGGTCTGCGGTGCCGCGCACCCACTCACGCAGCTGCACATACCCGGCCTCGTCGCCGGCGCGGCGCAGATGCCACGCCAGCCAGGCCGTCAGCAGCGGCCACGGGTTTCCGCCGTAGTAGGTGTCGCCGAGGTAGCGGCGGATGCCCCCGGTCGGCGACGACAGCTCGGCCCGGATGCGCGCGATCGTGCGCACCATGACCGGATCGTCGACTGCGACCAGGTCGAAGGGGGTGGCCAGCGATACGAGACTGGCATCCACTCGGTCATCGTCGGGGCCCTTCACGAACGCGCCGCCGACGACGCACCGCTCGCGCAGCTCGCGCAGCAGGTCGTCGGCCGCGGCCCGGTAGGCGTCGTCGTCGAGCAGGTCACCGGCGGCGCGCAGCCCGGCCGCCATCGCCGCGAGTGTCGAGGTGTGGCGGCGGTCGCCGAATTCCTCCCAGTAGTCGTAGCAGGGCATGCCGCGGCACGCGCTGAGGTAGTCGGCGATCATGCGCACCGCCGGGGCGAACGCGCCTACCGGTTCGTCGCCGAGGTGGCGGCGCAGAGCGAACAGCCACGTGCCGTACCCGTCGAGCTGGAAGTTCGGCCAGGCCTCGCCGGCGTGCTCCTCGCGCGCGCCCTCGAGGGTGTAGCGGGTGGGCAGCAGATGGGCCGGATCAGGCGCACGGCCGGCATCCACCGCCGCAACGACCGCCGCGATGTCGGCCGCATGCGCGACGATCACCCCCGCCGCCCACTCGTGGAAGCGGCGCGACGACGCGCGATGGTCCAGGGCGTCCATGGCCAGGGCGACGTACGAGCCGTCGCGCAGCCAGCCGAACGCGTACTGGCCGAACGCGGGAGAGGCGATGTAGGCGCCGCTGTCGTGCTGGCCGGCCGCGATGATGCTCTCGGCTGCGCCCAGCAGGGGGTCGGTCGTGGTGGGGGTGGTCAACTCTTCACTGCTCCTGTGGTGATGCCGGCGACGAAGAATCGCTGGAAGACGATGTAGACGATGAGAACGGGGATGATGGCGATCAGCGACGCGGCGAACACGAGGCCCCAACTGGTGGAGTGCTGGCCGTGGAACAATGCGATCGCGATCGGCAGGGTGCGCTGGTCTTCGTCGTTGAGCACGGTGAGCGCCCAGACGAACTCGTCCCACGTGCCCAGGAACGCGAAGATCACGGTGGTGGCCAGGGCGGGCTTGGACAGCGGCAGGGCCAGGTGCCAGTAGCGGCGCCAGGCGCCGGCACCGTCGACCAGCATCGCCTCGTCGAGCTCTTTGGGGATCGACTCGAAGAAACCGCTGAGCAAGAACGTGTTGAACCCCAGTGCGGTGCCGACGTAGAAGGGCACGAGGCCGGGCAGCGAGTTCAGCAGGCCGAGGTCTTTGGCGAGGATGAACTGCGGGATGATCAGCATCATCGTCGGCACGGTGAGCCCCGCGATGATCAGACCGAACAGCAGCTTGCGCCCGGGAAAGCGGAACCGGGTGAACCCGTACGCCATCATCGACGACAGCAGCACGATGAGAAACGTGCTGGCGATGGCGACGAAAGCGGAGTTCAGGAAGTACAGGCCGAACCGCTCTTCGGTCAGCGCCCGCACGTAGTTCTCGAGCGTCGGCTCGCTGGGGATGAGCTCGAACGGGCTGCCCAGGCTGTTGGTGCGCGTCTTGAACGACGTCGCGATCATGAACAGGAACGGATAGATGAGGATGAGCGCCAGGACCGTGAGGATGCCGTAGCGCACGGCGCGCGAGATGATCAGCGCGCGGCGGCTCATGACGTTCACAGTGCCGCCTTTCGCTTGGTCCACCAGTACTGCAGTGCCGAGAGGGCCAGCACGAGCAGGGTGAGCGAGAACGAGATGGCCGCGCCGTAGCCGAAGTCGAGGAAGCGGAAGGCCTCGTCGTACATCATCGTCAGCGGCACTTGGGTGTCGTTGGCGCCGCCGGTCATCAGCAGCACCGAGATGAAGACGTTGAACCCGCCGATCACGAGCAGGATGACCACGACGGCCAGGGCCGAGCGGATGGTGGGGATCGACACGTGGCGGAACCGCTGCCACGCGTTCGCACCGTCGAGGGCGGCCGCTTCGTGCAGCTCGCGCGGCACGGCGGTGAGCGCGGCGAGGAAGATCAGCATCGCCCAGCCCAGGCCCTTCCACACGCCGAGGGCGCCGATGGCGACATACGAGGTCCACCGGTCGAGAAACCAGCTGGTCGGCTCGTCGGTCACATGCAGCACGTCGATGAGCAGGGCGTTGACCAGGCCGTTGTCGGACGAGGCGAAGATGTACTGGAACAGCAAGGAGACGACGACCCAGCTGGTGACGACCGGCAGGTAGAACAGCACGCGGAACAGGGTGCGGCCGGGCAGGTGCGCGTCGAGCAGCACAGCGATGGCCAGGCCGATGACGATCTGCAGCGGCACGGTCACGGCGGTGTAGACGACGGCGTTGACGAGCGCGTCGATGAACGCGGGGTCTTGGAAGGCGCGGGTGTAGTTGTCGATGCCGATCCAGGGGCTCTCGGCGCCGGGCACGATGTTCCACTCGCGCAGGCTCATGAGGAACGTCTGCACCGCGGGGTAGAGCATGATCAGCGCGTACACCGCGAAGCCGGGGAGCACGAACGCGTAGCCGGCCCACTGCGGCCGGCCCCGGCCGGCCCGCCGCTGTGACGCGGGCCGGCCGGGGTTCGGGGTGCCCGGGAGCACCCGCTCGGATGTGATCGTCGCCACCTATCGGCTCACCCCTGGTAGCGGGCCAGCAGCGCGTCGGCCTCGCCGGCGGCGGTGTCGAGCGCCTCCTGCACGGACTTATCGCCACGGATGGCCGCGCGCACCTCGTCTTGCAGGATCGTGTCGATCTCGGACCACGCCGGCGTCGCCGGGCGGTTCTTCGCGGTCTGCAGCTGCTCGATGAACGGCTCGTAGTACGCGTTGACGTCGACGAGCTGGTCGGTGAGGTCCTTCAGCACCGACATCTGGCCGATCTTGGCGAACTCGAGCTGGGCCCAGTCGCTGAGCAGGAACCGCATGAACTCGGCTGCGGCGGCCTTGTTCTTCGACGACTGGGTGAGCACGATGTCCTCCCCGCCCACGACGCTGATGCTGCCGCCGGCACCGGCGGGCACCTGTGCGGCGTGCAGTTCGAAGTCGGGGTACTGCGTCTCGAAGATCGACCACATCCACGGCCCGTCGAGGATCGTGGCGTAGTCGCCCTGGGCGAGCCCGTCGCTGGTCGAGAGCCCGCCCGAGTCGCCGAGGATGATGTCGGGCAGGTGGCCGTCGGCGTACAGGTCGACCAGCGTCTGGATGCCGGCGACCGACTCCGCGCTGTTGAGGTAACCGGTGGCGACTGTCACATCTTCGTCGGTGATCTCACCGCCGGCGCTCCAGATCCACGGCAGGACGTTCCAGCCGCTGGCGCCGTTGTCGGCGAAGGCGTAGGCCCCGGCATCCTTCAGCGCGGGCGCGACCTCCCGCAGCTCGTCTACCGTGGCCGGGGGCGCGTCCAGGCCCGCCGCGGCGAGGGTCTCGGAGTTGTACATCAGGATGCGCGTGTTGGTGTCCAACGGCAGGCCGTAGTACTCGCCCTGCCAGCGGTTGGTGGCGACCATGCCGGGGTAGGTGCGGTCGGCCAGCTCCTGGTAGTCGGGCATGTCTTCGCTCAGCGGGACGAGCACCCCGAGGTTGGCCAGCTCGGGCACCCAGGCCAGGTCGGCGCGGACCAGGTCGGGCAGCACGTCGCCGGCGACTCCGGTGACGAGCTTCTTGTGCAGCTCGTCCCACGGCACGGCGACGTCCTTGACCGTGACGTCGGGGTAGGTCTCGTTGAACTTCGGGATGATGACTTCACGCAGCGTCGACACCTCGGAGGAGTCGGTGCCGTACGCGTGCCAGAACGTCACCTCGCCGCTGATGTCGGTCGCGCCGGGTTCGCCGATCGCGTTGGCGGTGTCGCCGGTGGCCGGCTCTTCCGCGCCGGGCGCGCAGCCGGCCAGCAGCAGAGCTGCAACGGCGGTGGTGGATGCCGCGAGGATCCATCGCGGTGTGCTGTGAGTGTTCACGGTGGTGCCTTTCTGTCTTCTCGGGCGTCGTCGCTCGAGGGTTGCTGTGTGGTGGTGTGGTGCTGGTGCTGTCGTGCGGGTGCTGTCGTGCGGTGTTGTGTCGTGCGGGTGCTGGTGCTGTCGTGCGGGTGCTGCGT
>JAEXHA010000174.1 GCA_023450335.1 Actinomycetes bacterium | reverse complement strand
GGCCGGCGCGGCGCGTGCAGGGCTTCCTCCCCAGGCAGCGAACGCGACGAGTTGTCCACCGAATGCGGCGCCGCGCCTCCGCAGCCGCGCGAGGCGCCGCAGAGTGTCAGCATGTTGGTCAGCGAAGCCGCCGCGCAGATGCGCTCGCGCGTCGAACTGGACAGAGCCGGCGTGGCTACGCGCGCGATCACCACGGCTGTCCGCGCCAAGCGCCTCCAGCGCATCGACCGCGGCTGGTATGTGGATATGGACCAGTGGCGCGGACTGCACACCGAGCAGCGCCACCTGATGCGCGTGGTGGCCGCTCATCGGCGGCGGCCCGGCGCGGCCCGGTGCGTGTTCGCGCTGTGGTCGGCGGCCGTGCTGCACCAGCTGCCGCTGGCCCGCGTCATCCCTGCCCGCGTGCATGTGGCCGGCGCGACCGCCAGCGGCCATGTCGACACGGGCAACCCCGCGATCGCGCGGCACGAAGTGCCCGTCCCGGAGGCGGACATCACCCGCATCGACGGCATTCGCTGCACCACGCTCGAGCGGACCGTCGCCGATCTGCTCAGGTGCGCGTCTGAAGAGACGGGTATCGCCCTGCTCGATGCCGCGCTGCGCAGGGTCGCGTGGGACGAGACCGAGTGGACCTACGACGAGGAGGCAGCCGCCTTCTTCGTCGCACAGGTGCGTGAGCGCCTGCCCGTGGGCGGGCGGGGCGTGCGCCGTGCGCGATTCATGCTGGAGCTCGGCGACGGCCGCGCGCACCTGCCGGGTGAGAGCATCAGCCGCCTGTACCTGCTGCGCCTCGGCTTCGCCGCGCCGCGCCTTCAGGTGCCGATCGACGGCCCGCACGGCAATCGGTACTACGTGGACTTCGGTCTTGATGACGTCGATGCGTGGGGCGAGTTCGATGGACGCGTCAAGTATGTGGATGCCGGGATGCGCGGCGCCGATGAAGATGCCGAGCGGGTCCTGCTCGAAGAGAAGCAGCGCGAGGACTGGATCCGCGGCACCACGAACCGCAAGTTCGCCCGCTGGGGCTCGGACCACATCACCACCGAGACGGCATTGGCCCGCCGCCTCGCCGCTTTCCACATCTCCCCCCGCTGACCGCTCGCCCGACATCCATCGCGGCCCGCCCAGCTCTGTACGAGCCGCCTATGTCTGTACCGTCCAAAGCCAGGCGGCTCGTACAGAGGTAGGCGGCTCGGCAAAAGGGGGGGCGAGAGCGACACAGGCGGGGCATAGGCAAGAGGTGAGAGGATGGACGGCGGTATCGAGTGTGCTGCGGCGGCAGGAGCATGACGCCGGACATGGCAGAGCACGACGCCGGCCGAGCACGACGGCGGCGGGAGCACGACGCCGGACATGGCAGAGCGCGACGCCGGACACGGCAGAACGCCAAGCAGGACACGACGCCGGACACGGCAGAGCAGAAAGCACCCAGGCAGGGGAGAGGCACGAGTGATGGCAACGGCAGCACGCAGGACGAACTGGTTCGCGATCTGGGTGAGCGTGGCGGTGGTCGTCGTCCTCGCCCTCGTGATCGGACTCGTGGTGTGGATGAACAACTCGGCCACCGCCCCGGCCGCACGCCCCGACAGCACGGGTATCAACCAGGAGACGGGCGCGATCGTCGTGGGCGACGGGGCGAACGAGATCGACCTGTTCTTCGACTTCTACTGCCCCCACTGCCAGGACTTCGAGCGGGACTACGGCCCCACCATCGAAGAAGAGCTCGAGGCCGGCAGCATCACCCTCAACCTGCACCCGGTGGCACTCAGCGGCCTCAACGCGGCCAGCGGCACCGACTTCTCGAAGCGCTCGGCCAACGCTCTGTACTGTGTCGCCGACGACGAGCCCACGGCGGCCTTCCCGTTCTACACCGCGCTGTTCGCGACGAACCCGACCGGCCAAGGCCAGACCGATGAAGAGCTCGTGGCGATGGCCGAAGAGGCCGGATCCACCGGGGCCGCCGACTGCATCGCCGACCGCACCTGGGATGACCTCGTCGCCGAGCAGACCAAGAACATCCCGGCCGACCCGGTCAGCGGCAGCGCCGGCACCCCGACGCTGGTCGTCAACGGCGAGTACGTGAACGTCACCGGCAACCCCGCCGCCGACATCACGTCCCGCCTGCAGTAAGACATCGCGCCCGGCCTGCAGCACGAGCAGTCCAGGCACGTACAACCCCGGCATCCATCGACCTAGCGTCGAGTTGCCGGGGTTGTCAATACCACGTATACTGACTCTTTGGTGCCTTGCGCCTTTCTTGGCGTGTCGAGACACCAGCAATCCCATCCACCGCAGACCAGCCGGTCTGCACAAGCGTCAGCGAGGCTATGGCTAAGAAAGACGGTGTCATCGAGATCGAGGGCGTCGTGTCTGAGGCACTGCCCAACGCGATGTTCCGCGTTGAGCTCACCAACGGACACAAGGTCCTCGCGACGATCTCCGGCAAGATGCGGCAGAACTACATCCGCATCATCCCCGAAGACCGCGTCGTCGTAGAGCTGTCGCCCTACGACCTCACTCGCGGTCGCATCGTCTACCGCTACCGCTAAGACCGGCTGAGAAGTAACGGCCGCAGGCACGCCCGTGCCCGCGGTACGAAGACAGCGATAAAGGAACATCATGAAGGTCAACCCCTCCGTCAAGCCCATCTGCGACCACTGCAAGGTCATCCGCCGCCACGGCCGCGTCATGGTCATCTGCAAGTCGAACCCGCGCCACAAGCAGCGCCAGGGCTGACGGCGAGTGGATGCCACGGCATCCACCCCCGCGAACTCACAACTTCATATCGCACACAGGCAGATTCAGAACCTCTCACGAGGGGACACCCCGGGGCGGAGGCCCGGGCACCGATTCTGCTCCATACCTCCACAACTCCTAGGAGAACAACCGCATGGCACGTCTCGCCGGCGTTGACATCCCGCGCGATAAGCGCGTGGTGATCGCCCTCACGTACATCTACGGCATCGGTCGCACCCGGTCCGTCGAGATCCTCAAGGCCACCGAGATCGACGAGTCGGTCCGCGTCAAGGACCTCACCGACGACCAGCTCGTCGCACTCCGTGACCACATCGAGGGCACGTACAAGGTCGAGGGTGATCTCCGCCGTGAGGTTGCCGCCGACATCCGTCGCAAGGTCGAGATCGGTTCGTACGAGGGCATCCGCCACCGTCGCGGTCTCCCGGTGCGCGGTCAGCGCACGAAGACGAACGCGCGCACCCGCAAGGGTCCCAAGCGCACCGTCGCCGGCAAGAAGAAGGCGCGCTAAAGCGCGGCCCCTCAGGATTTAGGAGAACGCAGAAATGGCACAGGCCAAGACCGCCGCGCGCAAGCCGCGCCGCAAGGAGAAGAAGAACATCGCGCTGGGCCACGCCCACATCAAGTCGACGTTCAACAACACGATCGTCTCGATCACCGACCCGTCGGGCGCCGTCATCGCGTGGGCGTCGTCGGGTGGCGTGGGCTTCAAGGGCTCGCGCAAGTCGACCCCGTACGCCGCGGGCATGGCTGCCGAGTCGGCCGCCCGCCAGGCCGCCGAGCACGGTGTCAAGAAGGTCGACGTCTTCGTGAAGGGCCCGGGTTCGGGTCGCGAGACGGCGATCCGTTCGCTCACCGCTGCCGGCCTCGAGGTGGGTTCCATTCAGGACGTCACCCCGCAGGCGCACAACGGCTGCCGCCCGCCCAAGCGCCGCCGCGTCTGATCTTCACGGACCGGATGCCGGAACTCGCACCCCGAGTCCGGCATCCGGCATCCGTCGTCATTGATAAAACTCAAAACCTCACCAACTGCACGTGTCATATAGCGGGCACGTGACTGAAAGGAACACATAGTGCTCATTGCACAGCGTCCCACTCTGATCGAGGAGAAGATCGGCGAGTTCCGCAGCCGCTTCGTCGTCGAGCCGCTCGAGCCCGGTTTCGGCTACACCATCGGCAACGCGCTGCGCCGCAGCCTGCTGTCGTCGATCCCCGGTGCTGCTGTCACCAGCATCCGCATCGAGGGTGTGCTGCACGAGTTCAGCACGATCCCCGGTGTGAAGGAAGACGTCACCGAGATCATCCTGAACATCAAGCAGCTCGTGGTCTCGTCCGAGCGCGACGAGCCGATCACCGCGTACCTGCGCAAGACCGGCGCCGGTGAGGTCACCGCCGCCGACATCTCCGCGCCCGCCGGTGTCGAGGTGCACAACCCCGAGCTGGTCATCGCGACCCTCAACGACAACGCGAAGTTCGAGCTGGAGCTGACCATCGAGCGCGGCCGCGGCTACGTGTCGGCGACCCAGAACCGCAACGAGTACGCCGAGGCCGGGCAGATCCCCGTCGACTCGATCTACTCGCCGGTGCTCAAGGTCAGCTACCGCGTCGACGCCACCCGTGCCGGTGAGCGCACCGACTTCGACAAGCTCGTGCTGGACGTCGAGACCAAGCCGTCGATCGCCGCGCGCGACGCCGTCGCCTCGGCCGGCCGCACCCTCACCGAGCTGTTCGGCCTGGCCCGTGAGCTCAACGTCGAGGCCGAGGGCATCGAGATCGGCCCCGCGCCGGTCGCCGAGGTCCTCACCAACGAGCTGTCGATGCCGATCGAAGACCTCGACCTCTCGGTGCGTTCGTACAACTGCCTCAAGCGCGAGGGCATCAACACGGTGTCGGAGCTGGTCGCCCTCAGCGAGACCCAGCTGATGAACATCCGCAACTTCGGCCAGAAGTCGGTCGACGAAGTGCGCGACAAGCTCGTGTCGCTGGGACTGTCGCTCAAGGACTCGGTTCCCGGGTTCGACGGCGCGCACTTCTACGGCGGATACGACGACGAGACCATCTGATCTGCTGATCGACTTTTCACTCTGGAGTAACTGAGAATGCCCAAGCCCACGAAGGGTCCCCGCCTCGGAGGCGGCCCCGCCCACGAGCGTCTGCTGCTGGCGAACCTGGCCGCTGCGCTGTACACCCACAAGTCGATCACGACCACCGAGACCAAGGCCAAGCGCCTGCGTCCGCTGGCCGAGCGCCTGATCACGTTCGCCAAGCGTGGCGACCTGCACGCGCGTCGCCGCGTGGCGTCGATCATCGGTGACAAGGAAGTCGTGCACGTCCTGTTCACCGAGATCGCGCCGCTGGTCGCCGAGCGTGAGGGCGGCTACACCCGCATCACCAAGGTCGGCAACCGCAAGGGCGACAACGCCCCCATGGCCGTCATCGAGCTCGTGCTCGAGCCGGTGAAGCCGAAGGCGAAGTCCGCGAAGAAGTCGGCTCCGGCCGCTGCTGCGCCGGCTGACGAGGCCGCGCCCGCAGAGGACGCCGCTGCTGACGAGACCCCGGTCGAGGAAGCTCCTGCTGCCGATGAGGCCGCCGCTGCCGATGAGGCCGCCGACGCCGGTGCCGAGTCGCAGGAAGAGGGCGCCGCTGCTGAGGCCGCCGCCGAGGAGGCCGTCGAGGCCGAGGACGGCAAGAAGGCCGAGTAAGGCTCTTCCGCTATCGCGTGGAGACCCGCACCCTTCCGGGGGTGCGGGTCTCTTGCGTTGTGGGGGGTGTCGGCCCTGGCTCCCGTGTTCAGTCCTGGCGTCCACCTGGCGGCTCGTTCGGCCCTGGCGCCCGTGTTCAGCGCTGGCATCCACCTGGCGCCTCGTTCAGCCCTGGCGCCCGTGTTCAGTCCTGGCATCCACCCGGCGGCTCGTTCAGCCCGGACACCCGTGTTCAGCCCCGGCATCCACGTGGCATCTCGTTCGGCCCGGCCATCCGTGTACCGTTCGCAGGAAGTTTTCGCTTAGACGGCGTGTCGCGCCGCTGACACGCCCGGGATCCCGAGAATCCCCTGCGATCTGAACGTGCTCGCCGGTCCGGGCGGGTGATCACGGAGATGGCGCGTCTGGAACGCGCTGCGCGGGCCGCCCGGCGCGTAGCATTGCGGGGTGAGTGAGAAGCCACTGTCCGAGCGCGTCGGCGCGCCGGTCGCACCCCCGAGCCCGCAGCATCCCGAGATCGCGCGCTGGCGCCCGGCCACCCGTGACGACATCGACGCCGTGCACGCGGTCGCTGTAGCGGCGGACGCCGTGGATCACCCCACGTGGACCACGCCGCGTTCGGAGATCGCGGACGACTTCGAACTGGCCCACCTCGACCCCGCGCGTGACACCCTGCTGGCCGAGGCGGCGGACGGCACCGTGGTCGGCTACGCGGGGGCGATGCTGCACCCGTCGCGTGAGAACGGCGAGCTCACCGTGTACCTGAGCGGAGCGGTGCACCCCGACCATCGCCGGCGCGGCATCGGCACGCAGCTGATGGCATGGGCGAACGGTCGGGGGCGCGAACACCTGGCCGAGACGGCCGCGGCCGAGGACGGACTCACCGCGGCCGAGCTGAAGGTGTACGCCGAGGAGCCCAACACCGATCAGCAGAAGCTCGCCGAGCGCCTCGGCTTTCGCGCGGAGCGCTGGTTCTCATCGATGCTCCGCGATCTGGGCGAACCGGTGCCCGAACGGGTCGAGCCCGAGGGCATCACGGTCGTCGCCTACTCGCACGACCGCGACGATGACGCGCGCGAGGCGCGCAACGACGCGTTCCGCGACCACTGGGGGAGCCGGCCCAGTGATCCGCAGCGGTGGAAGCAGTTCGTCGGCGGCGAGTTCTTCCGCACCGATCTGTCGCGCCTGGCGCTGGACACCGACGGCCGCATCGTCGCGTTCTGTCTCGCGTCGGTCAACGAAGACGACTGGGTGACCCTCGGCGCGAGCAACGCCTACATCGACCTGATCGGCGTCGTCCGTGACCACCGCGGCCAAGGCCTCGCGCCGCTGGTGGTGTCGCGCACGCTGAAGGCCATCGCGGATGCCGGGCTTGAGAAAGCCGTGCTCGACGTCGACACCGCGAGCCCCACCGGTGCCAACACGCTCTACGAGCGGCTCGGGTTCACCGCTACGGAGCGTTCGGTCGCCCTCGTCGCCCACCTGTGAGCTGCCCTGAGCGGGCTATCCTCGGAGTGTGATCCGACTCCCCGCGCCCGGCCACCGCGTCGTCGTGCGGTACCTGCTGCCCACCGGTCAGGCCACCGACGCGCTCGGTGAACTGCTCAGTGTGGATGCCGGGACCGTCGTCGTCGATGGCAAACGCGGCATCGAGCGCATTCCCGTCGCCGACATCGTGGCCGCGAAACCCGTCCCGCCGCCGCCCGCTCCGCGCCCCCGCCGCACGCCGCCCCGCCCACCCGCCTGACGTCGCCGCGCGCTGCGCGCGCC
>JAEXHA010000166.1 GCA_023450335.1 Actinomycetes bacterium | reverse complement strand
CAGGAGGTCTTGCCGACGCCGCGCAGCACCGGGAAGCCCAGCGCGTACTCACCCACGCCGACGAGCTCGTCGGAGTAGACGACCGCCTGGTAGGCGAAGGCGACGGGCCATGTGCCCTGCGGCTCGTCGACCAGGATCTCCGCGAGATCGGCGAAGACCTGACTCCGCTCGCCGGAGTCCACCGTCGACATCGCCTCGGTCAGCAAGCCGGTGATCTCAGGCGTGTTCAGGTTGCTGGCGTTGATCACCTGGCCGGTACCGAAGAGGTTGGTGTAGGCGATACCCGGGTCCATGCGCCCCAGGAAGGGCAGCATGCCGATGGCGGCCGATTTCTCGTACCAGAGCGCCACGCCAGCCCCGCTCCCCGGGAGTAGCTCGAGTTCGATATCGACCCCGATCTCCGCCCAGTTCGCCTTGAGCACCTCGGCTTCCTTCTGCAGCGCCGGCTGGCTGACGAAATGGAACGAGAGCCCGTCGGCGTAGCCCGCTTCGGCGAGGAGTTCGCTCGCGCGATCCGGATCGTATTCGCCTGAGATGCCCTCGGTGTACCCGAAGACGCCGCTGGGGAGGATCTGGTATGCAGGCTCGCCTTCACCGAAGAGCACACCGTTGACCATGCCTTCGCGGTCGATCGCAAGGTTGAGCGCGAGGCGCACCTTCGGGTCGGCCAACGCGGGCTCGAGTTCAGGATTGATGGTGATGATGCGCTGGTTGAACTTCTGCCGGTACAGCGAATAGCCGTCGAGCTGCTCGGCCTCGGCGATCTGCTCGGAGGTCACCAGTGCCATATCGACCGCACCCGTCTTGATCGCGTTCAGCCGCGCGAGGGCGTCAGGCATGACTTCGATCTCCACACCGGCCAGCTGCACGGCGTCCACGTCTCGGTAGTCCTCGTTGCGTTCCAGCGTGAGCGATACCGTCTGCTGCTCAGCCGACCAGACGTAGGGTCCCGAGCCGACCGGCGCTGTCACCTCGCCGCTCTCCCAGCTCGCGGGCGACATCATGACGCCGTAACGGTCCGCGAGAATCGCGACGAGCGAGACGTCGGGCTTCTTCTGCGTGATCCGCAGGACGTGGTCCTCGACCGCCTCGACGGACTCGATGTTGGCCAGACCCGCGCTCAGCGTCGAGCCTTCGAGGCTCATCATCCGATCAAGGTTCTGCCGGGCGACTTCCGCGTCGAACGGCGTCCCGTCGGTGAAGACGACGTCGTCGCGGAGCGTGAACTCATAGGTGAGTCCGGAGTCCTCGGTGGTCCATTCGGTGGCGAGCGCAGGGACCGGCTGCATGCCTTCGTCGACATCGACGATGGTGTCGTACACGAGCTTGAGCACAGCAGTCTCCGGACCGCCGACATTACGGGCGACGTCCCATTGGGTCACGGCGGCGGGGGCGGCGACGACGATCTTGGCGCTCCGATCCACGTCGCCGGCCGACTGTCCGGGTTCGGACGGCGTGGAGGCGTTGCCGGTGCAGCCCGCCACGGCGATCATTCCAGCGAGCGCGGCGATGATCGCTGCACTCCTGAGTGCGAGTTTCATTGTGCTTCCTTACTTTGCAGGCGTGTGATGAACAGGGTGGGTGCAGTCTCGGTCAGAGGTCCGGTGGGACGCCGTCGAGCGAAACCGTCTGTCCGGTGATGCTCATGGCACGCGCGGACAGGAGGAAGGCGATGGGACCGGCGATGGCCTCGGGTGCGAGACGGGCACCGATCGGCGGGCGTGCCGCGTGCGTGCCGTCGCCGGGAAGCCGGTGGGCGACGAAGTCCGTGTCCAAGGGGCCGGGCCGAACGCTGTTCGCACGGATCCGGTCTGCGCGGTGGCGATCGGCGACGTCCGTCATGAGTCGCTCGAGTCCGGCTTTGGACACCCCGTAGGCGGCACTGGATGACGGATGACCGGCAGCGGCGGCCCCGGGCGAGCTCACCGCCACGATGCTGCCCCCACCGGCGGCCCGCATCGGGGAGAGCAACGTCCGCAGAATGTGCAGGTTGGCATCGAGGTTGATGGCCATGATGCGCCGCCACTCCTCGACCAGCAGACTCTCGATGGTGCCGTACCCGCCGACGCCGGCATTGAGGCAGACGGCAGTCGGCGCACCCCGCCACGCGATCGCAGCGCGCAGAGCGGCTGCCCGTGCATCCGCGTCCGCGACGTCGCACACCAAGGGCAGAGCTTCACCGCCCGAGTCCGTGATCGCCTCGGCCGTCGCCTCGGCGGCTGTCGATCTCACGTCGAGGACGATGACGTGGGCCCCCTCGCGGGCGAGTTCCACGCTCACGGCGCGCCCGAGACCGCCCCCACCACCGGTGATGAGCGCGACGGTGCCGTCGAGTCCAAGATTCATTCGCCGTCACCGGGGTACTGCAGCGATTCGAGGTAGCTTTCTGCGTCCGCGCGCAGGAGCCATCCCTGATCCACGAGCTCATCGCAGTGTGCCGCGCTCAGTGCGCGGTACTGCGCCGCATTTCGATAACGCGTGGCAAGTTCATCGGCGGTGAACGGAACGCGGTGGCCGATCAGCGATGCCGCGTGAGCGGGCGTGCCGGCCCCCGGGAAACGTGCCAGCGGAAGGCACGCCCCCGGTGCGGGCGTGCTCGTCGGCCGATAGTGGGAGGTCGGGACGGCAAGCCACGGTGGTCGGATGCCGCCGATCACCGTACCCGTCGGGTCACGGCGCAGGCGGGAGTCGGGGGTGTACTCGAAGCGTGGCGCCCGCGGCGGGACGGCGCCCGATCGTGCCCACCGATCGAGGTGCTCCAGGAGCGCTCCGGCGAACAGGCCGAATCGAGCGTCGCTGGCAACCTCGTTGATGCGGGTGTCGCTGAGCTGTCCGCCCGATGCCGCGTACTGGATCTCGTGGGGGCTGACCTCCGCGGGGCGCAATTCCCGATGCGTCGTCGCGGCAATCTGGACAAGCCGATATCTGTCGTCCGGCCGGTCAGCGTCCTCACGCAGGACGGGGCCGTGCGTCTCCGCCTCACTCTCGGTCAGGACTTCGAAGGTGGGCACCGTTCCGGTGACGACGCGTCGCGGGTGGTCCGGCGGGAGGGCCGTGGCGTCTCGGCTCAGCGGCGGATACCCGGCGCCGACGAGTCCGCCCGAGCTCTTTCCGATGAGGACGGCGTCGACGGCCGAGATGCCCCCGCCGTCGAGGTGTCGCGTCACAAACCCTTCCTGCACGAACACCCGGCAGAGGCTGCCGGTGATCGACCATCCGGACATCGTCACACTCCGCACATCCTGGATCGGAAGGCGGCCGCCTTTGAGCGCCACGGCGACGGCACCGAGGATGTCGTACCCAAGTCCGGGGCGGGAGATGTGAAGGCCGCCATAGCGACTCGGCCACCGCGCGGCGAGGTCGTCGGCGACCGTGGCGGATTGGGTGACACCGACCCATGCGTGACCGCGCGCCATGATCCAGGCGTTCGCGACCTGCCAGGTCGGTGCGCGATCGAGGTCGGGATGGAGAGGCTCCAGCTGTACGGTCCCGCTGAAGCGCGCCGAGTCCAGCGGACGACGCACGAGCGCACGCGTCGCGTACCGGACGGGCTGCAACACGACCGGGGTGAAGTCGTCGTCATATCCCCACTCGCCGGCGACGCCGGTGAGCCACAGCTCCTCTTCGACGTAGCCGAAAGCCGAAAGGTCGACGCCCACTCCGGGATCGGCGAGCCACGCGGCGCCGAAGGGTGCGGCGGTCATCGGCAGCTCGGAGATCGTGTCGATGCGCGCGACATCACGGCGGTGACCGGCATCCACGTTCGTACTCACGTCGTCTCCCTGCGCCTTTGCATATACGACAAATCCGTTGCGTTGTGCGCTTATACTGTCGTCAATACGGATGGATGTCAAACGGTTTCGGACACCCTGGTCAGGCTAGGATCTGTGCGTCGTCGGTCGACATCGGTGTCGCTGCGACCCCATCCTCGGCACTCTGGAGTTGGCGTGACCACCATCGACCTCACGAACACCGACGAGGTCCGTCTGCCACGCTCGACGTCCCGTAGCGAGCCACAGCATCTGCTGAGCATCCTGCTCGGCGATTACTGGTTCCGGCGAACTGAACACATTTCCTCAGCCGGCATCGTGGCGCTCCTCGGCGAGTTCGGAATCACGGAGGGCAGCGCCCGTCAGGCGGTGCTGCGCTTGCATAAGCGCGGTGTCCTCGCGCAGTCTCGGTCCGGCCGCACGACCGCCTATGGATTCCTCCCGCGCACGAACGATGTCACCGATGTCCGCCTGCGGCACATCATGGGATTCGGGTCGACACCACCCCCCTGGGACCGTCAATGGACGGTGGTGACGCTCACGGTGCCGGAGAACAATCGGCTCGCGCGGATCGCGATCCAGAACGAGCTGCGAGAACTCGGGATGGCCATGCTGCAGGACGGGGTGTGGATCTCGCCGCGTGACGTGACCGCCTCCGTCAACCGGGTGCTCCGCGAGCGCACTGTACGCACCGCGCATGTCTTCCGCGCCGAGCAGTTCGAACGCGGCGTCGCGGAGAGTGCACTCACGCGGGCCTTCGATCTGACGAGACTCCGCCGCTCCTACGAGCGATTCATCGAGCGGCACGCGCCGGCCGCCGCCGAGCTCAGCACGGTCGACAATGCGCTCGTATACCGGACCCGACTCATGAACGAGTGGCTCGCGTTCCGCACGATCGACCCGGAGCTGCCGGCCGAGCTCTGGCCTCGCGGGTGGCCACGACCCGAAGCGCGACGCACCTTCCAGGTCCTCTACGATGGCCTCGCCCTGGATGCCCAGCAACGATTCCGGCGCGTGCTGTCCGACACCGACCCTGATCTCGCCGACGCCGCGAGCGTGCATTTCGCACGGGACTTCTCATAAGTCCCCGCGCACTGCCGCCCGAGTCCCACACCGGCGCCGCGCAGGCGCTTCGGCGGGCGCTGGAGGGCTCGGGCACGGCGCGCGATCCGGCATCCAATTCTCACCGCGCAGGTGCGTTCGACTCACGCAACCGGCTCGGGGGCGTCGCATCGCGGCGATGCGGGGCTTCGCGCTCGGCTGGGATATCGTCCGTACTCATGGCCTCACCGTCGCGGACGACACCGCCGCAACCCACGCGCGGTATAGCCCTCGTGATGCTGCTGCTGGCCGTGGGCCTGGTCGCTGCGAACATGCGGCCGGCGATCACGGGGCTCGGGCCGCTCCTGGAACAGATCGGTGCCGACACCGGCCTGTCCATCGACGCGCTCGGGGCACTCGCGGCCGTGCCGCTGGTCGCCTGGGCACTGTTCTCGCCGATGGCCCACACGCTGAGCCGGCGGTTCGGGCAGCCGCGCGTCCTGCTGGGCTCGCTCATCGTCCTGCTGGCGGGAACTCTCGTGCGGTCGCTGCCCGGCGTCGGCGACGGCCTCGGGGACGTCGTCTGGCTCTGGCTCGGCACCGCGATCATCGGCATCGGCATCGCGATCATCAACGTGCTCATGCCGGCTGTCGTCAAACGCGAGTTCTCGGGCCGCGTGGCGGTGGTCACCGCGATGTACACGGCGCTGCTGGGTGGCTTCGGGGCGATCTCGTCGGGCGTGGTCGTTCCGATCTCGCACATCGAGGTGGGTAGTGATCCGGGGGGCTGGCGCGTGGCGCTGCTGGCCACCGGCGCGACGCTGCTGCCTCTCGCGATCGTGGCCTGGTGGCTCACTCACCGCGGCCCGCGCCATGCGCATGCCCGGTCGGCGTCGCCGCGGGGCCGCACCGGGATCTGGACCGACCCGGTGGCCTGGTTGGTCGCGGCGTACATGGGTTTCCAGTCCGCCATGTTCTACATGCTCGTGACCTGGCTCGCCGCGATCTCGATGTCGACCGGCCGCTCAGAGGTCGCGGCCGGCATCGACGTCATGATCTACCAGCTGATGTCCTTGGCCGGCGCCCTCACGCTGCCGTTGCTGTTGCGCGGTCGCATCGAGCGCTACATTCCCGCACTCATCCCGGCGCTGGCCATCGTCGGCACGATCGGCCTCATGGCCGCGCCCGCGGCGATCACGCTCTGGGCTGTGCTGCTCGGCCTGTCGTCGGGATCGACGCTCGGCATGTCGCTGACGCTCATGGCGCAGCGCGCCCGCGACCACGATGCCTCCAGCGCCCTGTCGGGGATGTCGCAGTCCGTGGGGTATCTGATCGCGGCGCTCGGCCCGATCGCCTTCGGCTCGCTGCACTCGCTCACCGGCGGATGGATCGCGTCGCTGTCGCTGTTGCTCACGGTGCTCGTGCTGCTCACCCTCACCGGGCTGTTCGCCGGCCGCCCCCGCTACGTGCTCACCCCGCGCTGACGCGCGCCGCGCGCGGGTGCGCGCCGCGC
>JAEXHA010000128.1 GCA_023450335.1 Actinomycetes bacterium | reverse complement strand
CCCCATGGCCGAGGCCACGGCATCCACCTTCACATCGAGGTTGAACCGGAGAGTCGGGAAGCTGTCGAGCGCGTCGGACAGGCTCAGGACGCCGCCACGGGTGGCCATGACGCGCTCGAGCTCGGCGAAGGTGATCGCCGCGACGGACCGGCTGTCACCGGCGACGCGAACCAGATCGTCGTCGTGGAATAGCACGACCTCACCGTCGGCGGTCAGATGACAGTCGGACTCGACGTAGACCGCGCCCGCGGCGTGGGCGGCGGCGAAGGCGGCGGCGGTGTTCTCGACGATGCCTTCGGCGTCGGGCGGCACGAAGCCACGGTGGGCGAGCACGCGCGGTGCCGGCGCGGCGGTGAACCAGGGGTGGGTCATTCGGATGCGGGGGGTGCGGCCTTCGGGGTCTGTCCGGGCACGGCACGTGCTTCGGAGGTGATCTCTTCGGCCGCAGACGCCGCCTGGCGCGCGGCCGAGACGGCCTCGTCGGCGATGGCGCTGGAGGTGCCGGTGGACTCGGTGTGCTTTCCCGTCCGCTGTGGGCCGGCCGGCGCGCGGCCACCGAAGGCGTTGCCGATGCCGTGCAGCGCCTCGGTCAGCTCGCTCGGGATGATCCACATCTTGCTCGATGGGCTCTCGGCGATCTTCGGGAGCGTCTGCAGGTACTGGTAGGCCAGCAGCTTGTCGTCGGGCTCGCCGACGTGGATGGCGTCGAACACCATCTTGATCGCTTCGGCCTCACCCTGCGCGCGGAGGACGGCGGCCTGCTTGTCGCCCTCGGCCTTCAGGATCTCGGCCTGTCGGCGCCCTTCGGCCTCGAGGATCTGCGACTGCTTCGAGCCCTCGGCGGTGAGGATCGCGGCGCGCCGGTCGCGCTCGGCGCGCATCTGCTTCTCCATCGAGTCCTGGATCGACACCGGGGGGTCGATGGCCTTCAGCTCCACCCGCGACACGCGAAGGCCCCATTTGCCGGTCGCCTCGTCGAGCACGACGCGCAGCTGTCCGTTGATGTTGTCGCGGCTCGTGAGTGCCTCTTCGAGGTTCAGCCCGCCGACGACGTTGCGCAACGTCGTGGTGGTGAGCTGCTCGACGGCGCTGAGGTAGTTGGCGATCTCGTAGGTCGCGGCACGAGCGTCGGTGACCTGGAAGTACACGACCGTGTCGATCGACACCACGAGGTTGTCCTCGGTGATCACCGGCTGCGGCGGGAACGACACGACCTGCTCGCGCATGTCCACCAGTGGTCGCAGCCGGTCGATGAACGGGACGAGCAGGTTCAGCCCGGGGGAGAGGGTGCGCTGATAGCGACCCAGCCGTTCGACGATGCCGGCGTACGCCTGCGGAATGATCCGGATCGAACGGAACAGCACCACGATCACGAAGATCGCGATGACCACGAGCAGGACGATGACGAAGATCTGGCCCGCGAACGCGCCGATGTCGACCATCAGGGGAGGGGCGGTGTCAGTCATGGTCGATGGTCCTCTCTTCGGGCACGACAGGGGCGACGTCGACGGTCGCGCCGCGGACGGCGCGCACCACGACGCGGCTGCCGACGTCGAGCGCGGTCTCGTCGCCGTCGACCAGACGCGCGGTCCAGGTCTCGCCGTTCTCGAGCTTGACCGAGCCGTCGCCGCCGCTGAACGGCGCCACGACGCGGGCCGCCATGCCGTACAGGGCGTCGACGTTGGTGGGTTTCAGCTCGCTGCTGCGGCGCAGCGCCTTCAGTAGCAGGGGCCGGATGGTGAACAGCAGCAACCCTGACACCGCAGCCGCGCCCAGCACCTGCGCCCACCACGGGCCGCCGGCGAGGTTGACGCCCAGCCCGCCGATGAGGGTGCCGGCGCCGAGCATGAGGAAGGTGAACTCGAGGGTGAACATCTCGATGATCACGCACAGCAGCGCGAGGACGAGCCATGCGATCCACAGGTATTGCGTGAGATCCGGCAGCATCGCCGCTCCTTCCCGGGCTCTTTGTCCGAGACTACCGAACGGGCGGTGCGCGCGGTGTGCGACGCGGCTGTTCGCCGTGCCGATTGCTAAAGTCTGAACGGTCGCGGCGCTGTCGCGGCACACCTCGACCTGCAGGAGCATTCCCCATGTCCCAGCCCATCCCCGCCGGTTCACTGAGCGGCCGCACGGCCCTCGTCACGGGGTCGTCCCGCGGCATCGGAGCCGACACCGCCCGCTATCTCGCCCAGGGCGGGGCGAACGTGGTCATCAACTTCCGCAACAAGGCCCCGCGCGCCGAGAAGCTCGCCACCGAGCTGCGCGAGCTGGGCGTCGAGGTGCTGGTCGTCGGTGCGGACCTCACCGACCCGGGCTCGGTTGCCGACATGTTCGACGCCGTGGCGCAGCGCTTCGGGGGGCTCGACATCCTCGTGCTCAACGCCTCGGGCGGTATGGAGAGCGGCATGGCCGAGGATTACGCGCTCCTGCTGAACCGGGACGCGCAGGTCAACGTGCTCGAGACTGCGCTGCCGCTGCTGCCCTCCGGCGGCCGGGTGGTGTTCGTGACCAGCCACCAGGCCCACTTCATCCGCACGACCCCGACCATGCCCGAGTACGAGCCGGTCGCCCTGTCCAAGCGCGCCGGCGAGGACGCGCTCCGCGAGCGCATCCCCGCCCTCGCCGAGCGCGGCGTCGAGTTCGTGGTCGTCTCCGGCGACATGATCGAGGGCACGATCACCGCGACGCTGCTCGAACGCGCCAACCCCGGCGCGATCGCCTCGCGCCGCGAGGACGCCGGCCGGCTCTACAACGTGTCCGAGTTCGCCGCCGAGGTCGCCCTGGCCGCGATCGAGCCGGTCCCTGCGGACAACACGCGCCTCGTGGGCGACGTGAGCTCGTTCGGCGGTCAGTGACATGCGTGCCGCCGACATCGAGACCCTGATCTCGGTGGGGCGCCCGACGCTGGCGCCCGACGGATCGTTCGCCGTCTTCGCGACCTCGCGTCCGGAGGTGACCGCCGACCGCGGGGTCGGGCAGCTCTGGCGGGTCGACCTCGACGACCGTGCCGGCGGCACCGCTGTGCGCCGGCTCACCCGCGGGGTCGCCGACCGCGCGCCGCAGCTGTCGCCCGACGGGACGCGCATCGCCTTCGTGCGCGGTGACGCGTCCGGCACCGGGCAGGTGTTCGTCATGGATGCCGCCGGCTCCGAGCCGGTGCAGGCGACCGACACCCCCGGCGGGGTGGGGGCCTTCGCCTGGTCGCCCGACGGTGCCCGCCTGGCCTACACCGCGCGGG
>JAEXHA010000109.1 GCA_023450335.1 Actinomycetes bacterium | reverse complement strand
CGCCGGCTCCTGCCTCCGGCGCCGGGGCGTAACCGCTGACCGGCGGCGCGTTCAGGGGTAGACGGGCGGGCTGCCGGTGGCGCGCGCGATGATGCGCTCCACCATCTCGTCGGTGGTCGTGTGCTCCCCCGGCAGGTTCGGCTTGCCGCGACCGTGATAGTCGCTCGAGCCGGTCACGATCAGATCGTGCTCGGCGACGATGCGGGACAGTTCCGTGACACCGGCGGGATGGTTCTCGCGGTGGCCGAGCTCGAACCCGGCCAGTCCGGCGCGGAGCATCCGGCCGATCACCTGCCCGTCGAGCAGACCCGCGCGCGCTGCCGGGTGCGCGATGATCGGCACGCCGCCGGCGCCCGCGATCGCGGCGACGGCGGTGACCGGGTCAGGGGCGTACAGGTCGACGTAGTACGCGCCGCGCGGGTGCAGGATGTCTGCGAAGGCTTCGGTGCGGTCGGCGACGATGCCCTTCGAGATGAGGGCGTCCGCGATGTGCGGCCGCCCCACCGACGCGTCGACGGCCGTCTGAGCGACGATGTCCTCCCACGACACGTCGTAGTCCCGGGCGATGCGATCGGCCATGGTGCGGATGCGTGTGCGGCGGGACTGGCGGATGCGATCGGTCAGTTCGCGCAGCCGGACGTCGTCGGGGTCGAACAGGTAGCCCAGCACGTGAACGCTGCGCCATCCTTCCCGTGCCGACAGTTCCATCCCCGGCAGAAGCGTCATATCCAGCGACGTGGCGGCTTCGGCCGCTTCGGCCCACCCCGAGGTGGTGTCGTGGTCGGTCAGCGCGACCGTACGCAGGCCGTGCCGGTGAGCGGCGGCCATGACCTGGGCGGGCGGCTCGGTGCCGTCGGAGTGCGCGGAATGCAGGTGCAGATCGGACGGGCCCTGCCACGGGCGTGCGGCACCGCCCGACCCGCCGTTCCCGCGCCCGCTCGACATGGCATCGAGCGTACCGGCCCGCGCCGCAGCGGCGATGCGCGCAGGGTCCGTCCAGCCTGCTGGCATAGGCTCGCCGTCGTGTGGCGGCTGCTCGGGATCCTGGTGACGCTGGTCGTCGCGATCGGCGCGGCCGTCGCGACCTGGCCGCAGTTCTTCCGGCTGGAGCGGGCAACGCCCTTCGCGCACATCGTCTCACTGCGCGGCGTGGTGGTGGCCACCTGTGCCGCTGTCGCCGTGCTCATGCTGCTGCTGTGCCTCATCCGCCCGATACGTGCGTTCGCGGCATCCCTTCTGGTCATCGCCGTGGCCACCGGCGCCGTCAATGCCGGCATCATGGCATCGCGGGGTGCGGGGCAGTCATCGCTGCCGGTGCCCACCGCCGACAGCATCCGCGTCATGACGTGGAACACGGCCGGCGAGGCTACCTCGCCGTCGGTCATCGCCAAGACCGCGGTGGCGATGCAGGCCGACATCGTGGCTCTGCCGGAGACCTCGATCGAGACGGGCACCGACGTCGCCGTCCTCATGCGTGAGATGGGGCGGCCCATGTGGGCACACCATGAGGACTTCGGCGACCAGGAGGGGTACGAGGACTGGGACGCCAACTCCACCAGCGTGCTCATCTCTCCGGACCTGGGCGACTACGCGGTCGTCGAATCCGACGCTGCCGGAACATCGAACACGTCGCAGGTGCCCAGCGTCGTCGCGATGCCGGTCAGCGGCGAGGGTCCGATCGTCGTGGCCGTGCACGCCGTCGCCCCGCGCACCGACCACATGGATGCCTGGCGCAGTGACCTGCAGTGGCTGGCCGACCAGTGCGCAGCCGACGACGTCATCATGGCCGGCGACTTCAATGCGACCGTCGACCACATGGATCGGCTCGGGATCGCCGGCGCGACCCTCGGCCGGTGCCATGACGCGGCCGCGACCACCGGAAACGGAGCGGTGGGCACCTGGACCACACAATGGCCCGCCCTGCTCGGCGCACCCATCGACCACGTGCTGGCCACCGAGGCGTGGAAGGCGACCGGGTCGGTCGTGCTGGATTCGATGGACGGCTCCGGCGGCGACCATCGCCCGGTGGTGGTGCAGTTCGAACGAGCCGGCTGAGCCCGCCGGTGGGAGGATGGACCCATGAGCACGCATGATTCGACCGCGACCACGGATGCGGCGACCGCGGAGACCACCAGCAATCGCAAGCAGCCGTTCCCCGCGGGCTTCCTGCAGACGATCTCGACCGGCTGGGCAGACCGACCCGAGCAGACGCCACCCGAGCGCTCACAGGCGCCGTACGCCGCCGCCCGCCGCGCCGCCGTGTCCGCCGCTTTCCCCGGCCGGCGCCTGGTCATCCCCGCCGGTGCGCTCAAGCAGCGCTCCAACGACACCGACTACCCGTTCCGCGCGCACTCGGCCTTCGCCCATCTGACCGGCTGGGGCGCCGACGCGGTGCCCGACTCGGTGCTCGTGTTCGAGCCCACGGCATCCGGCCATGACGTCACCCTCTACCTGCGTGAGCGCGCCGACCGCACCACCGCCGAGTTCTACGGCGACGCGTCGATCGGCGAATTCTGGATCGGCCCGCGCCCCTCATTGCGAGGCGTGGCCACCGACCTGGGTCTGGCAACCGCGCACATCGATGAGTTCACGCCGGTCGCCGGCGAGCTTGTCGTCGACGCCGACGACGACCTGACGCGCTTCGTGTCGGAGCTGCGCCTGGTCAAGGACGAGTACGAGCTGGCGCAGCTGCGCCTCGCCGTCGACGTGACCGCCCGCGGGTTCGACGACATCGTCGCCGACCTTCCTCGCATCGCCGCCACGCCGCGCGGCGAACGCGTCGTCGAAGGCGTGTTCCATCTGCGCGCGCGCACCGAGGGCAACGGCACCGGGTACGACACGATCGCCGCGTCGGGTCCGCACGCGTGCTACCTGCACTGGACGCGCAACGACGGCGCCGTCGTGCCCGGCGACCTCATCCTGGTCGACGCCGGCGTCGAGGTCGACAGTCTCTACACGGCCGATATCACCCGCACCCTGCCGGTGTCGGGCACCTTCACCCCCATCCAGCGCCGCATCTACGAGACGGTGCGCGAGGCGGCCGACGCCGCATTCGCGGCCGCGAGGCCGGGGGTGAAGTTCCGCGCCGCGCACGACGCCGCCATGGCCGTCATCGCCGAGCGCGTTGCCGAGTGGGGGCTGCTGCCGGTCACCGCGCAGGAGGCGCTCGACGCCGATCGCGGCGGCCAGCACCGTCGCTACATGGTGCACGGCACCAGCCACCACCTGGGCCTCGACGTGCACGACTGCGCACAGGCGCGGCGCGAGATGTACTACGACGGCGTCCTCGAGCCCGGCATGGTGTTCACCATCGAACCGGGACTCTACTTCCAGATCGACGACCTCACCGTGCCCGAGGAGTACCGCGGCATCGGCGTGCGCATCGAGGACGACATCCTCATGACCGCCGACGGCCCGGTGAACCTGTCGGCGGACATCCCCCGCACCGCCGACGAGGTCGAAGCCTGGATCGCACGACTGTCCGGCTGAGTCGGTGACCTTCACCGCGCCGCCGGCGTTCACGACCCGCCCACAGCTGGTCGGCACGTTCGGCATGGCTGCCTCCACCCACACCACCGCGACCGCCGTCGCGCAGGCGGTACTCGAACGCGGCGGCAACGCGTTCGACGCGGTCGCGGCCGGCGGCTTCGTCCTCCACATCGTCGAACCCCATCTGAACGGTCCCGGCGGCGACCTGGTGGGCATCTTCCATGCCGCCGGGGCCACCGCCCCCACCGTGCTCATGGGGCAGGGTCCGGCGCCGGCCGGGGCGACGATCGCGCACTACCGTGCCGAAGGGCTCGACCTGGTTCCCGGCGCCGGGGGCCTGGCCGCAGCCGTCCCCGGGGCTGTGGACGCCTGGCTCGTGCTGCTGCGCGACCACGGCACGTGGGAGCTGGACGAGGTGCTCGCGTACGCGATCGGCTACGCGCGCGAGGGACATCCGCTGCTCGCGCAGGCGTCGGCGACCATCGCGCGGGTCGCGGAGCTGTTCCGCGACGCATGGCCCAGCTCGGCTGCCCTGTGGATGCCGGCCGGCGAGGTCCCGCGCCCGGGAACCATCGTGCGCAATCCCGCCTACGCCGCCGTGCTGGAGCGTCTGAGCGCTGTCGGCGCCGGGCTGACCGGTCGCGTCGCCCGCATCGACGCCGCCCGCGCCGAATGGAAGCGCGGACCGGTGGCCCTGGCATCCACCGCCTTCCTGGCCACGCCGCACCGGCACTCCGACGGCTCCGATCACGCCGCCGTCCTCACCGCGGCCGACTTCGCCGCCTTCGACGCCGGGTACGAGGCGCCGGTCACCGCGATCTTCCGTGGCCACACGGTCGCCAAGGCCGGCAGCTGGACGCAGGGCCCGGCACTGCTGGGCTCGCTGCGGATCCTCGACGGCTTCGACGACGCCCAGATCGACCCGCAGACCGGCGTCGGAGCGCACACGATCGTCGAAGCGCTCAAGCTCGCCCTCGCCGATCGCGACGCCTACTTCGGTGAGGGCGCCGCCATCGACCAGCTGTTGACCGATGACTATGCGGCGGCGCGTCGTGCACAGATCGGGGCCACCGCATCCCGCCGGTGGCGACCGGGCGAGCTGCCGGGCCGCACTCCGTTTCGTCCTCCGCTGCGCACGCCGCACGGTGTGGCCGGGCCTGCCGGCACGGGTGAGCCGACGGTCGACAAGACCGGGCACACACGCGGTGACACCTGCCACATCGACGTCGTCGACCGGTGGGGCAACATCGTCGCGGTCACCCCATCGGGCGGATGGCTGCAGTCCTCACCGACGATCCCCGAACTGGGGTTCTGCCTGGGCACGCGTCTGCAGACGATGTGGCTCGACGAGGCCTCGCCCAACGCGCTGCGCCCCGGCGCGCGACCGCGCACGACGCTCACGCCGACCCTCGTGCTGCGCGACGGTGTGCCGGTCATGGCGCTGGGCAGCCCCGGGGGCGACCAGCAGGAGCAGTGGCAGCTGCCGATGCTCGTGCGAATGCTCGCCGGCGGCTACACGGCCCAGCAGGCGATCGACGCGCCGACACTGCACACGACGGCTGTGGTCGACTCATTCTGGCCGCGCACCTGGACGCCCACCGGGGTGGTCATCGAGGACCGCGTAGGCAGTGCGGTCGTCGATGACCTGCGCACGCGCGGCCACGACGTGACGACGGCGGGCGACTGGGCGCTGGGGCGGCTCTCTGCGGTGGGTATCTCCCACGATGACGGCACTGTCTGGGCCGCCGCCAACCCGCGCGGCATGCAGGGCTACGCCGCCGGACGCTGACGCAGCCGGTCGCGCAGCCATTCGGCGACCCGCGGGGCCACATCGGCACCGATCTGGTCGGCGGTGCGCTTGACGCCCTTGACTTCGAACGAATGCCCGCCGCCGGTGATCCACGAGATCTCCGCGTCTTGGCAGGCGGCGACGGTCTCTTCGAGCTGGGCGAGGGGTTGGACGAACGGATCGTTCGTGCCGGTCAAGAACAGCTGCGGGGCCGCGATGTGGGGCAGGTGCGCCGTGCGGGGCGCCTCGGGCCTTCCCGGCGCGTGCAGCGGGTAGCCCAGGTACACGAGCGCTGCGGGGGCCAGCGCGCTCTCGGCCGCCGCCATCGACGCCATGCGCCCACCGTACGATTTACCTGCCGCGACCAGCGGGATGCCGGGGGCACGCACCGCGAGGTCGGCGAATACCGCACGCCACGCGCGCAGGGCGTGGGCCGCCGGGCCGGGCATGCGCCGTCCGGCGACGACGTAGGGGAAGTCGAATCGCAGCGTCGAGACGCCGGCCTCGCGCAGCGCCTGCGCGAACCCGATGAGGAAGGGGTGGGACATGCCGGCGCCGGCACCGTGGGCGAGGGCCAGCGCGGCCCAGGCGTCGTCGGCCGGCTCGTACATCACCGGCACCGCGACCTCGCCGGAGGCCAGGGCGACCGCGATGGTGTCGATGTCCGTCAGCGTCCGGGCTCGTCGCCGGCGCGGGGCTCGTCGCCGGGCGTCGCGTCGTCGCCACCGGCATCCTCCCCCTCGGGAGCTTCCTC
>JAEXHA010000089.1 GCA_023450335.1 Actinomycetes bacterium | reverse complement strand
CGCCGGCTGTGGCGACGGCCCTCGACGCTGCGGCCGGCGAGCTGGCACAGCTGCGCGGCGGTGCGAGGGCCACGGTGCGGCTGGCCGGGTTCCCGTCGGCGTCGCCGACGGTCGTGCCTCGCCTGCTGGCGCAACTGGCGGCGGCATCGCCGGGGCTGCAACTGACCTACGTCGAGGCCGAACCGCCCGAGGCGGTGGCAGGTGTGCGCGCCGACCGTGCCGACGTCGCCCTGACCTTCAGCTACCCGGGGGACCAGAGCGACCCGCATGGAGCCAGCGCCCGCGGGCTCGACGTGTCGTCGATCGGTGCGGAGGAGCTGCTGGCCGTCCTGCCCGCTGACCACCACCTCGCGTCGCTGACGGCGGTGGATGTGGCGGATCTGGCTCAGGAGCATTGGATCGCCGGCTGTCCGCGATGCCGTGGCCATCTCGTGGAGGTGTGCCAGCGCGCGGGGTTCGCGCCGCGCATCCGGTTCGAGACGGACAACATCGCCGCCGTCGAGGGACTGGTCGCGCAGGGGATCGGCGTGGCGACGCTGCCACGCCTGGCCGTGGCATCCTTTCCACCGCTGGCGGGTATCGTGACCCTCCCGATCGTCGGCGGCCGCCAGCGTACGATCCACACCGTGACCGCGCACGGCGCGGCACGCATCCCCGCCGTGGCGCAGGTGCTCGGCACGCTGCGGACCGTTGTGGCCGAGGTCACCGCGGCGCCGGGCGCTCCGACGCCGGCGAACTAGACTGGAGCGGATGTCCAGCGCACCTCACCCCCTGACCACGACCGCCACCGGCAGCGACGTCCGCGTCCGCTTCTGCCCCTCGCCGACCGGGCTGCCGCACGTCGGCATGGTCCGCACTGCGCTGTTCAACTGGGCGTACGCGCGCCACACCGGCGGCAAGCTGGTGTTCCGCGTGGAAGACACCGACGCCGCGCGCGACAGCGAGGAGAGCTACCGGCAGCTGGTCGATGCGCTCACCTGGCTCGAGATCGACTGGGACGAGGGCGTCGAGAAGGGCGGGCCGCACGAGCCGTACCGCCAGTCGCAGCG
Organism: Actinomycetes bacterium; assembly: GCA_023450335.1. GTDB lineage: Bacteria > Actinomycetota > Actinomycetes > Actinomycetales > Microbacteriaceae > Microbacterium. The sequence goes on along the minus strand of JAEXHA010000089.1, from coordinate 36,715 downwards.
TCACGACATCTACCGCGAGGTGCTCGACACGCTCGTTGCCAGCGGAGCCGTGTACGAGTCGTACTCGACGGCCGAGGAGATCGATGCCCGCAACGCTGCGGCGGGCCGCGCCAAGCAGCTCGGGTACGACAACTACGACCGCGACCTCACCGACGAGCAGAAGGCCGCCTTCCGTGCGGAGGGTCGCGAGCCGGCCTGGCGACTGCGCGTTCCCGACGAAGACCTCACCTACGTCGACCTGATCCGCGGCGAGGTCACCTTCCCGGCCGGATCCTTCCCTGACTTCGTCGTCGTGCGCGCCGGCGGCGTGCCGCTGTACACCTTCACCAACCCCGTCGACGACGCACTCATGGGCATCACGCACGTGCTGCGCGGCGAAGACCTCATGCCGTCCACCGCGCGCCAGCTCGCGCTGTACGCCGCTCTCATCGACGCCGGGGTCACGACGTTCGTGCCCCGCTTCGCACACATGCCGCTCGTGCTGGGCGAGACCGGCACCAAGAAGCTCTCCAAGCGCGATCCGCAGGCCGACCTGTTCCTGCACCGCGAGCGTGGCTTCATCCACGAGGGCCTGCTGAACTACCTCGCGCTGCTCGGCTGGTCGATCGCACCGGACCGCGATGTCTTCTCGCGTCAGGAGCTCATCGATGCGTTCGACATCACCGCTGTGAACCCCAATCCGGCCCGGTTCGACCAGAAGAAGGCCGAATCGATCAACGGCGATCACGTCCGCCTGCTCGAGCGGGCCGACTTCGCCGCGCGCCTGGTCCCGTACCTCGCCGCCGCCGGGCTGGTCGCGCAGCCCCCGACGCCCGAGCAGCAGCAGATGCTGGATGCCGCGGCTCCCCTCGTGCAGGAGCGCATGCAGTTGCTGGGTGATGCACCCGGACTGCTCGGGTTTCTCTTCCGCGACGAGGTCGTCTACGAGGACGACGCTATGAAGGGCCTGCCGGCCAACGCGGGGGAGGTGCTCGCGGCGGCCGCCACGGCGCTCTCCACGATCGCTGAGGACGACTTCACCGCGGCGACGATCCAGGAGGCGCTTTCGAGTGCGCTCATCGACGGACTCGGGCTCAAACCGCGTGTCGCGTACGGTCCCGCGCGTGTCGCGCTGAGCGGACGCCGGGTGTCTCCGCCGCTGTTCGAGTCCATGGAGCTGCTGGGCAAGGCGCCGTCGCTGCGACGCCTGGAGGCCCTGCAGGCGCGGCTCGCGTGATAGCGCGCCGGTTTGGCCGGGCCGGGATCGTGGGCTAAGCTTGACCCTCGGTACGGCTTCGGTCGAAACCCCTTGGGGTATGGTGTAATTGGCAACACGGCTGATTCTGGTTCAGTTGTTCTTGGTTCGAGTCCAGGTACCCCAGCAAGAAAAACCCCCGCTCAGGCGGGGGTTTTGCGTTGGTGTCGGGGCGAGGCTGTCGGCCCGGGGTGATCGTCGGCTGATCGGCCCGACAGATGGTCCCGGGCCGTTCAGCGCATCGCGTTGCCGATGTAGGAGTACTTGACGAAGACTTCGGCGGCCCAGCCGGCCTCTTCGAGCACGCCCTGCACGGCGGTGAGCATGTACTTCGAGTCCCACCCCATGTACAGGTGGTGGCCGTCGCCCAACTCGTCCCAGTGGCCGTTCCAGGCGACGTCGGCGTAGACGGGGCCGCCGCGGCGCGCGCTGAAGTCGATCACGCTCTGGCGCGAGTCGGCCCACAGCCGATTGAAGATCCGGTTGAACAGGTATTTCACGTCCGGCACTTCCCAGTGCTCGCCGCGGTACTCGACATAGTCGAACTCGCGCTGCCAGCCCCGCGGCCAGCCGCGACGCTTGACCGCGTCGAGGATGGGGGTGAGGCCGTCGTCGTCGATGCTGACGACCGCCGGCCGCTGCCACACCTCCACGAACCGATCGGTCAGCTCCGCCGTGCGTGCGGCGATCGCCGCGGTGTTCCAGCCACCGGCATCCGCCACCCGACGGGTGAGGGCGACACCGCTGCGCGCGTACAGGGCACGCTTTTCGGCGAACGAGGCATCCAGCGCCCGGTCGGCCAGAGGCTGTTCGAGCAAGGTCGTATTGCCGAGGGTCTGGGCCAGGGCGCGGTGGCTGTTCTGCTCGTCGTCGCTGTAGTCGGCGAACCGCCGGACACCATCGCCGGACCAGTCGTCCGACGGTGCCAGCGGGAAGACATGCTCGACGTCGAGCCCGCTCACCGTGTCGACTCCGGCGAGGCGGCCGAGCACGTAGTGGGCGTGGGGAAGCGCGCTGTACTTGAGACCCACGCGGGTGCGCTCGTCGGACGGCGTGATGCGGGCGATCGCAAGCCGCAGGGCGTCGGTGCCGTCGTCGGCGGCGCGGCACAGTCGGGCCACGAGCCGTTCGTTCGGCAGTCCCACGATCTGTCTGCGCAGCAGCAGCGACTGGACCTGCTCGAGCGCAGCGACGACCGATGCGCGGGGGAGCACCCCATGGCGGAGATCACGCGACAGGCGCATCAGCAGCGGGTACACCCCGCGGCCGAACGTGTTGACGTACGCGACGTGGCGCGCCAGGTCGGCATCGGCGATCGCGGCCGGATCAAGCAGTCCGCGATAGATCTCGGAGTACTCGCGCCACTGCGCGGAGCGGTCGCGCAGGGTGGCGGCGTCGAGACGGGGGAACTCGTGCCGGAACGCGTCATACACGCCGCGCTCTCCGGCGACGGTGACCTCGCGGCCGGTGAGCATGACGAGGTAATGGCGCCAGAATGAGCCGATCTGCTCACCGGTGTTCTGCTCGATCGGCAGCCAGTACTCGGACTCGATCTCGTTCTGCTCGGCGTGCGAGAGGCCCATCAGCACGTAGTTGTGGATCAACTCGTGGTCACGCAGGGGTTCGCCCGTGGAGTTGAGACTCTCGAAGATCTGCTGGGCGCCTGCCTGCGCGCCGAGGGTGATCGACACGTGTTCGAGCTTCTGGAGGCCGCGCCAGATGTGGGCGGCCTCGTCGGGCCGGATCTGACTGCGGAAGAATGCGTAGTTGTCGTCGAACCGCGACTCGCGCGGGTGGCCGTTGTCGCGCCGGTCCAGCACGACGCTCTCGAACACCTCGGCCCACGCCCGGTGCGGGCGCAGCTTCGTGCGCCGCGGGTCGTCGGCGCGCACCAGAACCTGTTCGAGCTCACGCGCCAGCACCGGATCGTCGTCGCGGAGCGTGTGATGCAGGGCGGCCACCAGCAGCATGAGCGTCGTGATGCGCTGCTGCCCGTCGATGAGCACGAGCTGTGCGTCGTCGCTCGCTGCGGTGCTCGCGGTCGAGAGGATCGAGCCGATGAAGTGCGTGTGCGCGTCGTGTGTGCCGGCCACCGCACGGATGTCACCGAGCAGCTGCTCGCACCCGCCGATATCCCATCGGTACTGCCGCTGGTACACCGGGACGACGATGGTGGTGTCGGATGCCGACAGCCACCCGATCGTGTTGACGGCGGCCGCTTCGACATTCGTGGCAGTGGTCATGCTCGCAGAATCGCTCCTTCGGAAACCTCGTCGAGTCTAATCGCGTTCCGCTTTTCCCGGCCGCGACACGGGGGGCGCCCAGACCCCGTAGGTAGGCTTGCCTAAGTTGGGCCTGTAAAAACGCGCTGGCCCGTCTACGAAAGGTCATGATCCGAACCATGGGTTACATCAAGTCCGCCGCACTCGAGGAGACCGGCTACGTCGTCCTCGACCGCTACAACAAGGAGATCGACCCGAAGGAGTGGCTCGACGTCGAGTACGTCGACTGGAAGTCCTCGGGGGACACCCGCTTCGCCCCGCTGGCCTCAGCCAAGGGTGAGATCGAATGCAACGGCTTCTGGAACCACAAGCCGCCGCGCACCGACAAGGACGGCGTGTGGATCGACTCGCAGACCGAGAAGGCGCCCACGCTGACCGAGCGGGCGATGGAGCCGGGCGCCAACGTCGGACGCTGCCGCATCATCGAGCTGCAGCCCAACACCTATGCGGACTGCCTCTACAACCTGCACCAGGATGACAACAACCGTCTCAACCCCGACGGCACCGGTTGGGTCGTGCGCGGTTTCTTCAACCTCACCGACGACAAGACCAGCTACTTCGTGCTGCGTGAGAACCGCACCGACCCCAGCGAAGAGACCCGCATCGCCCTGCCGGCCGGTGCGCAGCTTATCGTCGACACCCAGCGCCTGTGGCACGCCACCACCCACCCCGGCGACGAGCCGCGCTACTGCCTCATCACGTCGTGGGAGAGCGGCCCCGAGCTGGACGCGTACATCGCGAAGTACAACGGCGTGAACAAGGTCGAGTCCTACCCGGTCGACCAGGAGATCCTCGATGCCGGCCAGGCCGAGCAGACCCGTCGCCTCGCCGCGCGCGCGGCGGCCCTCGCCGCCCGCGGTCAGGCTGAGGTCACGGCCATGAGCGAGGCCTGATCCACTCTCGGTCTTGAAGGTCCCGGCTGCGCTGCGGCCGGGACCTTCTGCGTGACGGCACCTTGTCGGGCTGTGTGTTTGTGTTGTAGCGTGTGGTCAAGCCAAGGAGAACCACATGTACGCGACGGAGCGCCAGCACCTGATCGAGCAGGCGGTGGCCGCCGACGGCAGCGTCGCGGTGGTCGACCTCGCGCGTCGCTTCGACGTGACAACCGAGACCATCCGTCGCGATCTGGCACAGCTCGAACGTGCGGGTGTCGTGCGCCGCGTGCACGGCGGAGCGGTGTCGCAGCGGGCGAGCAGCATCGTCGAACCGTCACTGGCCGAGCGGACGCAGCGGTACGGCGAGGCGAAGCGCGCGATCGCGCGCCGGGCCGTGGCCGGCATCGGTGACGACTTCAGCGGTTCGGTGTATCTGGATGCCGGGACGACGACGGCGACGATCGCGGGGCTGCTTCTGGATCGTCGTACGCCCGCCGCGCGGTCGCTGGCGGTCGTCACCCACTCGATGACGGTCGCGCATCTGCTCGCGGGTGCGCCGGGGATGGCACTGACGGCCATCGGCGGCCGGGTTCGGGGCCTGACGGCGGCAGCCGTGGGCAGTGCGACCGTGCGCGCGATCGAAGGGTTGCGGCCCGACGTCGCGTTCGTCGGCACGAACGGTCTTTCCGCCGACTTCGGCCTGAGCACACCCGATGCGGAGGAGGCTGCCGTCAAGCGCGCCATCGTCGCGTCGGCCCGCCGCGTGGTCGTCGTCGCGCATGCGGAGAAGCTCGAGCAGGAGCTGCTCGTCTCATTCGCGGAGGTGGCCGACGTCGACGTGCTCGTCACCGATGCCGCGCCACCGTCATCATTGGCAACCGCTCTCGCTGAGAACGACGTGGCGGTGTGGCGCGCATGATCGTCACCCTGACCGCCCATCCCGCGCTCGACCGCACGATCGACCTGGCGTCGCCGTTGCGCGTGGGCGAGGTGCACACCGCTGTGGCGGCGCACGAGCACGCCGGCGGAAAAGGCATCAACGTCTCCCGCGTCGTCCACGCCGCCGGTGCCGACACGATCGCGGTCCTGCCGCTGGCCGCGGCCGATCCCTTCGCGGCCGTGCTGGCCGAGACCGGATTGCCGGTCCAGTCCGTGCCTGCCCGCGGCAGCGTCCGCACCAACGTCGCCCTCACGGCACCGGACGGCCAGACCACCAAGGTGAACGTGCCCGGGGCAGCGCTCAGCGCAGCTGAGGCCACCGCGCTGACGGCGACGATGGTGGCCGCCGCCGAGCGCGCGCGGTGGGTCGTGCTGGCCGGCTCGTTGCCGCCAGGCGTCGGTGAAGACTTCTATGTCCGGGTCATCGAAGCCATCCGGCGCAGCGGCGGATCCCGCGCACCGCGGATCGCAGTGGACACGTCGGGGACGGCGCTGGCTGCCGTGGTCGAGGCGGGCGTCGCCGACCTCATCAAGCCCAACGATGAAGAACTCGCCGAACTCACCGGCGTGGCATGGCCGGCGGGCGCTGACGTCGCCGATGCCGCGCATACGGTGGCACGCGACCTCGTGCCTGCCAAGGTCGGTGCCGCGCTGGTCACCCTCGGCGCAGCGGGCGCGGTCCTGGTGGCCGCGGAGGGGGCGTGGGCGGCAGCGCCCCCTCCGATCCAGGTCCGCAGCACGGTGGGTGCCGGCGACAGCGCCCTGGCGGGCTACCTGCTCGCCGAGAGCGCCGGCGCCGACCCCGCCGGGTGTCTGCGCCACAGCATTCGCTACGGCGCCGCCGCCGCGTCGCTGGTGGGCACGCAGGCGCCCTCCCCCTCCGATCTGCCGCCCGGCGACGTGCCGGTGCGCGCTCTCACCCGCTGAAAACACGACCAGAGGAGGTCATGGTGTCGGAAACCATCACGCCACAGCTCGTCAGTCTCGATGAGCCGCTGGGCGCCGACAAGCGTGCGGTCATCGAAGCCCTCGCTGCGCGGGTCGCGGCCGCCGGGCGGGCCACCGATGCCGATGCCCTCGCCGCCGACGCCTGGGCGCGCGAGGAGAAGGACGAGACCGGTCTGCCCGGCGGCATCGCCATCCCGCACGCGAAGAGCGCGGCCGTCACCCGCGCCTCGCTGGCCTTCGCCCGGCTCGATCCGGCGGTGTCTTTCGGCGCGCCCGACGGCGACGCAGATCTGGTGTTCCTCATCGCCGCGCCCGACACGGCAGCCGAAGAGCATCTCGCGGTGCTGTCGCGGCTGGCCCGCAGTCTCATGCGCGAGGAGTTCACCACGGCGCTGCGCGGGGCCGACTCGGCCGAGGCCGTCGTCGCAATCGTCCAGGATGCCATCGGAGAGCAGGCCGAGACCGGAGCGGCCGCCGACGCGGGCGATTCCGCCGCTGTCGCCGCGAACAGTGGGCCCGCGGCACCCAGTGCGCCCGCGGCGGAGACCGGTGCTCCGCCGGCGACCACCGTCGAGGGCCGCCCCGCACGCATCGTGGCCGTCACCTCGTGCGCGACCGGCATCGCCCACACGTTCATGGCCGCCGACGCGCTTTCGGCAGCCGGGACGAAGGCGGGTGTCGACCTCGCGGTCGAACCGCAGGGTTCGAGCGGCTATGAAGCGCTCCCGGCCGAGACCATCGCCCACGCCGACGCGGTCATCTTCGCGACCGACGTGGATGTGCGCGAGCAACACCGATTCGCGGGAAAGCCCGTCATCCGCTCCGGCGTCAAGCGCGGCATCGAGCAACCGGCGCAGCTGATCGCCGAGGCCGTCGCTGCCGCATCCGACCCGGCCGCCACGCGCGTGCCGACGACCGCCGGGGCCGACACGGCCGGCGGTGCGGCAACGACGGCGCGCCTGTCGTGGGGTGCGCGCATCCAGCGCATCCTGCTCACCGGCGTGAGCTACATGATCCCGTTCGTCGCCGGCGGCGGTCTGCTCATCGCGCTGGGCTTCCTTCTCGGCGGCGCGGACGTCAACGCCGACAACAAGGCCTACGCGATCATCATCGACAACGCGCTGTGGAACCTGCCCGCCGGCGGGCTCGCCGAATACCTGGGTGCGGTCGCCTTCGTCATCGGTTCGACCTCGATGGGCTTCCTCGTCGCGGCCCTCGCCGGCTACATCGCCTTCGCGGTCGCCGACCGTCCCGGCATCGCCCCCGGATTCGTCGCGGGGGCCGTCGCGGTGACCATGAATGCCGGATTCATCGGCGGCATCATCGGTGGCCTGCTCGCCGGTGTGGCCGCCTGGTGGCTGGGCAGCCTGCGTGTTCCTCGCTGGCTGCGCGGGCTCATGCCGGTCGTGCTCATCCCGCTGTTCGGCTCGATCGTGGCATCCGGTCTGATGATCCTGCTGCTGGGCGGTCCCATCGCCGCGCTCATGGTGGCACTGACCGACGCGCTGACCACGCTGACGGCCAGCAGCGCCGGCGTGGTGGTCGTCGGCGTCATCCTGGGGCTCATGATGTGTTTCGACCTGGGCGGCCCGGTCAACAAGGTCGCCTACGTGTTCGCGACCACCGGCCTGGCGGCGGCCTCCGCCGACAACACCGCGCCCTACCTGATCATGGCGGCGGTCATGTGCGCAGGCATGGTTCCGCCGCTGGGCCTGGCTCTGGCATCCACCGTGCTCGCCCGCCCGCTGTTCACGCCGGTGGAGCGCGAGAACGGCAAGGCCGCCTGGCTGCTGGGTGCCGCCTTCATCAGCGAGGGTGCGATTCCGTTCGCGGCGGCCGATCCGCTGCGCGTGATCCCGGCCTCGATGGTGGGCGGGGCTGTCACCGGCGCGCTGAGCATGGTGCTCGGCGTCACCAGCTTCGCCCCGCACGGCGGAATCTTCGTTCTATTCGCGATCAGCCCGATCTGGGGTTTCGTGGTGGCGCTGCTGGCCGGTACGGTCGTGACAGCGCTCGTGCTCGTCGTACTCAAGAGGTACGTCGGTCGCGCAGAGCTCGATCAGGCCGAGGCGGCATTCGCCGAACCGGCCGCCGCGTAACTTCAAGGAGACAGACATGGCCGAACGCACCGCCACCATCGCCAGCAGCTCAGGTCTGCACGCCCGCCCCGCGAAGCTGTTCGTGCAGGCGGTGCAGGCCACCGGTGTGCCCGTCACCATCGCCGTGCCCGGCGGCCCCGACCTCAACGCCGGCAGCATCCTGACCTTGATGGGGCTGGGGGCGACCCAGGGCACCGTCGTCACGCTCAAGTCCGACGCTGACGGCGCCGACGAGGCGCTGGACAGCCTCGTCACCTTCCTCGAGACCGACCACGACGCCGAGTAAGGCGCACCGGCGAAGGCGGATGCCGTGGGGCGACCCCGGCATCCGCCTTCGTCGTCTCAGACGTCGGCGCTGTCGCCGGGTTCGAGCTCCACGAACTCGCCGCCGTTCTGCTCGACGGCCCACGCCAGCCGCGCGCGCCCCATCTGCAGGCCACTGCGTGAGAGCGTCATGTCATGCGTCGCGAAGGCGCGGCGCGGCTTCACCGCCAGCACGAAGTCCATGGCCTCGCCGATCTTCAGCCACGGCGCGCCCACCGGCGCGGCGAGCAGGCGCACCTCGGCTCCGGCGGGGACCGCATAGGAGTCGCCGGGATAGTAGAACGCATCGTCGACGAGAACGCCGACGTTGTCGACGACGGGGATGGACTCGTGGATGACGGCGTGGGTGCCCCCGTGGAACGACAGCGAGAAGGGGTCGAGCGTCACGGTGTCACCGGGGGAGACGACTCGGATGTCATAGCCGGCGGCGGCCGCGGCGACGCCGGCCGGGCCGTGGATCGGGAGGTCGGGGTGACTCTTGCGCAGCCGGTCGAGATGCTCGGGCGTCCAATGGTCGGCGTGCTGATGGGTGATCACGACACCGACCAGATCGGTCACCTCCGTCAGTGGCAGCGTGAAGCTGCCCGGGTCGATCAGCAGGGTCTTGCCCGCACTCTCGAGGCGCAGGCAGGCATGTTCGTGTTTCGTGACGCGCATGCTCCCAGTCAACGGCGAAGGGGCCGCGCGAGCAAGCCCGGCCTCGATTTTGTTCGGGGCGGAATCGCATGGCATAATCTAACGGTTGCGTGAAACGGCCCCATCGTATAGCGGCCTAGTACGCCGCCCTCTCACGGCGGTAACGCGGGTTCGAATCCCGCTGGGGTCACCAACAGAAACCCCCCGGGTCATCCCGGGGGTTTTCGCGTTGCAGGCGGCAGGTCGCCTCAGGGCTGCGCGAGCTCGTCGCGGACGATACCCGCGCCGGCACTGAGCGCCGTGAGCTTGCCGAGGGCGACCTCACGCGACAGCGGTGCCATCCCGCAGTTCGTGCTGGGGATGAGCTTGTCCGCGTCGACGAATCTGAGCGCCCTGCGCAACGTGTCGGCCACCTCCTCCGGCGTCTCGATCGTGTCGCCGGCCACGTCGACGGCCCCGAGCATGACCTTCTTGCCGCGGATCAGCTCGATCAGATCCATGGGGACGTGCGAGCGATGGCTCTCGAGCGAGACGATGTCGATCGTCGAGCGCTGCAGAAGCGGGAACGACTCCTCGTACTGGCGCCATTGTGCCCCGAGGGTCGACTTCCACTCCGTGTTCGCCCTGATGCCGTAGCCGTAGCAGATGTGCACGGCAGTCTGGGCGCGCAGGCCCTGGGCCGCCCTCTCGAGCGTCGCGACTCCCCAATCCCGCACATCGTCGAAGAACACGTTGAAGGCGGGCTCATCGAATTGGATGATGTCGACCCCGGCGGACTCGAGGTCTCGGGCTTCCTGATTCAGGATGGTGGCGAACTCCCACGCCAGCTTCTCGCGACTCCGGTAATGACGGTCGTAGAGGGTGTCGACCATCGTCATGGGGCCTGGGAGCGCCCATTTGACCGGACGATCGGTCTGCTGACGGAGGAAGCGTGCGTCGTCGACGAAGACCGGGCGCTCGCGGCTCACGGTCCCGATCACGGTCGGCACACTCGCGTCATACCGATTGCGGATCCGCACCGTCTCGCGCCGTTCGAAGTCGACGCCGGTGAGATGCTCGATGAAGGTCGTGACGAAATGCTGTCGCGTCTGTTCGCCATCGCTGATGATGTCCATACCGCGGCGCTCCTGCTCGTGGACAGCGATCCGCAGCGCGTCCTGGGTGGCTTCGGCCAACGCCTCACCGTGCAGCTTCCACGGGGACCAGAGCGTTCCCGGCGGTGCGAGCCACGATGGCTTCGGGAGGCTGCCGACTCCGGCGGTGGGCAGGTGGGCGGGCATGGCCGATGTGTGCGGTCTCATCCGACCGGCACCGGGCGGCCGGTGGCCCACTGATCGAGCACCTCGCGGTGTGGCTTCACGAAGTGCTCCTCCGTGTACTTCCCCTGTGTGATCGCCAGTCGGCTGCGTTCGACGCGATCGTAGGCGATCTGCGTGCACGAATAGTCCTGCTGGTCCAGGCTCGGTCGATAGACGCTCGCCGCGGCCGAGTTGGCGTTGTAGATCTCCGGTCGATAGATCTTCTGGAACGTCTCCATCGTGCTGACCGTGCCGATCAGCTGCAGGTTCGAGTAGTCCCCGAGCAGATCTCCGCGGAAGTAGAACGCGAGCGGTGCGACACTGCCCGGCGGCATGAAGAACCGGGCCCGCAGCCCCATACGCGAGAAGTACTCGTCGGTCAGCGAGGGTTCGTCCTGGTGATACTCCACGCCGAGGATCGGGTGGTGGTTCTCCGTCCGGTGATAGGTCTTGCTCGTCGACACGCTGATGCAGATCACGGGGAGGTCGGGGGACAGGCGCTGATAGGCCGCGGAGGCGAGGAAGTGCTGGAACAGTTTGCCGTGCAGGTGGCCGAAATCGTCGGGCACCACCAGTTCTGCAGAATCCTGGTTGACGGTCGGCAGCAGCACGCTGAAGTCGAAGTCACGGACATAGGAGGAGAAGTTGTTGCCCACGATGCCGTGGTGGCGCGCACCCGTTCGACGGTCGAGGATCCGCGTGTCGAGCATTTCGAGGAGCGGGAACGCGTGGTCGTCGCCCGCTGTGGTGAAATGCAGGTCGACGGACACGATGTCGAGTTCGACCGCATAACGGTCCTGCTCCGCGTTGTCCCAGTGGGCGAGGTCGTTGAACCGGCGATCGATCATCGTCATTGCATTGCGGAGATTCTGCTGACGATGCTCGCCCCGCGCCAGGTTGGCGAAGTTCGTGGTGGCGCGGGAAGTGTCTGAGGGCGAGTAGTCCTCGTCGAAGCGGGTGGTGGTGATGCTGAACGTGAAATCGTTCGCCATGAGCGGGCCAATCCGGTGATGGGGCGGCCGGGTTCGGCCGCGCGGACGTCGATCCCTCCATGGTGCAGGCGCGCGGCATCCATTGAGTAACTCGCGGATCCTATGGCCTGGTATAGCCTCAACCTATGGCGCGACGAGCGAGCAGCATCACTCTGCAGCAACTCCATTACTTCATCGAGGTCGCCGCCTCCGGCTCGATCACGGCCGCCGCAGACCTGCTGTACGTGGCCCAGCCGACGATGTCCGCGGCGATGAAGGACCTCGAGACGCGGGTCGGGCGTCCGCTCCTGCTCCGCTCCGCCCGCGGGGTCACGCTCACTGTCGACGGTGCCGAGTTCCTCGGATATGCCCGGCAGGTCGTGGAGCAGGCAGAGCTGCTCGAGCAGCGTTACCTCGGCCGACCACCCTCGCGACGCCTTCTGGGGGTGTCGACACAGCACTACTCATTCGCGGTCGACGCGTTCGTGCGGATGGTGAAGGACAGCCCGGCGGCCGAGTACGAGTTCTCTCTTCGCGAGACCCGTACGTGGGACATCATCGAGGACGTGCGCACGCTGCGCAGCGAGGTCGGCATCCTCTATCGGAACGACTTCAACCGACGGGTCATCGACAAGCTGCTCCGGGATGCCGGGCTCGCGTTCCAGCCGCTCTTCCTCGCCGAACCGCACATCTTCATCTCCCGCAAGAACCCGCTCGTCACCCGCGACCGCGTGACGCTCGGCGATCTCGCCGACCTGCCGCGGCTCACCTTCGATCAGGGGGCGAACAATTCGTTCTACTTCGCCGAGGAGATCCTGTCCACGCTGTCGAGTGCACAGGAGATCCGGGTCTCCGATCGGGCGACGATCTTCAACCTCATGATCGGGCTCGACGGCTACACGATCTCAACGGGCATCATCAGTGACGACCTGGACCCCGAGATCGTCGCCATTCCCCTCGACGTCGACGAGCGCATCGAGGTCGGCTGGATCGGTCACTCCGCGATCCCGCTCACCGGGCAGGCGCGGCGCTACCTCGACGAAGTGCGCGCGGTCGTGGCAGGGTTCGGCGTCGCACTGCTCGAATGATCGACCGCAGCTTCACTGCGTCGCCGGTCCGGAGACCGCGGCGGCACCGTCGCCGTCCCGCCCGTCGTCGGCACGGCGGCGGCGCCGACGTGCGACGCGGCGGATGAGCCAGACGACCACGCCCAGCGCGACCAGCACGCCCAGCCACGGCAGCAGGAAACCGAGCGCGATCACGATGCCGTTGAGCGTGGCCACCAGACCGTTCCACCCTGCGGCGATGCCGTCGCCGAACCCGGCCGGGTCGGCTCGCACGACCTCGGAGGGCTCGTACAGCGAGACGGTCAACGCCGACATGCCGACCTGGTCTTCGAGATGGGCCAGCTGCTGCTCGAAGGACTCGAGTTGCGCCTGACGCTCAGCCAGCGCGCTCTCAGCCGCCAGCAGGTCGGACGTCGACGACGCCTCCGCCATGAGCGACTCCAACCGCTCGACCGACGTGCGCAGCGCAGCGATCCGCGCCCGCAGATCGACGGCCTCACCGGTCACGTCGCGACGGTCCAGCTGTGAGGTGGTGACCTCGCCGACACCCTCGAGTGCATCGATCACGCGGGGCAGCTGTGCGGCCGGTACACGCACGGCCAACCATGTCGTGGTCTGCGGTGCCGGGGCGACCATGCCGCTGTCATAGCCCTCGAAGAGGCGCTCGCCCTCGGCGCCGATGCTCAGCGCCTCGACATAGCCGCCGGCGCCCTCGGCGAGATCGGTGAGCTCGGCGGCGGCGATTCGCGCGTCATCGACGCGCACCGATGCGGATGCTGTCGCGATGATCTCCCGTGCAGGGGCGGCAGCGTCGTCGCCTCCGCGCGTGGGTGCATCGGTGAACACTTCGTCGGCAGCGGCGCCTGAGGAGCTGTTCTCCCCGTCGCCGAGATCAGAATCGGAGTGTGGCGCGAACTCGGGTGCGGGCGCGCTGTCATACTGTGCCCCGCTCGTGCTCAGATTCAGCTGCGGTGCGATGACCGCGGCCACCAGGATCACCGCCGCTGCGGCACCGCCGGCCAGCCACAGCCTGCCGCGCGCACGGCGGCGCGACGCGCGCGCATGGATGCCGGAGCGGTCCGCCCTGATGTCGGCGAAGAGCTGCGCTTCGAGCTCGGCGACGCGCTCATCGCTGAGTTCGGGCAGCGTCTGGTCGTGCGTGGTCATGTCCCCTCCGGTTCGACGGCGCCGCGCAACTGCGTGCGGATACGGGAGAGGCGATTGCGGACGGTGCCGTGGGTGACGCCCAGCTGCTCGGCAGCGGCCTGGTAGGCGTATCCGTCGACGGCGCACAGGCGGAAGATGTCCTGATCGAGTCGGCTGAGCGTGCCCACCTCACGCAGGATGCGATCCACCAGGTCCGACGTCACGACCTGCCGCTCCACATCGATCGATGCGGGCAGCGCGTCGTCGACGAGCTCCGCGGCGTGCTCACGGTCGCGCTGCTGCCGGCGGATGCGGTTGGCGCACTGGAACCGGCAGATCGTGACCAGCCACGGCAGCAGCGAGTCGCCGGCCAGCTCGAACCCCGGGAGCTTGCGCCACGCCGCCAGAAAGGTCTCCTGGGCGACATCCTCGGCGTCGGCGCGGGTGCCGACCAATCCGTGCGCGAGCCAGAACACCGGCCGCAGGTACGCGCGGTACAACTGGCGGAAGGCAGCCTCGCTGCCCTTCGCCGCTGCGGCGACGAGCTCGGCGTCCGTCGGCACGGCCGTCGTGGTCATGTGTTCCTCATCGTCTCTCACACACCAAGTGTCGACGGTGGCCGGATCGTCTCACCAGGCCTGTATCCTTGTGCGAGCGAGAGGGAGTATCCCGACCTCGCGCTTCCGTCACCACGGGCTCCGCTGCGGGAGCCCCGGATGCGCGCCGCGACAGCGGGGGAGAGACTTTCGACGATTCCTCCTCCCCTCGAAAGGCTTTCATGGAGCTTCCTGTCTGGTTCGAGATCGGCTCGATGGCCGTCCTGCTGGCGATCCTCATCGCCGACCTGCTGCTGATCATCAAACGGCCCCACATCCCGTCCAACAAGGAGTCGACCCTGTGGGTCGTGTTCTATGTCACGCTGGCCCTCATCTTCGCGGGCCTCATGTGGATCTTCGCGGGCGGGGAGTACGCCGGTCAATTCGTCGCGGGGTGGCTGACGGAGTACAGCCTCTCGATCGACAACCTGTTCGTGTTCGTCCTGATCATGACGCAGTTCTCGGTTCCGCGCCGCTACCAGCAGAAGGTGCTGATGGTCGGGATCATCATCGCGCTCGTGCTGCGCGGCATCTTCATTCTGCTGGGCGCGGCGATCATCGAGAACTTCCTGCCGATCTTCTACTTGTTCGGGGCCTTCCTGATCTGGACGGCGTGGAAGCAGGCCTTCCCAGGTGAAGATCACGACGACGAGGTGAAGAAGGAGAGCTTCGTGGTGCGCACCCTGCGCCGCACCGTCGACATCAGCGACGACTACGACGGCGACAAGGTCCGCACCGTGGTGGGCGGCAAGAAGATGTTCACTCCGATGATCATCGTGTTCGCTGCGATCGGGATGACCGACCTGCTGTTCGCGCTCGACTCGATCCCGGCGATCTTCGGCATCACCCAGAACGCGTTCATCGTGTTCACGGCCAACATCTTCGCGCTCATGGGGCTGCGCCAGCTCTACTTCCTGCTGGGCGGACTGCTCGACCGGCTCCGCTACCTGCACTACGGCATCGCCTTCATCCTGGCGTTCATCGGAGTGAAGCTCATCTTCCACGCGATGCACGAGAACGAGGTGCCGTTCATCAACGGCGGCGAGGGTATCCACTGGGTGCCCGACATCTCGACATGGATGTCGCTGGGCGTCATCGTCGCGTCGATGGTGGTCGCCACCGTCGCCAGTCTGCTCGCCTCCGCGCGGGATCGCCGGGTCGGCCCGCAGCCGCACTCCACCGGCATCGCGACGGTCCCGGCAGCCGACCGCGAAGCCGCCGAGGCGGTCGCGGACGAGAAGGGTGTCCCGCCCACCGTCGATGATCCCCGCCCCGACGACCGGGCGTAGGTTCGGCGCGCCCCGAACCCTGGGCGCCGGGGCGTCCGGGACGCCACCGGGTGCGGGTTGTCCGAGGGGTGTGCTTGAGTGGCACGTGGAGGTGTGCCGGTGATCGAGTTCCGCGACGTGTCGAAGCGGTATCCCGACGGGACGATGGCGGTGGAGGGTTTCAGCCTGGTCATCCCCGCCCGCAAGACCACCGTGCTGGTGGGTTCGTCCGGCTGCGGCAAGACGACGCTGCTGCGCATGATCAACCGGATGGTCGAGCCGTCCTCGGGCCGGATCGAGATCGACGGGGAGCCCATCGCGCAGCGCGATGAGGTCGCGCTGCGCCGGCGCATCGGCTACATCATGCAGAGTGCAGGCCTGCTGCCGCACGTGAGCGTCGTCGACAACATCGCGACCGTGCCGGTGCTGGCCGGCGAGCGTCGCCGGGTCGCGCGGGCGCGGGCGCTCGAGCTGCTCGACGTGGTGGGGCTCGACCGGTCCTTGGCCCCCCGCTACCCGCATCAGCTCTCCGGCGGTCAGCAGCAGCGAGTGGGGGTCGCGCGGGGCCTTGCCGCCGACCCGAACATCCTGCTCATGGACGAGCCGTTCGGCGCCGTCGACCCGATCGTGCGGCGCGAACTCCAGCAGGAGATCCTGCGCCTGCAGCGCGACCTCGACAAGACCGTGGTGTTCGTCACGCACGACATCGACGAGGCCTTCCTGCTGGGCGATCAGGTCGTGATCCTGCAGAAGGGCGCACATGTCGCGCAGGTGGGATCGCCCAGCGAGATCATCGAGGCACCGGCATCCGCGTTCGTCTCGAGCTTCATCGGCGCAGAGCGCGGCACACGGGCGCTGCGGCTGAAGGAGACCCCGCGCGGTACGGTCGTCGTCGACACCGAGGGCCGCACGCAGGGCACGATCCTCAGTGAGGGCCTCGCGTGAACTGGGTACTCGACAACCTGGACCTCATCGCGGTCCTCGCCGTCGAGCATCTCCGCCAGAGCGCGATCGCCATCGTCCTGTCCTTCGTCATCGCCGTGCCGCTGGGGTGGGTCGCCTGGCGCTACCGAGTGCTGCGCGGCGGCATCGTGACCCTCGTCGGACTGCTGTACACGATCCCGTCGCTGGCGCTGCTCATGCTGCTGCCGACGGCATTGGGCATCAGCCCGCTGAGCGAGACCAACCTGGTCATCGCGCTGACCCTCTACGGCGTGGCGCTGATGGTGCGGGCTGTGGCCGACGGACTTGATGCCGTCGATCCCGATGTGCGGCTCGCTGCCACCGCCATGGGGTACGGCCCCGTGCGCCGGTTCTTCCAGGTCGACTTCCCCCTGGCCGGCCCGGTCGTGCTGGCAGGGCTCCGGGTGACGGCCGTGAGCACGATCTCCCTGGCGACCGTCGGCATCCTCATCGGCATCACCAATCTCGGCTACCTGTTCACGAACGGGTACCAGCGTCGCATCGTGGAGGAGATCCTGGCGGGAATCGTGGCCGTGGCCGTGATCGCATTGGTCATCGACCTGCTGCTGGTGGTGGCCGGGCGCGTGCTGCTGCCCTGGGTGCGCACCGCAGCCGCATCCGGTCAGCGGCAGGCGACGGGGGCGCGCGCATGAACCTCATCGGCGACGCCCTGGCCTGGATCTTCTCCGCAGACCCCGGCGCCGGCATGGCGTCGATCCCGGCCGCCCTGGTCGAGCACCTCGTGTACACCTTCGTCTCCGTGCTCGTGGCCGGGCTGATCGCCGTGCCGGTGGGGTGGGCGATCGGGCACACCGGCCGCGGGCGGGATGTCGCCGTGGCGCTATCGGGAGCTGCCCGTGCGGTGCCGTCCTTCGGCCTGCTGCTCCTGCTGATCCTCGTGCTGGGTGTGCTGCACAAGCCGGAGGCGGCGGTGATCACGTTCGTCCTGCTGGCGATCCCGTCCTTGCTGGCGGGGGCCTACACCGGTTTCGAGGCGATCGACCGCGCGGTCGTCGACGCCGGCAGAGCGATGGGGATGACGGGGGGTCAGGTCCTGCGCCGCGTCGAGATCCCGCTCGGGCTCCCGCTGCTGCTGGGCGGCGTGCGCGCGGCGACGCTGCAGGTGGTGGCCACCGTGACGATCGCCGCCTACGCGAACCTCGGCGGCCTGGGGCAGTACATCATCACGGGTCTGAACCTGCGGCGCTTCGATATGGTGCTCGGCGGCGCGATTCTCGTCGCGGTGCTCGCGCTGGTACTCGACGGCGCCTTCGCCCTCGCACAGCGGTTCGCGCTTCCGCACGGCGTGCGCGCGGCCGCCCACCGTCCCGCCGTCACCGCCCGTGCGCGTCGGCGTCGGGCGATGCGACCTCTGACCACCCCACAGTAAGGAAACGAGAATGCACACTCCACGCACCACCGCTGTGATCGCCCTCCTCGCCGCGGGCGGTCTGGCCCTGTCAGGCTGCGCACAGAGCGACCCCCTCGCCGATCCCAGCACGCCGGCCGACTCCGACGGCGCGACGATCGTGGTCGGCTCGCAGGCCTACTATTCGAACGAGATCATCGCCGAGATCTATGCCCAGGCACTCGACGGCGCCGGGTTCGACGTCGAGCGCACGTTCAACATCGGACAGCGCGACGCCTACCTGCCGTCGGTCGAGTCCGGCGAGATCACGTTGTTCCCGGAGTACTCGGGCAACCTTCTCCAGTTCTTCGACGCCGACACCGAGGCTCGCAGCCCGGAGGACGTGTACGCCGCGCTGGCCGACGCGCTGCCTGACGGGCTCACCGTGCTCGACCCCTCGACCGCCAGCGACCAGGACTCCTACACCGTCACCCGTGCGTTCGCCGAAGAATACAACCTGACCACGATCGCCGACCTCGCCGACGTCGACGTGCCGTTGACTCTCGGCGGGCCACCCGAGCTGGCCGAACGGCCTTACGGGCCCACCGGGCTTCAGGAGACCTATGGCGTCGACGTGGCCTTCAGCGCGACCGGTGACACGACCGTAGAAGAACTGGTGGCAGGCACCGTGAACGTCGCGAACGTGTTCACGGCCGATCCGCGCATCCAGACCGAGGATCTCGTCGTGCTCGATGATCCCGAGTCTCTGTTCCTCGCCTCCAACGTGGTGCCGCTGGTCAGTGCGTCGGTGGCCGACTCGATCGCCGGGGTGATCGATCCCATCAGCGCCGCGCTCACCCCCGAGGGGCTGGTCGCGCTGAATGTGCAGTCGACGCAGGACAAGCTGTCGGCCCCCGACATCGCTGCCGGATGGCTCAGCGAGAACGACCTCAGCTGACGGGGCGACCGGCGGCGACCGGACCCTGGACGGCCACCTGCGCGGCGTCCAGGGCCTGGGCGAGGTCGGCGCGCAGGTCGGCGACATCCTCGATGCCGATCGACAGACGCAGCGTTCCCGGGTGCACACCCAAGGCGGCGCACTCATCCTCGGTTCGTGCGCTGTGACTGGTGGATGCCGGGTGCAGCACGAGCGAGCGCACATCACCCAGATGCGTCATGTGGGTGAACACGCGCACCGCCTCGACGACGGTGCGCGCGGCCGCCAGCCCGCCGCGGAGGGTGAACGCGAACACCGAGCCGAAGCCCGGCGACAGATAGCGACGCGCGGTGTCATGCGTGGGGTGCGAGGCGAGCCCCGCGTAGTCGACCGACACCACGGCGGGATGCGTCTCGAGCCACTGCGCCACGGCCAGGGCGTTGGCCGACTGCCGTTCCACGCGCAGGCTCAGGGTCTCGGCGCCCTGTCCGATCAGGAAGGCGTTCAGCGGCGAGGGAGTGGGCCCGAGCCGCGCTGCGAGCGTGTCGCGCAGGTAGGCCATCCGGGCGTCGCCGCCGAACCGTTCCCACAGTGACGGCGCGCCCGGAGCCGCCGGCGTGGTCAGATGCGGGAACAAGGCGCCGTCGCGGTCGCCGTCGAAGCGCCCGTCATCGACGATGACCCCGCCGATGACAGCGCCGTGCCCGGCCAGGAACTTGCTCGCCGAATGCACCACCACCGCTGCGCCGTGCTCGATCGGCCGCAGCAGGTATGGCGTCGCGAAGGTGTTGTCGACGATGAGCGGTACACCGCGTTCGGCTCCCACGGCGGCGACCGCCGCGACATCCAGCACGTCGTTGCGAGCGTTGGCGATCGATTCGGCGAACAGCGCGCGCGTGTCGGGACGCAGTGCTGCACGCCAGGCGCCGGGATCGGCGATGTCATCGACGAAGTCGACCGTGATGCCCAGTCGCGGGAAAGTGTCCAGCAGCAGCCCTCGGGTGCCCTCGTAGATGTGGGTGGAGCTGACGATGTGCTGACCTGCCGCGACCTGACCGAGCAGGGCGAGGGTCACCGCTGCCTGCCCGCTCGACAGGAGCAGGGCCTGTGATCCCCCCTCGAGGGAGGCGAGCTTGCTCTCGATCGCGGCGACGGTGGGGTTTCCCGAGCGGGTGTAGCCGAAGCCCGTGCCCTCGCTGAAGTGCGACGCGGCCTCATCGAGGGAATCGAAGGTGAATCCCGCGGTGAGATGGATCGGTAGGGCGCGCGGACGGGCCGGCGCCGCGTGTGCGCCCACGTGCACCTGTCGTGTGGTGAACCCGTCGCCGGTCGACTCGCTCACGGCATCCTCCTTGTCGTCGCAAGCCCCCAGATTGTCATGGGAGGACCCGATGCACCGCTTCGTGCGTCGTTGTGTGACATGCGCGCGGCCGGGGCACTGCGCCCCCGCCGCGCGCACGGTGATATTCTGGCCCGGTGCGCATCGCCCGGCTCCTCCTTAGCGGCCGCGACGGGACCTCGCTCTGAGCCCGCTCTCGTCGCGGAGTCCGTCCTGGGCCTGACCCCCACACAGGAGAACGTGACAGCATGAGCATTTCCGTACCCGAGCATCCCCGCACCCTGGCCGAGAAGGTGTGGGACGATCACCTCGTCGTCAAGGGCGAGGACGGTCAGCCCGACCTCATCTACATCGACCTGCACCTGGTCCACGAGGTCACCAGCCCTCAGGCGTTCGACGGTCTGCGCGCCGAGGGGCGCCCGGTCCGCCGCCTCGATCTGACGATCGCCACTGAGGACCACAACACCCCGACGCTTGAGATCCACAAGCCGATCGCCGACCCCACCAGCCGCACCCAGATCGAGACGCTGCGACGCAACGCCGACGAGTTCGGTGTGCGCCTGCACTCGCTCGGTGACAAGGAACAGGGCATCGTCCACGTGGTCGGCCCGCAGCTGGGACTGACGATGCCGGGCATCACCGTCGTGTGCGGCGACTCGCACACCTCGACCCACGGCGCATTCGGCGCGATGGCGTTCGGCATCGGCACCAGCGAGGTCGAGCACGTCCTGGCCACCCAGACGCTGCCGTTGAAGCCCTTCAAGACGATGGCCATCACCGTCGAGGGCGAACTCAAGCCCGGTGTCACGGCCAAGGACGTCATCCTCGCCGTCATCGCGAAGATCGGCACGAACGGCGGCCAGGGCTACGTGCTCGAGTACCGGGGCTCCGCCATCCGGTCACTGTCGATGGAGGGGCGCATGACCATGTGCAACATGTCCATCGAAGCCGGCGCACGGGCAGGAATGGTCGCCCCCGACGAGACGACGTTCGCCTATCTGAAGGGCCGCCCCCACGCGCCGCAGGGCGAGGACTGGGACCAGGCCGTCGCGTACTGGCGCTCGCTGCCCTCCGACGAAGGCGCCGTGTACGACGCCGAGGTGTTCCTCGACGCGAACGAGCTCGAGCCGTTCGTCACCTGGGGCACCAACCCCGGGCAGGGTGTGTCGCTGTCGGGCGCGGTGCCCTCGCCGGACGACTTCGACGACCCCAACGAGCGCGCCGCAGCCCAGCGTGCGCTGGAGTACATGGACCTGGCGCCCGGAACGGCACTGAAGGACGTGGCGGTGGATGCCGTGTTCATGGGTTCGTGCACCAACAGCCGCATCGAGGATCTGCGCCAGTTCGCCTCGATCGTGCGGGGCCGCACCAAGGCCGAGGGCGTCCGCGTCATGGTCGTGCCGGGCTCCGCACGGGTGCGGCTCGAAGCCGAGGCGGAGGGGCTCGACAAGGTGTTCACCGACTTCGGCGCAGAATGGCGGTTCGCGGGCTGCTCAATGTGCCTGGGCATGAATCCCGACCAGCTCGCGCCGGGGGAGCGCTGCGCCTCCACGAGCAACCGCAACTTCGAAGGACGTCAGGGCAAGGGCGGACGCACGCACCTGGTCTCGCCGCTGGTCGCCGCCGCCACCGCGGTGCTGGGGCATCTGGCCAGTCCGAGTGACCTGCAGGTGCTGACCGGGGCGGAGGCCTGAGATGGAGAAGTTCACAACACACACCGGAGTCGCGGCGCCGCTGAAGCGGTCTGCCGTCGACACCGACCAGATCATTCCGGCCGTCTACCTCAAGCGCGTGACCAAGACCGGCTTCGACGACGCGCTGTTCGCCAGCTGGCGGCAGGACCCCGAGTTCGTGCTCAACCAGCCCGCGTACCAGGGAGCCTCGATCCTGGTGGCCGGCCCGGACTTCGGGACCGGATCCAGCCGCGAGCACGCGGTGTGGGCGCTGCGGGATTTCGGGTTCAAAGTCATTCTCAGTTCGCGGTTCGCCGATATCTTCCGCGGCAACTCGGGCAAACAGGGTCTGGTGACCGGCGTGGTCACCGAGGCGGACATCACTGCGCTGTGGACGGCGATCGAGGCCGCTCCCGGCGTGGAGATGACCGTCAGCCTCGAGGACCGCACCGCGCGCATCGGCGAGATCGAGGTCCCCTTCGAGATCGACGATTACACTAGGTGGCGGCTCCTCGAAGGGCTCGACGACATCGGGTTGACACTGCGGAACGAAGACAAGATCTCGCAGTTCGAGGCGCGCCGTGAGGCGTGGCGGCCCCGGACGCTTCCCGTCCCGTAGCCCGACGTCGGCTCCGCACAACGGAGCATGACCGCCCTTCTTCCTCGAGATACCAGTGAGGCCCATCGGATGAACACACTCCTGAGCGCGTCGGCGTCATCAGAACCCGGCGATGGGGAGGCCGAACGTCCGGGGGACATCCTCGCCATCCGTGGCGGACGGCCGCTGCGCGGACGCGTCGAGGTGAAAGGCGCGAAGAACCTCGCCACCAAGGCGATGGTCGCGTCGCTGCTGGGGCAGAGTGTCTCGGTCCTGCGCGATGTTCCCGACATCAGTGACGTGCAGGTCGTGCGGTCCCTCCTCGAGGTGCACGGGGTCACCGTCACCGACGACGGCGAGGGGGTGCTCCGCCTCGACCCGAGCGGCGCGGTGTCGGCGCATTTCGAGGAGATCGACGCGCACGCCGGTGCATCGCGCATCCCGATCCTGTTCTGCGGGCCGTTGCTGCACCTGCTCGGTCAGGCCTTCATCCCCGATCTGGGTGGATGCCGGATCGGTGACCGACCGATCGACTTCCACCTTGACGCGCTGCGCGCGTTCGGCGCCGTGGTCGAGAAGCTGCCCAGCGGCATCCGCCTGTCGGCCCCTGAAGGGCTGCACGGTGCCGACATCGAACTGCCGTATCCGAGCGTGGGCGCCACCGAGCAGGTGCTGCTGACCGCCGTGCGCGCCAAGGGCACGACCGAACTGCGCGGCGCCGCCATCGAGCCCGAGATCATGGATCTGATCGCGGTGCTGCAGAAGATGGGCGCGATCATCTCGTACGAGCCCAACCGGGTCATCTTCATCGAAGGCGTCGACAGCCTGCGCGGATTCGACCACCGGTGCATCTTCGATCGCAACGAGGCGGCATCCTGGGCGTGCGCGGCACTGGCCACCGACGGCGACATCTTCGTCGCCGGCGCGAAGCAGCCCGAGATGCTGACCTTCCTCAATGTGTTCCGCAAGGCAGGCGGCGAGTTCGACATCGCCGAGGACGGCATCCGGTTCCACCGCGGTGGCGCCCTCAAGCCCGTCGTGGTCGAAACGGACGTGCACCCCGGGTTCATGACCGACTGGCAGCAGCCGCTCATCGTCGCGCTCACACAGGCCGACGGCCAGTCGACCGTGCACGAGACGGTGTACGAGAACCGGCTCGGGTTCACCCGCGCACTCGTACAGATGGGCGCCGACATCGTCGTGCATCCCGAAGGCATCGCCGCCCCCGAGCGGCGCGTGCCTCGGCGGGCGCTCGAGCAGGCGGCGGTCATCCAAGGGCCCACGCCACTGCACGGCGCCGACGTGGTCGTGCCCGACTTGCGGGGCGGTTACAGCTACGTCATCGCCGCGCTGGCCGCACAGGGTGAGTCGACGGTGCGCAACATCGGCATCATCCGGCGCGGCTACGAGAAGTTCCTCGAGAAGCTGACGGCTCTGGGAGCCGACTTCGACGTGGTGGGCTGACCCGATGGGCGCGACCGCCCGTCGACGCGCGTCGACGGAGAAGACCCGGCCCAGCGCCTTCTGGCCCGCCGCTGCCGTCGTTGTACCGCTGGTCGGCCTGATCGCCAAGATCGAGATCGAAGGTGCCGAGCATCTGCCCGGCGAAGGCTCCTACGTCCTGACGCCCAACCATTACAGCGAGTTCGACCCGCTCATCGTCGCGGTGACCTCGTGGCGGCTGGGTCGTGCGCCGCGGTTCATGGCCAAGCAGAGCCTGTTCTCGGTGCCGGTGCTGGGCGCGCTGCTGCGGGCCACCGGCATGGTCCCGGTCGCCCGGGCCTCCAGTGCCGGTGCTGCGGCCCAGTCGGTGCAGCAGGCCGCGACCCTTGCCGAGCACGGTCGCGGGGTCATCGTCTACCCCGAGGGTTCCCTGACGCGCGAGCCCGATCTATGGCCCATGCGCGGCAAGACGGGCGCTGCGCGGCTGGCGCTGGCGGGGGATCTGCCCGTCATCCCGATGGCGACCTGGGGCGTGCAGCGCATTCTGCCGCGATACGGCAAGCTGAGCCTGTGGCCGCTGCGCAAGCGCGTCACCGTCCGCTTCGGACCTCCCGTCGATCTGTCGGCTTACCGGTTGACGGATGCCACGGCACAGCGGGGCGGCACGAACCTCAACGCCGCGACCGATGCCATCATGGCCGACATCTCGAAGTTGCTGGGGGTGCTGCGGGGGCAGACCCCGCCCGCGCAGCGTTGGAACCCCGCCGACCACGGCCAGAAGGAGACGGGTCGACTTGAATCGTAGGCATGACGCCTCGCTCCCGCGCGTCACCGTCGTCGGCGCGGGCAGTTGGGGCACCACGTTCGGGAAGGTGCTCGCCGACGGCGGCGCACAGGTGACGATGTGGGCGCGACGCGCCGAGCTCGCGCAGGAGATCAGCGAGGGCAAGCGCAACAGCGAGTATCTGCCCGGGGTCAACCTGCCGCGCAGCATGACCGCGACCCATCATCTGTCTGAAGCGCTCGAAGGCGCCACGCAGGTGTATCTGGCCATCTCCAGCCAGGCACTCCGACAGAACCTCAAGGCCGTCCGCCCCCTCGTCGGCGGGGACGTGCCCATCGTGTCGCTCATGAAGGGTGTCGAGAAGCGCAGCGGCCTGCGCATGAGCCAGGTCATCGAGCAGGAGCTGGACTGCGACCCGGCGCGCATCGCCGTGGCATCCGGACCCAACCTGGCGCTGGAGATCGCGCGCGAGCAGCCGACCGCGGCCGTCATCTCGTCGCCGAGCCAGGACACCGCCGAAGCCGTCGCCCGCCGGGCACGCAACTCCTATTTCCGCACGTTTGTCAACACCGACGTGATCGGCACCGAGTTCGGCGGGGTGCTCAAGAACCTCATCGCGCTGGCCATCGGCATCGTCGACGGCGTGGGCTACGGCGAGAACACGAAAGCGTCGATCATCACCCGCGGACTGGTCGAGATGACCGATTTCGCCGTCGCGCAGGGAGCCCAGCATGAGACCTTGCAGGGGCTCGCGGGGCTCGGAGACCTGATCGCGACCTGCCAGTCGCCGCTGAGCCGCAACAACACCGCCGGGCGCCTGCTCGGTCAGGGCTACAGCTTCCAGGACGTCGTCAAACAGATGAACCAGACCGCCGAAGGCCTCGGCTCGGTCGCGCCGATCCTCCAGCTGGCCCGCCAGTCCGGGGTGCAGATGCCGATCGTGGAGCAGGTCAAGCGCGTTCTCGACGGCACCATGAACCCGCGAGACATCGCACCGCACTTGACCACCGACGACGAACCGCCCACCAGTGAGAGGACCCAGAATGGACACAGCGACGGTGGCGGTGCTCTTCGGCGGGCGTTCCAGCGAGCATTCGATCAGCTCCGCAACGGCGGGCGGGGTCCTTCGGGCGATCGATCGTGACCGCTATCGGGTGATCCCGATCGGGATCACCCGCGACGGTGCCTATGTGCTCGAAGAGGACGATCCCGACAAGTTCACCCTCGACCCGGCGCGACTGCCCGAGGTCATCGACAACGGCACCCGCATCATCTGGCCCGACACGGCACGGTCGCGCGAGCTGCACGTCCGAGACGCCGACGGTACCGTCCGCTCGCTCGGCGAGGTCGACGTGGTCTTCCCGATCCTGCACGGTCGCTTCGGCGAGGACGGCACGATCCAGGGCTTCCTCGAACTGCTCGATCTACCGTACGTCGGCGCCGGCCTGCTCATGTCGGCGATCGCGATGGACAAGCACACGGCCAAGAGCATCCTCCAGGCCGCCGGTGTGCCTGTCGTTCCCTGGCGGAGCGTGACCCGGCGCGACCTCGCACGTGACCGCGCGCTCGTCGAACGCCGGGCACGGTCGCTGGGGTTGCCGGTGTTCGTCAAGCCGGCCCGCGCCGGCTCGAGTGTCGGCGTGTCGAAGGTCAACGACTGGAGCGAGTTGGATGCCGCGCTGGAGCGCGCCTGGGATGAGGACGAGACCGCGCTCATCGAGCAGGCCGTGGAAGGCCGCGAGGTCGAATGCGGTGTGCTCGCCGGCCGCGACGGCGGCGAACCGCGCGTCAGCGTCGCCGGTGAGATCGTCGTCAGCGGACGGGAGTTCTACGACTTCGAGGCCAAGTACCTCGGCGCCGCCGGCGTCGAACTGGTGTGTCCTGCCGGGCTTGCAGACGGCGAGCTGGCCGAGATGCAGCGCATCGCCGCGCGCGCGTTCGAAGCCGTGGGCGGGGAGGGGCTCGCCCGCGTGGACTTCTTCTTCACCGGCACCGAGTTCTTCGTCAACGAAGTCAACACGATGCCCGGGTTCACACCGATCTCGATGTTCCCGAAATGCTGGATCGCCTCCGGCGTGAGCTACGAGCAGCTGGTGACCGAGCTGATCGACACGGCGCGCGGCTGAGTCGGCGACTCAGGGCTCGACGGGCTCGGGCACCGGCGTCGCCTCGTCGCGGGCGACACAGGCGCGGTCGGCGGGGATGTGCTGGGCGATGAGGGGCGAGAGCGCATCGAGCACGCTGCGGCTCGACACTCCGGTGCCGTCGTCGACTGCCGTGTCGAGATAGAGCTCGATGGCGGGGGTGCGTCCGTAGGTCGTGACGCGGAACTGGGGTGCCTCGGACTCGTCGATGACCCAATCGACCGTCTTGACCTCTTCGCAGCGCAGAGTGGTCGGTCCCGGCTCAGGCACGCCGCAGGTCAGCAGCACACGGCTGGGCGTACCCCAGGCGGCTGTCGCCTGCGCGTCCGTCCACCGCCGGTCTTCGCCGCTGAGCGTGAGTGGCAGCTGCACCATGACCGCCGCACAGGCCGGGTCGTTGGCGTCGGCAGCCGGCTGCATCGATACGGTCGATGAGCATCCGGAAAGCGCCACCAGGCCGATCGTCGCCGCGAGGACCGACAGGACGAGACGGGGGTGGGGCACCCCTCCAGGCTACCGTGGGGGCATGACTGCGGATTCAATGCGCGAGCAGACCGTCGGCGAAATCAGTGAGGCGGCGCTGCTGGCACGGATCCTCGACGTGTTGGCGGGGTCGTCGCAGGCGCTGGTGGGCCCGGGGGACGACGCCGCCGTGCTGGCGGCGCCGGGCGAACGGATGGTCGTGACCACCGACACGCTGGTCCACGGCCCCGACTTCCGCCTCGCGTGGTCGACCGGCCGTGAGCTCGGCGGCAAAGCAGCCGCCGTCAACCTGGCCGATGTCGCCGCGATGGGCGCGCGGCCGACCGCGCTGATCGTGGCGCTGGCCGTCCCCGGCCGCACGCCGGTGCCGTTCGTCACGGAGCTGGCAGCGGGGCTGCGCGAAGCCTGCGACGACCTGGCGCCGGGCTGTGCCGTCGAGGGGGGAGATCTGACCATCTCAGACACGCTCACGATCGCGGTGACCGCTCTCGGGGTGCTCGACGGGCGCGAACCTGTGCTCCGTTCGGGCGCGCGGGCCGGCGATGTCGTCGCGGTGGCCGGCGAGCTCGGACGGGCGGCCCGGGGCTTGCGCGTACTGTTCGATCGGTGCCGCACCGACGCGGGCGAGCCCGTCCCGGTGGACCGGGCGCACCTGAACGCGTCGGAGATCGCCGACGTCGCCGCGCAACTGTGCCCTCGCCCGCCGATCGCGCACGGTGCGCGCGCGGCGCAGGCCGGAGCGACGGCCATGATGGACGTGTCGGACGGGCTGGTCCTGGACGCGCGGCGCATGGCCGACGCCTCGGGCGTCACGATAGACATCACCGGGGTCGACGATCCGGTCGATCTGACCGGCGGTGAGGACCACGCACTGCTGGCCACATTCCCCGTCGGCGCCGTACCCAGCGGCTTCCGCCCGATCGGCGCGGTGCACACGCGCGGGCAGGCCGCCGTGACGGTCGCCGGCGCCCGCTACGACGGTCTCGGTGGCTGGGACCCCTACCAGGATTGGGACGCGCAGCGCGGCTGAGGGAGCGGTCAGCCCATCGCCGGGCGCGCCCACCACACCGCGGTGTCGCCGTACCGCTTCGAACGATCGGTGACGAGACCGCCGGGCAGGTCGGGCTCGGGAGAGCGTGCGTCGCGTTCGATCAGCACGACGGCGTCGGCCGACAGACGCGGAAGCAGCAGCGTGAGGGTGTTCGTGAGCTCGTCTTCACCGACGTCGTACGGCGGGTCGAGGAAGGCGACGTCATAGGTGCCCGATGCCCCCCGGAGGAACTGGTCGGAGGTGACGCGGTGCACGCGGGCGCGGACGCCCGGCACGGCGCGCAGCACCGTGCGCACGTTCCGCTCGGCGACCCCGGCAGCGCGGGCGTGGCGTTCGACGAGGTCGGCCGCGACCGCGCCACGGCTCAGCGATTCGAGGGCAAGCGCCCCCGATCCCGCGTACAGGTCGAGCACGCGGGCGCCGGCCAGCAACCCACCGGCTTCGAGCGCGCCGAACAGCGACTCACGCACCCGATCGCTGGTCGGCCGGGTTCCGGCATCCGGCACGGCCAGCGTCAGCGAACCGGCCAGCCCGGAGATGATGCGCGTCACCCTGCCACGATATCCGCGGTCACTCCGGTCGTCTCGTCGCGCAGTCGCGGCTCGGTGCGCAGATGGGGGCGGACCCCGGCCTTGTCCACGTAGAACGCGCGGATGCGGTCCATGTCGGCGGTCACTGCGCCGGTGAGCGCGATCGTCGGGCCGAGTCCGGCGGTCATCGTGGTGCGGTCGACGAAGCCGAGTGTGACCGGCAGGTCGGCCTGCCGCGCGATGCGGTAGAAGCCGCTCTTCCAATGCGGATTGGCGCCACGGGTGCCGTCGGGCGTGACGACCAGCCCGAACACCTCGCCGGCGTGCACGCGAGCCACCACCTCGGTCACGATCTTCCCCGCGTCCTCCCGGTCGACCGGGATTCCACCCAGGCGTCGCATGAGCGGACCACGCCAGCCGGCGAACAGGCTCGCTTTGCCCAACCAGCGCACGGGGATCTCCAGGTGCCACGCGATGGCGAGCATGATGACGAAGTCCCAGTTCGAGGTGTGCGGGGCACCGATCAGCAGGGTCGGGCGCGTCGGGGCCGGTTCGGTCCGCAGGGTCCACCGGCTGAACCGCCAGAACAGACGGGCGAGGATTCGGGTGATCACCGTCTCAGATTAGGTGCTTCGGCTGGGCGTGGGCTGTCGGAGGGCGCGCCTAAACTCGAGGCATGCCGCCGGTGACCCTCGAGACCCGTCTCGAGGTCGCCGTGGGCGCACAGACAGCCAAGGCGCTCGCGCGCGCCTTCGACATGGCGACGGTGGGTGACCTGCTCGATCACTATCCGCGACGCTACGCGCGCCGGGGCGAGTTGACCCCGATCGAGTCTCTGCCCGTGGGTGAGCTGGTGACCATCGTGGCCGAGGTGCGCGGAGTGTCGTCGCGGCAGATGCGCCAGCGCAAGGGCCGCATCGTCGAGGTCGTGATCGGCGACGGCATCGGCACGGTGTCGCTCACCTTTTTCAACCCGCGGGCCGCCGCGGCCCTCAAAGTCGGCGCCCAGGGCATCTTCAGCGGGCAGGTCAGCATCTACAACGGACGCAAGCAGTTCGCCCACCCGGCCTTCGAACTGTTCGACGACGAAGAAGCGGCGCGGGCCACCGCCGAGCAGAAGCGCGATCTGCCCATCCCGCTGTACCCGGCCACGAGCACGGTGACCAGCACCAAGATTGCCAAAGCCGTCGAGCACGTGCTCGCCGGGCTCACCGACGTACCCGAGCCCCTGCCGGAGGCGTTGCGCCGCGAGCACGAGTTGCTTCCGGCGCGCGATGCGCTGACGCGGATCCACACCCCGGCGACCATGGCGCAGATCGAACCGGCCCGTCGCACACTGCGCATGCACGAGGCCTTCGTGCTGCAGGCGGCACTCCTGCAGCAGCGCCGGCAGGTGCGCGAGCTCGCGGCCACACCGCGTCCTGCGGGCGACTTGGTCGCTCGATTCGATGCGTCGCTGGGCTTCGCACGGACTGCCGATCAGGTCACCGTCGGCGACCGCATCGCCGCCGACCTGGTGGGGTCATGGCCGATGAACCGTCTCGTGCAGGGCGAAGTGGGGTCGGGCAAGACCCTCGTCGCGCTGCGCGCCATGCTCCAGGTGGCCCAGTCCGGTGGGCAGTCCGCGCTGATCGCGCCGACAGAGGTCCTCGCCGCCCAGCACCTGCGATCGATCACCCGGATGCTCGGGCCGCAGCTCGCGCCCGAGCTGATGCCGGTGCTCTTGACGGGGCAGATGGGCGCCGCCGAGCGGCGCAAAGCGGCCCTCCGCGTCGCCTCGGGCCAGGCGCGCATCGTGGTGGGCACTCACGCGTTGCTGAGCGCGTCGACGACCTTCGCCGAGCTCGGTCTGGTGGTCGTCGACGAGCAGCACCGGTTCGGCGTCGAGCAGCGCGAGACACTGCGCGCCAAGGGGTCGGCGCCGCATGTGCTGGTGCTGACTGCCACCCCCATCCCGCGCACGGTGGCCATGACGGTGTTCGGCGACCTCGACGTCTCGACGATCCGCACCATGCCCGCCGGCCGCGCGGGCATCTCCACCTACGTGGCGCCTGTGGCGGACAAGCCCGCGTGGTTCGCGAGGGTATGGGATCGCATCGCCGAAGAGGTCGGCAGCGGACACCAGGCCTTCGTCGTCTGCGCGGCCATCGACGCGGAGACCGTCGGAAAGGCCGCCGACAGTGACGCGCCGGCCGCGCCGACCCTCGAGGGGGAGCAGAGCAAGACGCGGTGGGGGGTCGTGCAGGTGCAGGAGATGCTGGCCCGCCACCCGGCTTATGCGGGCATCCGCGTCGAGATCCTTCACGGCAAGATGCCCGGTGACCACAAGGACGCCGTGATGCAGGCCTTCGGCCGCGGTGAGATCGACGTGCTCGTGGCCACCACGGTCGTCGAAGTCGGCGTCGACGTGCCCAACGCGTCGACGATGGTGATCCTCGAAGCCGACCGTTTCGGCGTGTCGCAGCTGCATCAGCTGCGGGGTCGGGTCGGTCGCGGGACGGTGCCGGGCCTGTGCCTGCTCGTCACCGAAGCGACGGCCGGGAGTCCCGCGAGGGAGAGGGTGGACGCCGTGGCGGCCACCACCGACGGATTCGAGCTGGCCGAAGTCGACCTGCAGCTGCGCGGCGAGGGTGACGTGCTCGGCGATGCGCAATCCGGCGCCCGGTCATCGCTCCGGCTGCTGCGCGTCATCACGGATGCCGAGATGATCGTGGCGGCCCGTACCGCAGCCGAGTCGGTGCTCGCCGACGACCCTGCGCTCACGGCGCACCCCGGCCTGGCGGCAGCCATCGAACGGCAAGTCGGGCAGCAGGAACGCGCGGCGCTCGCGAAGAACTGACCAGAGGAGTCACTAGGCTGGAAGCATGAACAACCGGATCGCCGTCGTCCCCGGCTCGTTCGATCCGCCGACGCTGGGTCATCTCGACGTCATTCGGCGAGCCGCGATGCTCTATGACGAGTTGCATGTGCTCGTGGTGCACAACCCCGGCAAAGAGGCCATGCTTCCCATCGCGCAGCGGCTGAGCCTGCTGGAGCAGTCGATCGCGGAAGAGCAGATCGAAGGCAACGTCGTGGTCGCTTCCTGGAGCATGGGGTTGCTGGTCGACTACGCCACCGATGTCAACGCCGGGGTGCTGGTCAAGGGCATCCGCTCGCAGGTCGATGTCGCGTACGAGACCCCGATGGCCATCGTCAACCGGCATCTCGCGCAGATCGAGACCGTGTTCCTGCTGCCCGACCCCGCCCACGCGCTGGTGTCCAGCTCGTTGGTGCGTCAGGTCGCCTCACTGGGCGGCGACATCACGCCGTTCGTCCCGGCGCCGGTGGCGCGATTCCTCGACACCGGCGCCCGCGGGATCTGACGCGGCCCCGCCGCGGCGCGGGGCGACTACGATGGAGCACCGTGACCAGAAAGCGCACCGACGGTCCCTTCGTCCTCCCCATCCGCGACATCGCCCGGCAGCCCGGTCAGATGCGCGAGTTCTCGCTGACCGTGCCGGCGCCGGAGAAATGGGGCGAGGGCCTGCTGTCCGTCGCGGCTGATGATCCCGTCGACGTGCAGGTCCGGTTGGAGTCCGTGCACGAGGGGATCCTCGTCTCCGCCGAGATCCAGGCGACGGCCTCCGGGGTCTGTGGCCGCTGCCTCACCGACATCACCCAGCCTGTCGAAGTCGAGTTTCAAGAGCTGTTCGGGTATTCTGGTGACGAAGCGATCGACTTCGAGGTTCAAGACGACCACGTGGATCTTGAAACTCCGGTCAGGGATGCGATCGTCCTGTCGCTTCCTTTCCAGCCGGTCTGTCAGCCGGATTGCCCCGGCCTCGACCCGGTCTCGGGCGAGAAGCTGGCCCCGGGTACCGTGCTGGAGCACCCGATCGACGAGCGCTGGGCCGCGCTGAAGGCCTACACCTCAGACCACGACGCCGATGCCTCGCGCGGTGTCGCCGACAACACAGAGAAGAGCTAGCCATGGCAGGTAACCCCCCGAAGCGGAAGGTCTCCCGTTCGAACACCCGCTCGCGCCGCGCGCAGTGGAAGGCCGAGGCGCCCGCCCTGGTCAAGACGGTCGAGAACGGCAAGGTCGTCTACAGCCGTCCCCACCAGGCGAAGGTCGTCACCGACTCGCAGGGCACCGAGCTGTTCCTCGAGTACAAGGGCCGCAAGGTCGCCGACATCTGAGAGTCGCGGCCGCAGCCGTGACGAATGTCCACACTGAGCACGACGTGCTCCTCGACAAGCTCGGGGTCGATATCGACCCCGAGCTTCTGTCCTTGGCGCTGACCCACCGTTCGTTCGCCTACGAGAACGGGGGCATCGCCCACAACGAACGCCTGGAGTTCCTCGGCGATTCGATCCTCGGCCAGGCGGTGACGGTGCATCTGTTCACCCATCACCCCGAGCTGGAGGAGGGGGATCTGGCCAAGCGGCGCGCGAGTGTGGTCTCGACGGTGGCGCTGGCCGAAGTCGCCCGCGGTATCGGACTGGGCGCACACCTGCGCCTGGGCCGAGGCGAGGACCAGACCGGCGGGCGCGACAAGGACTCCATCCTCGCCGACACCATGGAAGCGGTCATCGGCGCGACGTTCCTGTCGGCCGGCGCGGAGGCGGCGACCGGGCTCGTCCTGCGGCTGGTCGAGCCGCTGATGGCCGATCCCGAGCGATACGGCGCTGCGATGGACCCGAAGACGAGCCTGCAGGAGCTGGCGGCCCGCGGCGGATGGGGCCCACCCGCCTACGTGGTTGAAGCCGACGGGCCCGACCACCACCGCGTGTTCACCGCGACGGTCACCGTCGGCGATGTCGCGCGCACCGGGCAGGGTTCCAGCAAGAAGCAGGCTGAGATGGCCGGCGCTCTCGCGGTGTGGCGCGAGCTGTCGCAGCGTGCCTGAGCTGCCCGAGGTCGAGGTTGTGCGCCACGGCCTCGAACCTGCCGTCACCGGCGCGGTCGTCGTCGGCGTCACGGTTGTCGATGACCGCGCGCTGACTCGGCATATCGGCGATGCCGCGGGGTTCGAAGTCGAGCTGAGCGGACGGACGCTCACCGCCGCGGTGCGGCGCGGCAAGTTCCTGTGGCTGCCGTTGAGGGATGCCGGAGGCGAGAGCGCGCGCGCTCTTGTCGCGCACCTGGGTATGAGCGGCCAGCTGCTGCTGCGACCGTCGGGCGCGCCGGCGCAGCGCCACGAGCGCGTGCGCATCGACATCAGCCATCCGCGTCACGGCGAGCTCGCTGTCGTCTTCGCCGATCAGCGCACGTTCGGCTCTCTCGCCCTGGACGATCTCGAGGCCACCGCCGACGGCGCGGCCGGCGGGCGGGGCTCGGCCGCGGCATCCACCCCGCGTCAGGTCCGTCACATCGCGCGCGATCCGCTCGATCCCGCCTTCGACGACGACGCGTTCCGACGCGCGCTGGCTCGGAAAGACTCGGCGATCAAGCGCGTGCTGTTGGACCAGACCGTCGTCAGCGGTATCGGCAACATCTACGCCGACGAGGCGCTGTGGGCTGCCCGCATCCACCCCGAGTCGCCCGCGCGCCTGCTGTCGTCCCGGGCGACCGGCCGCCTCCTGGGTGAGGCGCGAGCCGTGCTGGAGAAGGCGCTGGCCGAAGGCGGCACGAGCTTCGACGCGACCTACGTGAACGTGAACGGCGAATCCGGCTACTTCGCCCACTCGCTCAACGCGTACGGCCGCACCGGGGCACCCTGCCCGCGATGCGGCCGTCCGCTGGTGCGCGTGTCGTTCACCAATCGGTCGAGCCATTTCTGTCCGCGCTGCCAGCGTCGGGCACGACCCCGTGTCGACAGCTAGCTAGGCAGGCGCACCCACGTCGAGCTGCCAGGCCCCGGCGAAGGTCAGCGGCCGGAAGCCGACCGCTTCGTTCACATCGAGCATCGGCCGGTTCTCCTCGGCATTGAAGGTCGTGATCATCGGCGACGCCGGAACCAATTCGCGCCAGCGCAGGATGTTCGCGCACTTCACGATCGTGCCGAGCCGGTGTCCGCGGTGCTCGCGCAGCACGAGCGTGCCCCACTGGTGAGTCGGGCGAGAATGATCCGCACCGATCGTCAGCTCGTTGTAGGCCGCCAACGTGCCCGACGGCACATGCTCCACGGCCGCCACCGACACGGTGAGTCCGCCCGCCCGCATGCGCGCATCGCGACGCACGACACGTTCGGCATCCCAGTGCTCCTCGGTGAAGGTCATCCCTCCGCTAGGGACATCGGTGGCCATCCGCGAGATCACACCGGCGAACCCCGCCCGATGGTGTTCCGGGGTCGGGGCCGTCCATGTGATGAGCCGGTAGTCGTCGCCCGCGACAGCCTGGGCCTGGGCGAGCATGGCCCGCGCACGAGCCGGGTCCGCCGTCAGGTCGTAGGCGCTGTTGCGCTCCACCTGCCGCAGGCGGAACCCGTGCCGGGTCAGGAGCGCGGTGTGCGCGTCGGCGGAGATCGCACCGAAACCGGTGGGGGAGGCGATCGGCGCCCCGGGCGCATCGGGGCGATGCAGAGTGTAGGTCTGCACCCGGTCCCGTCCGAGGGACCGCGCGTGGTCGAGCAGCACCTCCATGAGCGCCTCCTCGATGCCGGTGCCCCGGTCGCCCGGGAGCACGAGCAGATCGAACTCGAGCTCGGTGGCGCCGGGTTCGGTCGGTGCGGTCAGCTGCAATGCACCGACTGCGCGGCCGCCGCGCCGCGCGACGAACCCGCTCAGGTGCCGATCCGTCTGGTCCTGCCACGACGGCAGCACCTCCGAGGGCTCCCACCGCAGGTGGTCCATGCCGAGGTCGTGCTCGAGGGCGGTGTTGAGCACCCCGATCATCGCGAGCAGATCGGCAGACTCCGGCGCGTCCAGGCTCGTAGGCACCGGCACGCGCGTGATCGTCAGATCGTCGGCGAGGGTCGTCATGTGAGCACCTTCTTCCAGCCGGCGCTGTACGACGCCGGGGTGAAGCCGATGGCTTCGTTGATGTCGAGCATGGGTCGGTTCTCCTCTGCGTTGTAGGTGATCACGCGCGGCGACGCGGGCGCGATCCGGGCGCGCCAGGTCTGCAGCCCCGCGCACTTGACGAGCATTCCGAGCCGGTGGCCACGGTGCTCCTTCAGCACGAGCGTGTCCTCCTGGTGTGTCGCCTCGGTCAGGTCGGCGCCGATCACCAATTCGTTGAAGGCGACCAGTTCGCCGCTGTCCACGTGCTGCGCAGCGGTGACCAGCACCGTGTGACCACCGTCGATGTAGCGGCGGTCGTGACGTTCGATGCGTGCCGCGTCCCACGTCTCCTCGTCGAACTCCAGGTCGGCTGCGGGCACGTCGGTCGACATGCGCGACTTCACCCATGCGTAACCGTCGCGGTACTCCGGCGGCGTCGGCAGCTGCCACTGCAGAACGCGATAGCCGGTTGCGGCGTCTGCGGCCGCGGCACCGAGCCGGGCGATGTCCTCCGCGCTCGTGGCCAGATCGAGCACGCTCTTACGTTCGATCTGCTCGAGTGCGTAGCCGTGGCGCTGGTAGAACCGCGCCGCGCGGTCGCGGGGGATCTCGCCGAAGCCCGTCGGCGCGGTCAGTCGTTCACCCGGCGTATCGGGGTGTTCGGCCCACGACTGCAACACGGTGCGCCCGTGCTCGAGGGCGGTCCGCTCGACGAGTTCGTAGGCCTGCGAGCCGATGCCCGCGCCCTGGTGAGCGCGCAGCAGTTCGATGAGCCAGAACGCGTTCTTCGAGTCCGCCTCGTGCGGGACGTCCAC
>JAEXHA010000087.1 GCA_023450335.1 Actinomycetes bacterium | reverse complement strand
GCGCAGCCCTTCCTCTCCGAACGCGGGCCCACCCGTCGCCGACGGCGCGAGGACGTGCGGGACACCACTGTCCCGGATACTCTCCCGCTCGGCCGCCGACAGTGCCGTCATACCCACCACGACATCGG
Organism: Actinomycetes bacterium; assembly: GCA_023450335.1. Taxonomy (GTDB): domain Bacteria; phylum Actinomycetota; class Actinomycetes; order Actinomycetales; family Microbacteriaceae; genus Microbacterium. The sequence continues at coordinate 11,582 of JAEXHA010000087.1, read as the reverse complement.
GCCGCAGCGTCTCCCACAGGGGCTGAGCGCGTCCGTCGGCGTGGGGGGTCATCGTCACCAACGCGTAGCCCGCCCGGTCGAGCACCGCCGAGGCCTCATCGAGATTGGCGCGCATCGCATAGTCGATCGGCCAGTCGGGCACCACGAGCAGGACGATGTAACTCCGACCGCTGGCCAGCGCTCGAGCAGCACCGTGCGGGCGGTACCCGAGCCGCTCGGCCGCGTCGAGCACGCGCTGTCGCGTCGCCGGTGAGATGGTCTGGCCGGGCGTCTCGTTCAGAACGAACCCGACGGTGGCGCGCGAGACCCCCAGCGAACGCGCCACATCGGCGGCGGTCACGCGCTTGGCCTTGGGCACCGTCATCCCTCCACTGTCACACACGATTGCTTGCGCGCGCTAGCGCCGTCGCCTACACTCACCACTAGCACGCGCTAGCTCAGCTCTCGCGCGTGTCCCCCACCCGACAATGGAGTCCGCATGAGCTTTTCCGAACCCGCCCCGGCCGCAGATGGGACCCTGCTCGACCAGAGCGTCGCCGTTCAGCCCACCCAGAAGAAGGGTGCGGGCTTCCTCATCGTCTTCGGACTGGTCAACTTCGCGCTGTACCTGACCGTGATGATGCCGGCACTGTTCAGCCTGCCGTACAAGGTGCAGCAGCTGGCGCCGGACGACAAGGCGCTCGTGCTGGGAGCCGTCGCCGCGATCGGCGCGGTGGTCACCATCATCTCCGGGCCCATGGCCGGGGTCCTCAGCGACCGCACCCGCACCCGCTTCGGACGCCGGCGCCCATGGCTCATCGGCGGCATCGCCGTCTTGCTCATCGGCTCCCTCATCGTCGCGGCGGCCCCGAACGTGCCGGTCCTGATCGCCGGCTGGGTCATCGTCTGCCTCGGCGGGTCCGGCCCCGCGGCCGCCATCGTCCCCGTCGTCGCAGAGCAGGTTCCCGAATCTCAGCGCGGGACGGTCGGCGCCATCGTCGGTGTCGCGACCCAACTCGGCGGCGTTCTGGGTTACACGATCGGCGGGATGCTGACGTTCAACCTGCCGTTGCTGTTCGCGACGCCGATCATCGTGCTCGCCGTGCTCGCGATCGTCTACATGATCGCGGTCCCCGACCCGATCCTGCCGTTGCCCCACACCACGATCCGGCAGACATTCCGACTCATGGTCTTCAACCCGCGGCACCACCGCGACTTCTCATTGGTCTGGCTGGGCAAGCTGCTCATGCAGACCGCGCTGGCCTTCCTCACCACCTACCAGCTCTATTTCCTCGCCGACCGGCTCGGGTTCACCGCTGAAGAGGCCGGGCAGAGACTTGCCCTCGTCGGCGGAATCGGCATCGTCGTGACGATGACGTTCGCCGTCGTGTCGGGCATGCTCTCCGACAAGCTGCGCAGACGCAAGGTGTTCATTATCTGCGCCTCGCTGATCAGTGCGCTGGGTCTCACGCTCATGGCCTTCACCGACGGCTTCGGCCTGTTCTTCGCCGCCGTGCTGTGCATTCTCGGCGCGGCCGGTATGTTCGGCGCCGTCGATGTCGCCATGGCCAGCGACCTGGTGCCCGATCGCGAGCAGTCCGGTCGCTGGATGACCATCTACAACCTGTCTGCGTCGCTGCCCGGAGCCTTCGCCCCGCTGATGGGTGCCGGCCTGCTCGCGATCGGCTCGGCCACGAGCACCAACTACACCGCACTCTTCCTGGCGGGGGCGGTGCTCACACTCGGTACGGGCGTGGTGACGACGTTCATCCGCGGCGTTCGCTGACCATGCTGCAGCGCGTCGCCCCGGCATCCACCACCGGCATCGAGATCGAAACCGTGCTGGCGGCGATGACCGCGCACGAGAAGATCCTGCTGCTGGAAGGCGTCGGGTCATGGCGCACGAACGCGATCCCTCGCTTGGGGGTCCCGGCCCTGTTCGTCACCGATGGGCCGCACGGCGTGCGTCGGGTGCGCGACGACGCGGGCGCGTTCGGGCTGGCCGACGCGGTCCCCTCGTCGTCGTTTCCCACGGCGGCGACGGTGGCGAACACCTGGGACCCGGACAACGCGCGACGCGTGGGCGCAGCGATCGCCCGCGAGTGCATCGCCCGCGACGTCGACGTGCTGCTCGCCCCCGGGGTGAACATCAAGCGCAGCCCGCTGTGCGGCCGCAACTTCGAGTACTACTCCGAAGACCCGCTCGTGGCGGGCACTTTCGGCAGCGCTTTCGTGCAGGCCGTCGAGGGCGTCGGCGTCGGCACGTCGGTCAAGCATTTCGCCGCGAATTCGAACGATGACTACCGGTTCGTCGGCGACAGCATCGTCGACGAGCGCGCACTGCGCGAGATCTACCTGCCCGCCTTCGAACGCGTCGTCACAACGGCGAAGCCGTCGACGGTCATGTGTGCGTACAACGCCGTCAACGGCATCCCCTCCTCCGACAATGCGAGTCTGCTCACCGACATCCTGCGTGGTGAGTGGGGCTTCGACGGCGTCGTGATGACCGACTGGGGCGCCACCCACGACCGCGTCGTGGCACTCAACGCCGGGTGCGAACTCGACATGCCCGGTGAAGTGCGCCACACCCGTGAGCAGCTGCGACGGGCGCTGGCCGACGGGCGCCTGACCACCGACACGCTCGACGAGGCGGTACGGCGCATGCTGCGCCTGATCGATCGCTGCACGACGGGCACCCGCTCCGCCGCTGTCGACGAGGACACCCATGCGGCCGTGGCCCGCGACGTCGCCGTCGAAGGCGCGGTCTTGCTCACCAACGACGGGACCCTGCCGCTGGATCCACGCGAGGACTCTCTGCTCATCGTCGGTGAGATGTTCGAGAAGATGCGCTTTCAGGGGGCCGGGTCGTCGCTGGTCAACCCGCCGGCGATCATCAGCCCCCGCGACGCGTTCGACCGTCGCGGCATCACGTACCGCTACGAACGCGGGTACCGTGCGGTCGCGACCCACCCCGACGCCGCAATGATGGATGCCGCGGTGCGCAGCGTGCGGCCCGGCGACACCGTCCTGTTCTTCGGGGGGCTGAACGATCTCGAAGAGAGCGAAGGCTTCGACCGGACCTCGATGGCGCTGGGGTCGGCGCAGACCACGCTGCTGCGCCGCCTCATCGACACGGGGGCGAAGGTCGTGCTCGTGCTGTTCGCGGGCGCGCCGGTGGAACTCGGATTCGCCGACGAGCTCGCCGCGATCCTCGACATGTATCTGCCCGGCATGGCCGGCGGCGAGGCCACGGCCGCGCTGCTGCTGGGCGAGGCCACCCCTTCGGGCAAGCTCACCGAAAGCTGGCCCGCCACGGCCGCGGATTCCAGCTGCGCGGCCGACTACGGCCGTAGCCGGGTATCGCAGTACTACGAGTCGATCTACGTGGGCTACCGCTTCTACGACAAGGCCCAGACACCGGTGCGCTTCGCCTTCGGCCACGGCCTGTCGTACACGACGTTCGGCTACAGCGACCTGTCCGTGCGCACGACGGGCGACCACGTCGAGGCCACGGTCACCATCACCAATACGGGGCACCGCGCCGGCGCCGAAGCCGTGCAGCTGTACGTGCGCAACAACGACGGCGCGGTCTTCAAAGCCGACAAGGAACTGCGGGCGTTCGAGAAGGTCCGGCTGGACGCCGGCGAGAGCCGCACGATCACACTCGCCTTCGCGTTGCGGGACCTGTCCTACTGGGACGTGCGCGAGCATGAGTGGGTGCTCGAGAACGGTGACTATGCCGTACTGATCGCCGCGTCGGCGGCGGATGTGCGTCTGGAGGCACCGCTGACAGTGTCGGAAGGCCGCGCTTCTCGGTCGCCGTACGCGGCGGCCGTCGACGAGGCCTACGCTGCTCCCCCGCGTGTGATCCCCCGCGCGTTCACCGAGATCGCCGGCGTGCCTGTGCCGCGCCCGCGCCGCTCCCGCCGTCTGACGCTCGAGACCCGCTTGGTCGACGCGCGCGGGTCGATCATGGGGTGGGTCATGTACACCGCGGTGACCGCGAGGATCCACCGCGAGTACCGCGCGGCGTTGCGGATGACGGACTCGCCCGAACGCGACAGCCGGGTCAAGCACACCCACTTCTTGGTGCGCATGATGCCGACCATCTCGCTGCGCGCCATGGTCATGTCCTCCGGTGGGGTCTTCCCGCATCACATCGCGGCCGCCATCGCCGACATCGCCGCCTTCCGCCCGCTGCGCGGCCTGCGGAGGATCATCACGGGAGGCCGCATCGCCCGAGAGGACCGCACGGTTTGAGGATCTCGACACTGCACACCGACAACGTCGCCGGCGGTCTGGTCACCGACGAACGACCGCGCATCGGGTTCGCCCTGGAGTCCGATACGCCCGGCGAAGCACTGGCATCCGCCCACATCACCGTCGGCGAATGGGAGACGCACACCACCGAGCAGATCGGCGTGCCCTATGAGGGGCCGCTCGCTCCGTTCACCGAGTATGCCGTGCGCGTCGTGGCCACCGGCACCAGCGGTGCGGTCGCTGAAGCGTCGACGTCTTTCCGCACCGGTCGACTCGGAACACCGTGGACCGGCCGCTGGATCACCGATGCGTCGTACGACACCCCACCCCGGCAGTCCCCCGTGCCGATGGAGTTCCGCACCCGGTTCGACACTCGTCGCGCGGTGCGCCGGGCATGGGTCGAGGCGACCGCACTGGGCGTGTACGAGCTGGAGTTGAACGGGCGCAAGGTCGGCGCGGACTACTTCGCTCCGGGCTTCACGTCCTATCAGCACCACATCCAGTACCAGACCTACGACGTCACCGACATGCTCGGCGCATCGAACGTGCTGGCGGCGACGGTGGCCGGCGGATGGGCCGTCGGTTCGTTCACCCACAAGCGCAAGAACAAGATCTACGCCGACCGGCAGGCGTTCCTGTGCGAACTGCACCTCGAGTACGACGACGGCGGTACCGACGTCATCGCGACCGGTCCCGACTGGGAAGTGAGCACCCAGTCGCCCTTCCGCATGGCTGAGTGGTACGACGGCGAGACGTACGACGCGACCTTCGACACCGGTGCCGCCCGCTTCCGGCCCGCCGACGTCACCGAGCCGCACGGTTCGCCACAGCTGCGGGCGCAGTACGGACCGCCCGTACGCGTGCAGGGCGTCTTGACCCCTGTCGCGCACACGGTGACCCCGAGCGGCGAGCTGGTGTTCGACTTCGGGCAGAACTTCGCCGGCGTGATCAGCGCACGCCTGCGCGGCACGCACGGGCAGCAGGTGGTGTTCCGCCACGCCGAGGTGCTGGTGGACGGTGAGCTGTTCGTGAAGTCACTGCGCACGGCGAAGGCCACCGCCACCTACACCTGCCGCGACGGTGAACAGCAGTACTCGCCGCGTCTGACCTACATGGGGTTCCGGTATGTCGGTGTCACCGGCATCCACCCCGATGACCTCGATCTGTCGGCGCTCGTGCTGCATTCCGACGTGCCGCAGGTGGGTGACTTCTCATGTTCGAACGAGTCGATCAACAAGCTGCAGAGCGCCATCCAATGGGGTGGTCGGTCGAACTTCGTCGACATCCCCACCGACTGCCCGCAGCGTGATGAGCGGGAGGGGTGGACGGGAGACTTCGCGGTGTTCGCCTCGACCGCGAGCTACAACTTCGACATGTCGCGCTTCGTGGGCAAATGGATGCGGGATGTCACGGCCGAGCAGGGCCGGGGCGGTGGCATCCCCATGGTCGTGCCGAAGGCCGGCAACCCGTTTCCCGTGATGGCGACCTCCACGTGGGGCGACGTCTGCGTTCTCGCGCCGTGGGCGGAATACCTCGCGCGCGGCGACGTCGAGCTGCTGCGCCGGCATTACCCGACGATGAAGCGGTTCGTGAAAGCCGCGACATGGTGGGCTCGTCTGGCATCCATCCGACGCGATCAGCGGCGAATCTGGCGCTGGCCGTTCCACTTCGGCGACTGGACCTCACCCGACGGCGGGGCGAAGGAATGGATCCAGAAGGGCAGGTGGATCGGCACCGCCTACCTCGGCAACTCGGCGCGGTTGCTGGCGCGGATCGCCACGATCCTGGGGGACGATGCCGATGCCGCGCGTTACGGTCGGCTCTCCGACGAGGTCGCCGCGGCGTATCGCCATGTGTTCACCGACGGGGCCGGCCGGCTGCACAACGAGTTTCAGACGGCGTACGTGCTGCCGCTGCATTTCGGCATGGTGTCCGGCCGTGAGGCGGAGGCGATGGCCGGCAACCTCGTGCGGCTCATCGACGACGCCGACGGACACCTGCGCACCGGCTTCCCCGGCACGCCGTACATTCTGTTCGCGCTGTCGGACAACGGCCGGGTCGACGAGGCGTTCGATCTCCTGCTTCAGACGACGCCGCCCTCGTGGCTGTACATGGTCGAGTCCGGCGGCACCACCATCTGGGAGCGGTGGGACGCCCTGCGCCCCGACGGCACGGTGAACATCGCCGACCTCCGGCCGGGCGCGTCCGAGGAGGGCTCGGGCGGCGGGATGGTGTCGTTCAACCATTACGCCGCCGGCGCCGTCGGTGACTGGCTGTACCGCCGGGTGGCGGGAATCGAAGCGACCACAGGGGGATATCGCACATTCCGCGTGGCGCCGATCGTCGGCGGCGGGCTGACGTCGGCAACGGGCTCCGTGCGCACGCCGTACGGGCTCGTCCGTTCGGCGTGGCGCATCGACGATGAGGGCTTCCACCTGCAGGTCACCGTGCCCGTCTCGACCACGTGCGAGGTCGAGCTGCCGGACGGGACGCGCGCGACCCGCGCCAGCGGAGTCCACGAGTTCCGGTGCACCATCGGACCCGACAGTCAGGGGCGGACGCGGACGCGGCGCCCCTCGTAGCCGACGACATCGCCGACCTGCAGCTGCCGTCCCCGGCGGCGGTCGACCTCGCCGTTCACGGTCACGAACCCGTCGATGATGGCTTCCTTCACGTCGCCGCCCGAGTCGAGGATGCCCGCGAACTTCAAGAACTGCCCGAGCCGGATCCCCTCGCCGCCGATGGAGACGTCGTCGATCTGCGCCGGGTTGCTCATGATCGCATGGTAATACGCCCGCATGGGCACCGATGTCCAGGCGGCGCCCGTCACTGACGTGCTCGAAACCGGGAGAGTTCGTAGAGTGGATCGATCCCCCGTTGAAAGGCACCATTCGAGCCGTGTACTCCCTCCTGCTCGCGATCATCTACATCGCATTCATCAGCCTCGGGCTGCCGGATTCGCTCGTCGGCGCCGGGTGGCCGGTCATGCACCGGGATCTCGACGTGCCGATCGCCTTCGCGGGCATCATCACCATGATCATCGCGGGCGGCACGATCCTGTCGAGCCTCGCGTCCGAGCGGGTCACCCGCCGCTTCGGTGCGGGTCTGGTGACGGCGGTGAGCGTCGGGACGACGGCGGCGGCGCTGCTGGGCTTCTCCGCATCGGACTCGTTCTGGATGCTGTGCCTGTGGGCGATCCCGTACGGGCTGGGCGCCGGGGCCGTCGACGCCGCGCTCAACAATTACGTCGCGCTGCACTACGCGGCGCGTCACATGAACTGGCTGCACGCCGGCTGGGGCCTGGGCGCCTCGATCAGTCCGTTCATCATGAGCTTCACGATCAGCGGAGGCGCCGGCTGGTCGGGGGCGTACCTCATCGTCGGCATCATCCAGGCCGCGCTCACCTTCGGCCTGCTGATCAGCCTGCCCCTGTGGACGAAGGTCAACCCGATCGTGCCCGCCGGCCACGACGACGACCCCGCCGAGGCGACACAGGGCGCCTCACACGTGCCGCTCGCCCAGGCGCTGCGGATCCGCGGGGTGGGGCTGATCCTCGCGGCATTCCTCGCCTATTGCGCGCTGGAGAGCACGGCGATCCTCTGGGCGTCGACGTATCTCGCGACGGTGCGAGAAGTGGATGCCGCGGCTGCGGCAGCGTTCGGCGCGCTCTTCCTGCTGGGAATGACCGTCGGACGGTTCCTCGCCGGCTTCGTCGCCGACCGCGTCGGCGACCGCGGCATGATCCGCGGCGGATTCCTCACCGTCGGGCTCGGCGTCGTCCTGCTCGCACTGCCGGTCGAAACCACCGTCGTCGCCCTGATCGGACTCGTGATCGTCGGGCTCGGCTGCGCGCCCATCTATCCCGCGATCATCCATTCCACTCCGGTGAACTTCGGGCGTCGCAACTCGCAGGCCATCATCGGCATCCAGATGGCTGCCGCCTACACCGGCTCGACGCTGGCACCCCCGCTCTTCGGCGTGATCTCGGTGTGGACGGGCATGTGGATCCTGCCGTTCTTCCTCGTCGCGCTGCTCGCGCTCGGGCTGCTCATGTCAGAGCGCCTCAATCGCCTCGTGCGGCAGCAGGCGCCGCGCCGCTGAGGCCGCCAGACTCGGGAGAATGAAGCGTGACCACCGCGCAGACCGTCCGAGACCGCATCGTCGAACAGGCTGACGCCGCCGGATTCACCGCACACGGGCTGCACGTGCTGGTCGGCGACGAGGCGGCGGAGCACCGCTGGTCCGAGGACGTCCACGTGGACATCCAATCGGTCGCCAAGGGTGTGTGCGTGCTGGCAGCCGGCATCGCCGCAGACGAGGGCGTGATCGATTTCGACACCCCGGTGGCGAGGTACATCGCGGGCATCTCGTTCGGCGACGGCGCTGGGGACGTCACGCTGCGCCGGCTGCTGACCATGACGAGCGGCATCGATCTGCCCTGGTCAGAGACGATGATGACCGACTGGCCCGACCTCGCCGAAGAGTTCCTCAGCCGACCGACCAACGGTCCCGCGTTCCAGTACTCCAACGCGAGCACCTACACCGCCATGCGCATTCTCGCCGAAGCGACGGGTGACGTCGCCGACTACCTCACGCCGCGCCTGTTCGCACCGCTGGGCATCGACGACGTCCACTGGCAACGATGCCCCAACGGGCGCATCCTGGCCGGCGGCGGGCTCTTCCTCCGAACCGCCGAGATGGCGCGCATCGGGCGCCTCATCCGCGACCGCGGCAGCTGGCAGGGGCACCAGCTGATGTCCGGCGAATGGACGGATGCCATGCACTCCGGCTGGGTGGTCGCGGGCACGAACCCGGGGTACGAGCGTTACGCGTTCGCAGGGTGGGCCGGCCCCGGTCCGTCATGGCGCCTGCACGGCGCCGGTGGGCAGCTCGTCATCTTCTCGGGTGACGCGGTGGTCACCGTCACCGCCGACGATCACTTCGGCGCCGACGCCATGGCGGCATCCATCGTCGAGGTGCTCGGGGCCGCGTCGGATGAGAGGACGACAAGGAACTCAGATTCTGAGACAAAGGCTTGACCGGTCCCGGCTGTCTGCCCGCCCCGCGTGTTGCGATCAGGCCGACGGCGCGGACGCGCGGAACACGAACCGGTCGCTCGGGGAGAAGACGTGGTCCTCGTCGCATCGGTATCCGCGCAGCCACATTTGCCCGTCCACCACGCGAAGGTAGAACCCCTTCGGGTACTCGACGTCATCACTGAGCGGCTTCGACGCGACGCTCAGGGCGCCATCCGGCGCCTTCCCCGCGGACAACACAGAGTCCGCCGATGCCGCCTGTTTGTCCAGGACCAGACGCAGGTACGGGCCGGTGTCTACCGGACAGAAGGTCAGGCCCTGCACTCGTGCAAGTTCGAAGATCTCGGAGAGCGTCGCCCCCTCAGGGCGGCCGAGGGTGGCGACCGTCGTCTCCGTGACGGTGATGACGCGAGCAGCATTGTCGAAGTCACGGGCGGCGAGCAGCGTCTCTGCGTGGTCATTGAGGAGGACACCCCGAGCGGCCAGTGCGCTTCTCAACTCGGCCCGGGAGAGCCCACCTACGGACACCTGGAGTCCGTCGATGCGTGTCGGTGTCATAGCTTCCGTCCTCTGGTCGCGAATGGGACTCCCCAGGAATGCCGCGTGGTTGACATCCTCGAGACGGACGCCCCGCTGTTGCTCACGACGGCCCTCTGACAAGCGAAAAGCCCCGGCTGACCGGGGCTTTTCCACTGTCTCAACACAGTGCGCGCCTCGAGGGACTCGAACCCCCAACCTTCTGATCCGTAGTCAGATGCTCTATCCATTGAGCTAGAGGCGCATGGCATTCCTTGCGGGATGGCCAGCGAACAGCTTACCTCACGCGGGGCCATCCGCCGAATCGGCCTCGCGCATCGCCGCCTGCTTCTCGACGCTGCGGCGGTGGGCGCGCAGTTTCGGCAGATCGACGAGCCGCAGCGCCTGCATCCGCGCTTCGCGCATGCGGTCGTAGTCGGGTTCGAGATCGGGTCGGGCGGCCTCGATGCGCAGGGTGCGATCGATGTTCTTCGCGACCTCGGCCCACGCCGCGTCGCGTGCGTCGGCCACGAGCTTGCGCAGCTCCTCCTCGTCTTCGGCACGCTCGCGCAACTGTTCGGCCACGTGACGTGACTGCCGCTCGCGGCGGCGCAGGTTGCGCACGTCGCGGCTGCGGTAATCGTGCGTGCCGTCGGAGTCGGAGTGACGGCGCCGCGCTCGCTTGCGGTCGGCCTCCGTGCGCTCGGCATCGGCCTGCGCCTCGTCGGCGAGCATGAGCAGCGCCGCGCGAGCCTCGGGCAAGAACCGGTCCGAGTCGAAGTCCTCCCCCTCGGCCAAGATGTCGACGAGGATCCGATTCTTGAGGGTCAGCCGGGTGGCCGCTGACGCGATGTACAGCCCTTCGGCGACGACATCGCGCGTCCGCACGCGCTTCGGCTTCTGCTGCTCGGCCACGGACACCCCCTCCCTTCGATCCTATGGCCGCGCGTGCACCAGAATCGAAGGACGGAAAGGGGCGAGGATGCCACGACTGGAAGTCCGCGGCGCGACAAGCGTCATCACCGGGGGCGCCGCCGGCATGGGCGCCGAGACCGCCCGCCAACTCGCGACGCGCGGCGCACGCATCGCCCTGGTCGACCGCAATGCCGAGGGTCTCGCCGCCGCCGCCGCCACGCTTCCCGGCACCGGCCACACCACCCACGCCGTCGATCTCACCGACGACGACGCCGTCACTGCCACGGCGGCCGACATCACGGCATCCCACCCCCGCATCAACGCGCTCATCACGTGCGCCGGGTCGTCCATGCTCGGCAGCATCGATCAGCTCACGATGGCGGAGATGCGCTGGCTCATGGACGTCAACCTGTGGGGCACCGTGAACATCACCCAGTCGCTGCTGCCCGCCCTGCGCTCCGCGCCGCAGGCGCACATCGCGCACCTCGTGTCGATCTACGGCCTGGCGGCGCCGGCCGGTCGCATTCCGTACGCGACCAGCAAGTTCGCCGTGCGCGGGTTCACCGAGTCGCTGCGCCATGAGCTGGAGCGCACGAGCGTGAGCGTTGGCGCCGTCTACCCCGCGGGCGTCAAGACCGGCATCATCCTGCACGGCCGGTATGCCGCCGCGCTCGACCCCGCGGTCGCCGCGCGCGCGGCTGAGGCCCAGGCCCGGATGTACCACACCGAACCGACGGATGCCGCGGCGCGCATCGTCGAATCGGTGCTGCGCCGCCGCTCCCGCACCATGATCGGGCGTGAAGCGCGGCTGGTCGACGTGCTCAGCCGCCTCACCCCGACGCGCTACTGGGCGTTCATGCGCCGCCCGCTGCGCGA
>JAEXHA010000008.1 GCA_023450335.1 Actinomycetes bacterium | reverse complement strand
GCACAGGCCGAGGGAGAGGTCACACCGCCCGAGGCCGCACCGCCCGGGGCCGCACCGCCCGAGGCCGGGCCTGGCAGCAGGCGACCGGGGCCGCATGTCAAGCGCGACACGCCGTCCGTGCTAGACTGACCCCTTGTCTGCGCGCACTCCAGCACGCAGTACGTATCCCACACCACGAACCCGGCCGTTGCGTCGTGCGCGCGGGTGGGGTGCAGACAAGGGATCTTGGGTGACGTCGTCCGGCGTCACGGTACTAAGGAGAATCACTATGGCAGCAGTGTGCCAGGTGACTGGAGCAGTTCCCGGCTTCGGTCACAACATCTCGCACTCGCACCGCCGGACGAAGCGTCGCTTCGACCCGAACGTGCAGAAGAAGACCTACTTCGTTCCGTCGCTCGGCCGTAAGGTCACGCTGAACGTGTCGGCCAAGGGCATGAAGGTCATCGACGCCCGCGGCATCGAGTCGGTCATCAAGGACCTCATCGCGAAGGGTGTGAAGCTCTAATGGCGAAGAAGGCTCAGGACGTTCGTCCGATCATCAAGCTGCGCTCGACCGCCGGCACGGGGTACACCTACGTGACGCGCAAGAACCGCCGCAACAACCCCGACCGCATCGTGCTCAAGAAGTACGACCCCGTGGTCCGCAAGCACGTCGAATTCCGAGAGGAGCGCTGATCTCATGGCGAAGAAGAGCAAGATCGCGCGCAACAAGCAGCGCGAGGCCGTTGTCGCCCGCTACGCCGAGAAGCGTGCCGAGCTGAAGAAGGCCCTCGTCGACCCGAACTCGACCGACGAGCAGCGCGAAGCCGCTCGCCTCGGCCTGCAGAAGCTGCCGCGCAACGCGTCGCCGGTGCGTCTGCGCAACCGCGACGCGATCGACGGTCGCCCCCGCGGCCACCTGTCGAAGTTCGGCATCTCGCGCGTGCGCTTCCGCGACATGGCCCACCGTGGCGAGCTGCCCGGTGTGACCAAGTCCAGCTGGTAAGCACCCGCACAGCATCCGAAAGGCCCGGACCTCCCCGCGAGGTCCGGGCCTTTCGCGCGCCCGCCCCGCGCGCCCGCCCCGCGGACCCGCCTTCCCCGCCGCCCCGCGAAAGAACAACTGGCGGACGAGAGTGCGGGTAATACCCGTTCTCTCGGCGCCCGGTTGTTCTCTCGCGGGCACGATGGCGGACGGGATGGCGGACGGGCGGGAATGAGTCACATCTGCCACAGGAGTCACGGATGCGGCGCGACACGCCGGGGAAGATAGCGCCAGAGCGGGCGAAATCCGCGGAATCACGCGGATCGTGGGTATATTCGGGACCGGTCCAACCGACCAACCTGGCGACGAGAGTCGTCCGGTCCGTAGTAAATGAGGCGGCACAAGCGCTGCCGTCTGGAGGACAACCCCATGGCTATCACCAAGACCGAGCTCGTTGCCAGCATCGCCAGCGCGACGGGCCAGAGCCAGTCGACCGTCTCGGGCGTGCTCGACGCGCTCTTCTCGACCGTCTCCGAGAACGTCGCCAAGGGCGAGAAGGTCTCGATCCCCGGCTGGATCGCCTTCGAGCAGGTCGACACCGCTGCCCGCACGGGCCGCAACCCGCAGACCGGCGCCGAGATCAAGATCCCCGCGGGCAAGCGCGTCAAGGTGACCGCCGGCTCGAAGCTCAAGGCTGCCGTCAAGTAAGCCTGTCGATTGAAGGGGGGATGCCAGGAGGCGTCCCCCCTTCATCGTTTCCGCACCGTGCCGTTCCGGCATCGCCGTGCCCGGCATCCGGGGCGTCACCGCCGACTTAGGCTGGAGGGGTGAACTCCCGCGCCTTTCGGATCGCCGGTCCCGCGATCCTGGTCGCGGCCGCCGTGCTCGCCCTGGTCGTGGGCCTCGCCTACGGCGGCGGCGCTGCACCGCTCGTGCTCAGCGACCCCGGTCCCGTCGTGCGGTGGGGTCTGCCGCTGACCACCCTCGTGGTCAACCTGTCGGCGGCCGGCATGATCGGATCGCTCGTGCTGGCCCTGTTCGCGCTGCGCGCGGGCGAACGCCCCTTCGACACGGCGCTGGACGTGGCATCCACCTCGGCCGCCGTTTTCACGCTTGCCAGCGCCGGCACCGCCTACTTCACCTTCCTCAACATCTTCAACGCGACGCCCAGCGCCGACGCGCAGTTCGGTCAGCAACTGGGCCGTTATCTGGTCGAGACCCCCTCGGGGCTGGCCTGGTCGATCACGACCATCGCCGGCGCCACGCTGACGGTGCTCACCTTCGCGGTGCGCGGCTGGACGGCCACCCTCGTCGTCGCGGTGCTGGCCGCCGCGGCGTTGCTGCCGATGGCCACGCAGGGCCACTCCGGCGACGAGAGCGGGCACAACATCGCGGTGTCGGCGCTGCTGTTCCACATGGGTGGGGCCGCGGTGTGGGTCGGTGGCCTGCTGCTGCTGGTCGTCATCCGCCCGCAGCTGAGCCGGGACCGGTTCGCCGAGGTGCTCGGCCGTTACTCGACCATCGCCCTGGCTGCCTTCGCCGTGGTCGCCCTGTCGGGTGTTGCCCGCGCGATCGTCGGGGTCGTGGCGTGGGAGAATCTGCTGTCGCCGTACGGCGCCCTGCTGATCGTGAAGGTACTGGCGCTGCTGGCGATCGGCCTGCTGGGCGCCTGGTACCGGCAGCGGCTCATCGGCAAGATCCGTGAGGATGCCGCGGCGCGGCGCTTCTGGGGACTGGTCGGCCTCGAGCTGGCCTTCATGGGTCTCGCCAGCGGCGTCGCGGTCGCCCTGGCGCGCACGCCCCCGCCCGTCGACACGACACTGCCGCCCGAGCGGACGCCGGCGATGATCCTTACCGGGCGGCCGCTGCCGCCCGAGCTCACCTTCGACCGCTGGTTCACCGAATGGAACCTCGACATCGTGTGGGCGTTCGTCGCCGGGTTCGGTGCGTTCTTCTACCTGGTCGGCGTCTGGCGCCTGCGGCGCCGCGGCGACACGTGGCCCATCTATCGCACCGTGCTGTGGCTGTGCGGGCTGGCCGTGCTGGTGTGGGTCACGTGCGGAGCCGTCAACGCCTACCAGGAGTATCTGTTCAGCGTGCACATGATCGGGCACATGCTGCTGGGGATGGCGATCCCGATGTTCCTCGTGTTCGGGGCGCCGGTCACGCTCGCGGCGCGGGCGATCCGACGCCGCGACGACGGCACACGGGGCGGACGAGAATGGATCCTGTGGGCGGTGCACACCCCGTACGCACGTGTGATCACCCACCCGCTGGTGGCGGCTGCGATCTTCATCCTGTCGCTGTGGGCGTTCTACTACACCGACCTGTTCCGCTGGTCGATGTACGACCACCTCGGGCACCAGTGGATGGTCGCGCACTTCCTCATCTCGGGCTACCTGTTCGTGCAGTCACTCGTGGGCATCGACCCGGTGCCGCTGCGGTTCCCCTACCCGTTCCGGCTGCTTACACTCATCGCCGTCATGGCCATGCACGCGTTCTTCGGCATCTCGATCATGATGAGCGAGGGCCTGTTCGTCGCCGAGTGGTTCGGATCGATGGGCCGCACCTGGGGGGCGCCCCCGCTCGATGACCAGTACGTGGGCGGCGGCGTGGCCTGGTCGATCGGCGAGATCCCGACCCTGATCCTGGCGATCACGGTGGCGATCCAGTGGAGCCGTTCGGACGAGAAGGCCCAGCGCCGCGCCGACCGGCACGCCGACCGCACCGGCGACGAAGAGCTCGAAGCGTACAACGCCCGGCTGGCCGCGCTCGCCGAACGCGACGCTCGCGCCACGCGGTAAGAGCGCCGGGCCCCGGCATCCATCTCAGTCGGCCGGTGACACCTGGATCGAGGCGGTGCCGTCGGGGAGGATGTCGATCGCGCCGGTGATGTGGAACGGCACGTCCTCATCCCAGTGGCTGATCACGCCGGTGCCGATGTCCTGGATGTCGACCTCGATATGTGCGACCGCCTCGGTGCGCTCGATCGCCCAGTCGGGGCCGTCGGGAACGACGGTGATCTCGGGCTGGGTGGTCATCGACCACTCCGGCAGGTCGACGATGCGGTTGCGCACGAACCAGCCGAACGGGCAGCCGGTGGGCTGGAGCACCTCCTGCTGGGTGCACGCGGTGAGGAACTCTTCGACCTTCTCCTGCACGACGCCGATGAACTCGGCGGTCGGCTCGGTCTGCAGATCGACCGGGATGTCGGCGGCGGGAGTGTCCGACAGGACGGCGACGCCCGGGCTCGTCGAGATGGGGGTCTGTACCGAGAGCGAGTACAGGCCGGGCGAGAACACCAGCAGCGGAACGGGTTCGAGCGGGTCGACGTCGAGACCGTCGACGGCCACCTGGCGCTTGTCGATGTCGAAGCCGTTGACCTCGAACTGCATCGCACCGCGCACCGTCAGGTTGACGACCGCGAGCGGACTCTGGGTGAACCGCCACGAGGGGGCGACGCCGATCCAGCCCTGCTGCTCGACGTGGAAGGTGGTGGTGCCGCGGTGCGGGCCGGCCGAGTACTCCACAGTCACGGCGGTGACGCCGTCACGTTCTTCCGAGCCGGTGACCTCGACATCGGTGAGCGGCGCCAGGGCGGCGCGTCGCAGCAGTGCGTCGTGCGCGTTGGTGGGCAGTCCGGCATTCGCCAGTTCACGCGAGTCGATCTTCACGCCGGGAACGGCCAGGGCGTCGGCGGCAGCGCCGTTGCTGAGCAGGTCGAGGTACCGCACCACGAAGGCGGCCGGGCTGTACAACTGCTGGTAGACGACGGCCGTGCCGGCGCCCAGGGCGGCCACCAGCAGCACTCCCACGAGGGCCAGCGCCGTGAGGTCGAAGCCGAGCGTGCGACGCCGGGGCACGTTCTCCACCTCTTCCACAGACGCAGTCTAGAAAAGCCACCTGATAGATAGCATGGATCCGGTGAGCACGCCGACCCTGTCACCCGAACAGGACGAGCTGTTCCGCCTCATCGAAGACACCCGCGAGCACGTCTTCGTCACCGGCCGCGCGGGCACCGGCAAGTCCACCCTGCTGCAGCATCTGGCCTGGCACACTGAGAAGCAGATCGCGGTGTGCGCACCCACCGGCGTCGCGGCGCTCAACGTCGACGGGCAGACCATCCATTCGCTGTTCCGGCTGCCGATCGGACTCATCGCCGACAGCGAGATCGACCAGTCCGACGCGACGCGCAAGATTCTGGGCGCCATCGACACGCTCGTCATCGACGAGATCTCGATGGTCAATGCCGACCTGATGGATGCCATCGACCGGTCGCTGCGGCAGGCGCGGCGCCGGCGCTCCGAGCCGTTCGGCGGCGTGCAGATCGTCATGTTCGGCGACCCGTACCAGCTGGCGCCGGTGCCGCCCCGCGGTGATGAGCGCAAGTACCTGCAGGACCATTACCGCTCGTTCTGGTTCTTCGACGCCCACATCTGGGCGGGGCCACCCGAAGGTGCCATCGGCACCGGGGGGCTGCTCGATCTCGGCCGGGTGGGTGCGCCGCTGCACATCCGTGAGCTGCGCGACATCCACCGGCAGGCCGACCCCGAGTTCAAGGCGATGCTCAACGCCGTGCGCCACGGCATCGTGACCGCCGACATCGCCGAGCGGCTGAACGCGACCGGGGCGCGCACGCCGCCCCCGCCGGTCGACGGTGAGCCGCCCATCATCACGCTGGCCACGCGCAACGACATCGTCAACCGGATCAACCAGCGCCACCTCGACGCGCTGCCCGGTCCGGTGCAGACGGCGCGGGCCGAGATCTCCGGCGACTTCGGCCGCGGCGACGCGTCGTATCCGGCGGACGAGGAGCTGCAGCTCAAAGTCGGGGCGCAGGTCATGTTCCTACGCAACGACAGCGGGTACGGGGGCGACGGGCCCCGCTGGGTCAACGGGTCGATCGGCACCGTCATCCGCATCGCCGGGGAGACCGTGCGCGTCGAGCTCGACGGGGAGGAGCACGACGTCGAGCCGACGGTGTGGGAGAGGTTCCGCTACGCGTACGACCCGGCATCCCGCAAGCTCTCCCGTGACATCGTCGCGGAGTTCACGCAGTTCCCGCTGCGGCTGGCGTGGGCGGTGACGATCCACAAGTCGCAGGGCAAGACCTACGACCGCGCGATCATCGACCTGGGGTCGGGGGCCTTCGCGCCCGGCCAGACCTACGTCGCGCTCTCGCGACTGACCTCGCTCGACGGACTGTATCTGACGCGGCCGCTGCGGCCGGCAGACATCCTGGTCGACACCGATGTGCGCCGGTTCATGGCCGGAGTCCGAGCGGCCGCGCGCGGTTAGCGCCGGGGCGGTGCCGCGGGTGGTTCAGGCGACCTGCTCGGCCGCCCCCGCCTTCGCGGCGGCCAGGTCGTCGAACAGGTCGGTGTTGAACTGGTACGCCGCCAGCACTTCGTCGATGACGCGCTCCTGCTCCTCGGGACTCCAGGGGGCCGCGTCGAGCTGCTCGCGGTATACGTCCTTGAACGCCTTCGGGTCGGCAATCTCGTCGAAGATGTAGAACCCGATGCCGTTGGTCTCGAAGCTGAACTGCCGCGCCATCACCTTGCCGATGAACTGGCCGCCCGACAGGTCGCCGAGGTATCGGGTGTAGTGGTGCGCGACGAACCCGCCCGGCCACGTGGCACCGACCTCGTTGATGCGGTCGACGTACCGGCGCGTGGTGGGCAGCGGCTCGATCTGGTCGCGCCAGTCGGCGCCGAGCAGGAAGGTGAGATCGGCTTCGAGCGCGGGCAGGCGGGTGAGCTTCTCGCTGATGAACACGGATGCCAGCGGGTCGGCCCGCATGCGCTCGGCCGCGGCCTCGAGCGCTTCGTAGATGAACCAGTGCTGCGCCACCAGCGCGATGTAGTCGTCGCGAGTGCCCTTGCCGCGCATGAGGTCGGACATGAAGCCCGCGCCCTCACTGTCGGAGTGGGCCCCGGCGGAGCGCTTGCGCAACGAGGTGGAGAACAGGATCGGGTCGGCCATGCCGTCAGCCTAGCTGAAAGTAAGGCTCACCTAAACTGAAGGTTGAGAAATATCGCGCTCTCGCGAAGTCGGGCCGCGGGCGAGGTCCAGTGCAACGGCTTCAGTGCGGTCGGTTCAGTGCGGTCGGGGTTCGACGCCCAGCCGCGCGCACGCCTCGTCGTAGAGGGCGACGATCTCGCGCCGGACCTCTCGCCGTTCGGTGATCGGGCCGCCCGGCCACGGCACGGAGATGACGTCTTCGGTGCCGTCTGCGCACATGACATGCCACTGGCCGCGCTCGCCGTCGAACGTCGTCATCTCGGCGCGGACGACGTCGGCCAGCGGCGAGAACGCGCGGGCGATCAGCAGGTTGTCGTCCATGTGGTCGGCGTTCATGTGGCCGAGCACGCCGGCCAGGGTGTCCGCGTCGAAAGTGTGAGCCATGACCTCACCCTACGGATCCCGGGGTTGCGCGCCGGATGTGTTCTAATCTTCAGAGACGATTTTCGGGGGTGGACGGATGCCGCGCATGCACCGCGCTCGGCGCGCGATCGCCCTCGGGGCCGCGGCGCTGCTCGCGCTGACCCTGTCGGCCTGTTCGCCGGAGCCCGCCACGGTCGTCGACCGGCTGCCGGCGCAGACGGAAGGCCAGCTCCCCGAAGAGGTGCGCGGCCAGCTGCAGGCCTCTGTCGAGCACGCGATGGCCGCCAGCGGCGCCACCGGTGCACTCGTGGGCGTGTGGGTGCCGTGGGCCGGATCCTGGGTCACCGGCGTCGGGTCGACGGCGCTCGAGGGCGCGGCGGTCGAGGCCGACATGACCTTCCGTGCCGGCCCCATCACCCGCGCCATGACCTGCGACGTCCTTTACGCGGTGGTGGATGCCGGCAAGGTCAGCCTCGATGACACGGTGTCGGGTCTGCTCATCGGCATGGACTCGCTCGAGAACGTCACACTGCGTCAGCTGTGCGACTCGACGAGCGGCCTGGCTGGGTACACGAACCAGATCCTCAATCGGATGCTGCTCAACCCGACGCGTCCGTGGGTTCCCAAGGAGCTCATCGCGTACGGCATGGCCTCCGGCCGCAGTGGGGAGCCGGGCGCGGCCTACCGCGATTCCGACACCGGCTACCTGCTGCTCGGGCTGGCGCTCGAACGCGCGACCGGCACCCCCATCGCGGAGCTCTACGAGCAGTATGTGGCCGAGCCGCTCGAACTCACCGCGACCGGGCTCAGCGCATCGCCGGCGGGCGACAAGCCCCTGCCGGCCTACTGGGCTGCCAACACGGAAGGCAAGGTCGACTGCTCGAACCTTCTCGACCTGACCGAGCTGTCGACCAGCGCCGGTTACGCGGCGTCGGGTGTCACCACCGACATCGCCGAGCTGGGCCGCTACGTGCAGGCCCTCGCCACCGGAGCGCGCCCGTACGACGCCGACGCGAGGTTCGCCGAGCCGCTGCAGATCAGCTCGAGCCAGCCGTCGTGGTTCACCGCCAAGGGCGGCACGTACCAGGCCGGCTCGCTCATCGGGCAGTACGGCTCGTTTCCCGGCTACCTGACGGCTGCCTTCGCCGACCGTGAGACCGGCATGACTGTCGCCGTCGTGCTCAACAATTCGCGCGGATCGAGCGTCATCGCACGCACCCTGGCGTGGCAGCTCGCGGCCATCGGCTCGAAGATCCCCGGCGCCGACGGCAACGTGTCGGAGACCGCGCTGCCCTGGACCGCCGAGAGCCTCACCGCCGTCATCGATGACAACGCCATCTGCTCGTAGCGGCAGCGCCGGACCGCGTCGGCGATGCGGTTGACTGAGCGCATGAGCGTCGTCGTGTGCGGGCCGGCATCGTGGAATCACCTGATCACGCTCGACCGGCTGCCCGAGCCCGTGCCGCACATGCAGTTCGCGACCGGGTCGGTGCACACGCTGGGTGGGACATCGGCCGGAAAAGCCGTGCACCTCACCGCGCTGGGGGTGCCGTCCGAGCTGCACTATCTCGCCGCGCGCGACGACGAGGGGCGCCGGGTCGCCGCAGCGCTCGCGCGGGCCGGGGTGGCGGCGACGCGGCATCCATCATCGACCACCGAGCAGCACGTCAATCTGATGACGCATGCCGGCGAGCGCGTCTCGCTGTACGTGGCGACGCCCAACGATCCGGACGTGTCGACTGTGGCCGCCGTTGAGACGGCACTGCGGCGAGCCGAGATCGTGGTCATCGACCTGAGCGTGATGGGTGCGCACCTCATCGCCCGGGGGACGGGCCCGGCGCGGCTGTGGACCGACCTGCACGACTACGACGGGCGGTCGGCGTTCCACGAGTCGTTCCTGCGTGCGGCGGACGTCGTGTTCATGAACGACGACGCGACCGACGACCCGTGGGCGCTGCTCACGTCGTGCCTGCGGCGCGGGCCGCGGCTGGCCGTGTGCACGCGGGGTGCGCGCGGGGCGATCGCGATGGATGCCGCGGGTGAGTGTTTCTCCGTCGACGCGGTGCCCGCGGACGTCATCGACACCAACGGTGCCGGCGACGCGTTCTTCGCCGGGTTCCTGGCGGCGCATCTCGCCGGGCGCGGTGTCGCTTCGTGCCTCGAGGCGGGGGCGGCGCAGGCCGTGGTCGCGCTCGGTTCGGAGCATATGCACCCTGTGCTGGGGTGACGGGGTGGATGCCGACTCTCACGTCTATAGCGTGAGCGCGCGCCGGGGCCGGCGGCGAGGCGCTGACCGGCTCAGCGCGGAGCCAGTTCCCCGCCGTCGGCAAGCTCCAGGAGCACGCTGCGTGCCGCCGCAGCGGCGTCGGCGGTTTCGTCGCCGTACGCTGCTGCGGCGGCGAACCCTTCTGCCGCACGTCGCACCACGAGTATCCGCTCCGGCGAGAGCCCGTCGGCCGCAAGATTCTCCTTCCACCATCTCGTGTCGGCGGCTGTGATCTCGGCGACCTTCGGTATCTGGTAGATGCCCGCCCAGGTGGGCGCTGCGGTGAAGTACTGCATGGTCGCCTCGGATCCTGACGTCATGGCGCGCACGTAGGCGCGGAGGAGCTTGCCGGGTGTTTTCTCCGGTTCGCCGGGTATGCGCTCGGCAAGATCGGCCGCGGGCGGGCGATCAGTGTCGGACTCGCGTTCGGTGCCGTCGGACTGGGGATCCTCGCGCTGGCCGAAGGGATGACGAGCTTCGTCGGAATCATCGTCGGGTTCGCGATCATCGGATTCGGCGCCGGCCTGGCGATGACATTGAGCACCGACGCCGTCGTCAGTGCCGCGCCACGTGATCGCGCCGGCGCCGCGTCATCGATCGCCGAGACCGCCTATGAATTGGGGGCGGCGCTGGGTACAGGTAGGCCCGTGCAGCGTGCACCGGACTCCTCAGGCCGGTGCACCGTGGACGCCGGGGAGTTCAGCCAGCGCCCCGTACCGCGTGGATGCGACGGCGTCAGATTATGAGTGTCATTTCCGGATCTACTTCAGACTGCTTTTCCGGATGCGGGGCTAGTTCGGACTGATGTTTACGCACCCCAGCCCTGCCCCGAGTCCGTCGGTGTTCAAAGCTACTTCAGACTTTGTGAACGAAAGAATGCCAGTTCAGCCGGGGATCTTGTCTTGGATTCGGATCTCGTGTTCTGCTGACGGGGGTCAAGTCCCATGAAGTGTAACGGCGGATCCTTCGGTTCAGGCGCTGAGCGCCATGATCGTGTCGGTGTCCACCTCGCTTTCGATGTCGGGAAGTGCGCGCATGCGGGAGCGGGATATGGTCCCGTTGTAGCGCCGATCCGTTTCACGGAAGCCTAGACAGGCGCCCCAACCATGCTCTATGGTTGTCTCGTTCATACGTATAACTGATCAAGGACGATTCCGTGGACCGCATCCTCCAGCCCACCATGTGGGACGTTGCGCGCGCCGCGGGGGTCTCGCAGGCGACGGTCTCCCTCGTCCTGAGTGGGAACAGGCGGGTGTCGGAGAGCACGGCTTCTCGCGTGCGCACCGCGGTCGCAGAGATCGGATACCGGCACAACGCGACCGCGAAGGCACTGCGGGACGGCGTCGCCGAGATGGTCGGCCTGATCGGTGACGAGGTCGCGAGCGCCCCCTTCGCGGGTCGCGTCGTCGAGGGTGCACAGGAGCGGGCCTGGGAAGACAGTCAGCTGCTGCTGGTCGCCAACACCGGCGGCTCGGGCGCCGTCGAGAGCGCCGCGGTCGAACAGATGCTCAGCCACCAGGTTCGGCGCTTCGTGTACGCATCGATGTTCAACCGTCGCGTGCGAGTGCCCGACAGTCTCCTCAGCCAGGATGTCGTGGTCCTGAACGGACTGGACGAGGCCGGCGAGGCGTGGTCGGTCTCGCCGGACGAGGTGCAGGGCGGTGACGATGCGACGGCGCATCTGCTCGAGCACGGCCACCGGCGCGTGGCCATGATCAACATCGAGACGCTCGAGTCGGGGCTGCCGGCTGCTGTCGGGCGTCACGACGGCTATCGGCGAGCTCTGGAGCGGGCGGGGGTGGAGTACGACGAGCAGCTCGTCCGCTACGGCACGGGCAACACTCCCGACGGCTTCACCCATGCGCTGGCGCTGATGCGACTCGACGACCCGCCCACCGCCATCTTCTGCGCCAACGACCGAACGGCGTGGGGTGCATACCAGGCGCTCGCGGAGCTCGGACTCCGCGTTCCCGACGACGTCTCCATCATCGGTTTCGACAATCAGGACATCATCGCGGGCTTCCTCCGGCCGGGGTTGACGACCATGAACCTCCCCTTCCGTGAGATGGGCTGGGCGGCCGTCGACCTGCTCCTGCGGGGCGCTGCCGAGAGAATGCCCGATTCCGAGGGGCGACGCTCCCTCCTCGTCCGCTGTGACCTCGTCATGCGCGGATCCGTGGCCGCTCCGAAGGGGAGGACCTCATGACCGTCACGACCGAACGATCGTCCGTGAGCGTGCCGCCGCGCGAAGACGCGCCGGCGAACGCCGCTCCGCACCGGAGGGCGAACCGCGCGCGCCTGCGGCGCCTTTTCCGGGCCTGGCAGTTATACGTATTACTCCTGCCGACGCTCGTCTACTTCGCCGTCTTCAAGTTCTGGCCCATGTACGGCGTGCAGATCGCGTTCCGCAACTACAACCCCTCGGCCGGCTTCCTGGGCAGCCCGTGGGTCGGTGCCGAGCACTTCGAGCGGTTCTTCTCGTCGTTCCAGTTCGGCACTCTCCTGGAGAACACCCTGCTGCTGGCGGTCGCCAACCTGCTCGTCGCGTTCCCCCTGCCGATCGTCCTCGCGCTGCTGGTGAATCAGCTGACCTCCAAGCGATTCCGCGGCTTCGTCCAGACGGTCCTCTACGCGCCGGCGTTCATCTCGACGGTGATCGTGGTCGGGATGATCGTGGTGTTCTTCTCGCCCCGCTCCGGACTGGTGAATCACGCCATCACGCTGCTGGGTGGTGAACCCATCGCGTTCCTGGCGCAGCCGGAGTGGTTCCGCCCGCTGTACGTCGGATCGGAGGTCTGGCAGCAGGCCGGCTTCTCGATGGTAATCTATCTCGCAGCGCTCGCCGCGATCGATCCCTCCCTCCACGAGGCGGCGCGGCTGGACGGCGCCAACGCGCTCCAGCGCATCCGGCACGTGGACCTGCCCGGCATCATGCCCGTGATCTCGATCCTGTTCATCCTGGCGGTCGGCAATCTCCTCAACGTCGGGTTCGAGAAGGCCCTCCTGCTGCAGACCCCGCTCAACCTGAGCGAGTCGCAGATCATCCAGACCTACGTCTACCAGGCGGGCCTGCAGCAGGCGCAGTTCTCGTACTCGGCCGCGATCGGCCTGTTCAACTCCGTCATCAATCTGGCGCTTCTGCTCACCTTCAACTGGGTCGCACGCCGCTTCAAGCAGAACTCCCTGATCTGAGGTACACGATGTCTGCGCTCACCACACACGCGCCCCGGCGGCCCTGGGCCGGCCGGCTCAGCGACCGCGGCATCAACCGCGCCTCCGTCATGGTGCTCTCCCTCGGGATCGTCGCGGTGCTCTACCCGATCTACTTCATCGTGATCGCCTCCATCAGCGACCCGAACGCCGTCTACAACGGCGAGGTGTGGCTCGTGCCATCCGGGGTGACCTTCGAGGGCTACGAGAGGATCTTCAGCGATCCGACGATCATCCGGGGATTCGCGAACTCCGTCCTCTACACCGGGCTCGCGACCGCGATCAGCGTGGCGCTGATCGTCACCGGTGGATATGCGCTGTCGCGGAGGGATCTGCCAGGGCGCAAGACGATCACGTTCCTCCTGGTCATCACGCTGTTCTTCGACGGCGGGATGATCCCGCGCTATCTGGTCGTGCAGCAGCTCGGCATGCTCGACACGATCTGGGCCATGGTGCTCCCCGGCGCGGTCGGGGTGTGGAACCTGCTCATCGCACGATCGTTCTTCGAGGTGACCCTCCCCAGCGAGCTCCGCGAGGCGGCGCAGATCGACGGTGCCAGCGACTTCCGCTTCTTCTTCTCCGTGGCGCTCCCGCTCGCGAAATCGCTCGTGGTGCTGATGGCGATGATCCACCTCGTGGCCAACTGGAACGCGTTCTTCGACGCGCTCATCTACCTCAACGACGCCTCGAAGTACCCCCTCCAGCTCGTGCTGAGGAACATCCTCATCCAGTCCGACCTGTCGGCCGGAAGCCTGACGGGAGACCTGGAGTCGTACGCGCAGGCACAGCGGGTGGGTGAGCTCGTGAAGTACGCCACCATCGTCGTCTCCACGCTGCCGATCATCGCGCTCGTGCCCTTCCTGCAGAAGCACTTCACGAAGGGCGCCCTCCTCGGCGCCGTCAAGAACTGAAACCCCTCCTCCCCGGCACGTCCGGACCAATCACAGAGAAAGGATGATCATGGGTCATCGCATCACCGCCACCGTCGGCGGTCTCACCCTCGCAGCGATGTTGCTGGCAGGGTGCACCGCCCCGACCGAGACGGACACCTCGTCCGACGAGGTCGGCTTCCGCGAGACGGGTCTTCCCATCGTCGACGAGAAGGTCACCCTGACCTTCTCGGGACAGAAGGCACCGCTCGCACCGGACTTCTCGTCGATGGAACTCGTCCAGCAGTGGGAGCGCGACACCAACGTCGCCATCAGGTGGGAGAACCTGCCGGACTCCGTCTACCAGGAGAAGAAGAACCTCATCCTCGCCAGCGGCGATCTTCCCGACGCGTTCTACAACACCGGGTTCAGCGCGGCCGACATCACCACCTACGGCTCCAACGGCACGCTGATCCCGCTCGAGGGACTCATCGAGAAGCACGCGCCGAATCTGCAGGCGATCTTCGAGAAGCGTCCCGAGATTCGCGCCGCGGTGACGTCGTCGGACGGCCACATCTACACCCTGCCGGCGGCGGAGGAGCTCGGCATCGGAGCGGTCCCCTTCTTCTTGTCGATCAACAAGGCGTGGCTGGACGAGCTCGGTCTGCCCGTGCCCCAGACGATCGAGGAGTTCGAAGCAGCGCTCGAGGCCTTCAAGACGCAGGACCCCAACGGCAACGGTGCGGCGGACGAGATCCCGTTCAGCTTCATCAACAGCTGGTGGTGCGCCGACGTCGGAGACGTCATGGCGGCCCTGGGCGGGATGCCCGACAACGCCGACCACCGCATCGTGCGCGACGGCAAGGTCATCTACACGGCCGCTCAGCCCGAGTACGCCACGGCGATCTCGAAGCTCCACGACTGGTACGAGCGGGGCCTCATCGACCCGGAGGCACTCACGCAGGATGACAAGACCTACCTGGCGAAGGGGAAGACCGAGACCGAGGTGCTCGGCGCGTACGTCTGGTGGGAGACCGAAGAGGTCGTCGGGCCCGACCGCGCAGACGACTATGTCCTCGTGCCTGCACTGGAGGGAGTCGCGGGAAGGCTCGTCGGTCACTCGAACGGCAGCGACTTCCGTAGCGGCGCATTCGCGATCACGCGGGCGAACAAGTACCCCGACGTGACCATGCGCTGGGTGGATGAGCTGTACGAGCCGGTCATGTCTGCGCAGGTCTCCTGGGGCCCGATCGGCACGACGCTCGAGGAGAACGCGGACGGCGTTCTGCAGCAGGCCGAACTGCCGGAGGGCGTGTCTGCCGGCGAGCTGCGCCAGAAGGTCGCCCCCGGAGGCGTGTCGGTGACGCTGCGAGAGGACTTCGAGAACGTCATCCTGCCCGAGCCGCGCGCCCTGCAGCGCGTGAACGACCTGGCTGAGCACTACCTGCCGTGGGCCGAGGACGAGTGGTACCCGGCGGTGCCTTTCTCCGACGAGGAGATCCAGGAGATCTCGACGATCGAGACGGAGATCAAGGCGCTCGTCGACGCGAAGCGCGCCGAGTGGATCGCGCGCGGCGGCATCGAGGACGAGTGGGACTCGTACGTCGCTCAGCTGGAGTCGATGGGCCTGGACCGGATGGTCGAGCTGTACCAGCAGGCCTACGACCGCTACCAGTCCAACGCCTGACACAGGAATGACCGGCGGGGAGCGCGCACCGCGCGCGCTCCCCGCCTCTGAGGAGAATCACTGATGCTGCAACTCGACGACTTCTGGACCTGGGATTTCTGGATCGCGCGCGATGCCGACCACTACCACCTGTTCTTCCTGAAGGCCCCGAAGGCGCTCGGAGACCCCGACCTGCGCCACGTGAACGCCCGTGTCGGCCATGCCGTGAGCACCGATCTCACCGCGTGGACCGTCCTGGCGGATGCGCTGGGCCCGGGCCGCCCTGGCGCGTGGGACGACCTCGCCACCTGGACGGGGTCCGTGCTCCGCGCGAACGACCGCTGGTACATGTTCTACACGGGCGTCGACGCGGTCGACCGGGGAAGCCACCAGCGGATCGGGGTGGCGACGAGCACGGATCTGATCACCTGGACCAAGCGCGAAGCGCCCCTGCTGGAACTCGACGAGCGCTTCTACGAGGGCCGTGCCGAGGGCTGGGATGCGGTCGACTGGCGCGATCCGTGGGTGTACTGGTCGGAGCAGCACAGTGAGTACCGGATGCTCTTCACCGCCCGGACCCCGGACGGAGACGTCGACCAGCGAGGGGTCGTGGGCCTGGCGCGCTCGCACGACCTGGAGCAGTGGGAGGCGCTGCCGCCGATGCACGCTCCTCAGGAGTTCGGCCACATGGAGGTGCCTCAGCTCTTCCGCCAGGGACGTCATTGGTATCTGGCGTACTCGGTCTACAGCGCACAGCACAGCACGGCGCGACAGCGGGTGAGTCCGGCCGAGACGGGAACCCACTACGCCATCGGCGACTCGGAGGACGGTCCGTGGCGGTCGCCGGGCGACCGTTTCTTCGCGGGCGGAGTCGGCGAGCTCTACGCCGGGCGCTTCGAACGGGATCCCGACGGACGTCTCGTCTTCCTCGCCTTCCTGCAGTTCGTCGACGGAGGGCCCTTCGTCGGAGGGCTCTCCGATCCGATCCCCGTGCACGCGCACGACGACGGCACGCTCGTGCTCGCGCGCGAGCTCGCGCAGACCGGGGCGGGCGGATGAGCTCCGACGAGCTGCCCGACGCCCGTGACCGGCCCCGCTGGCACTTCATGCCGCCGAGCGGCTGGATGAACGAACCGCACGGCATCCTTCACCACGGCGGGCGCCACCACATGTTCTACCAGCGCAATGAGCGCGGTCCTTTCTGGGGCGACATCACGTGGGGCCACGCGGTCAGCGACAACCTCATCGACTGGGTCGACCTGGGGTCGGCGCTGACTCCGGCGGGCGTCAGCATCGCGCCACAGGGGATCTGGTCGGGGAGTTCTGCGGTCGACGCGGACGGAGAGCCCGTGCTGTTCTTCACGGCCGGCGACGACCGCGACCGCCCGAATCAGCGGACGGCGATCGCGCGGCCCGTGGATGCCTCCGATCCGGATCTGCGCGACTGGGTGCCGTCGGAGGCGCCCGTGACCTTCATCCACGACGCGCAGGACGCACTGGCGGGCGAAGGGCGCCGGCTACTCCCCTCCGAGTTCCGCGATCCGTACGTGTGGCGCGAAGAGGATTGCTGGTTCCAGCTCGTCGGGGCCGGGATCGAGCAGGAGGGCGGCACGGCGCTGCTGTTCGAGGCCTCTGCGCCGGAGGGGCCGTGGCGCTACCGGCGGCCGGTCTACGTGGGCGACAGCACGTCTCTGCCGGCGACGGGCGTGATGTGGGAGCTGCCGTCACTCATCTCCGTCGGGCACGGCGCCCACCGGCGCCATGCGCTGCTGGTCACCCCGTGGTGGCCCGCGCCGACACGGCATTCCCTGCAGCATCAGTGGTACTGGCTCGGCCGGTGGGATGCGGACGCGGGCGTCTTCGTGCCCGACGACCCCGCGCCACGGGAGCTCGACTTCGGGGGGTATTTCACGGGCGCGACCCCGAGTCTTCCTCCCGACGGCCGGACCCTCGTGTGGTCGATCACTCAAGACCTGCGCAGCGACGCGGCACACCACGAGGCGGGGTGGGCCGGTCACGCGGGCGCTCCCGTCGAACTGCACCTCGTCGGTGACAGACTCGTGCCGTCTCCCATCGTGGAGCTCGAGGCGCTGCGCGAGAAGTCGGTGAGCATCGCCGTCGGTGTCGAGCGCGCGACCTTCGACGTGGGGCCCATGTGGGATCTGGAGCTCGAGGCGCGGATCGGCACCGGCTCGGTCGTCGAGGTCGCTCTTCGCGCGGATGGGCAGGGGGGCGCCGCGGCGCTGGCCCGTGTCCGTCGCTCGGGCGACGGCGTGGCGAGCGTCGTCGTCGAAGGACCCGTCGAGCGCGGGGTACGCCGCATGGGCCTCCACCACGGGATCGATGAGGTGGTGCGGCTGCGCATCCTTGCCGACCATTCCGCAGTCGAGATCTTCGTGGAAGGCGCCGGGATGCTCACGACCCGGGCGTGGTCGACCGGTGTCGGTGACGCCGTCGAGATCGGCACGGCGGGGGCGGCAGAGGTCGTGGATGCCGTGGTGCACCGGCTGCGCCCCGCTCGGATGACCAGCAACCGGCTCCCCGCGCGTCCGTAGCCGGGCCGGGGGCATCGTCGAGCTTGCCACCTGCTGTGCGAGCCGCCACGTGCTGTGCGAGCCGCCACGGCGCGTGCGCACGTTACGTGGCGGTTCGCGCGTTGCGTGGCGGTTCGCGTGTTGCGTGCGCGGCGCGCAGGGGGGAGGGACGCGAATCTTCATTTGACGCGCGAGGGGATATCGCCGTACTGT
>JAEXHA010000099.1 GCA_023450335.1 Actinomycetes bacterium | reverse complement strand
CACCGGCGTCGCGGCAGGTCCCGCAGTCGCGGTCACCGGCGTCGCAGCATCAGTCACCGGCGTCACAGCAGGTTCCGCGGTCCCGGCCACCGGGGCCACAGCGGCAGCCGTGGGTGCGGCAGCTCCGGCATCCACCCCGACGCCTGCGGGGGCGTCGCCGGCGGCCGGCCAGGGCTCGCCACCGGACACGCGCGGCAGCCCGCGGCGCAGCGTCCGACCGTACGTCGCCATTACTTGGCCTTGTTCGCCTCGAGGGCCGCGATCAGCTGCGGCACCACCGTGAATAGGTCGCCCACGACGCCGAAGTCGGCGACCTCGAAGATCGGGGCGTCGCCGTCCTTGTTGATCGCGACGATCGTCTTGGCCGTCTGCATGCCGGCCTTGTGCTGGATCGCGCCCGAGATGCCCAGCGCCACATACAGCTGCGGCGACACCGAGACACCCGTCTGACCGACCTGGTGCGAGTAGGGCACATATCCGGCATCCACGGCGGCGCGCGATGCGCCCACGGCGGCGCCCAGCGCATCGGCGAGCTGCTCGACGAGCGCGAACTTCTCCTCCGAGCCGAGGCCTCGCCCGCCCGAGACGACCTTGGCCGCGCCGCGCAGCTCGGGGCGCGACGAGGTCGACACCTCGGCCTCGAACGACGCGATCGTCGCAGCCGCAGCGCCGGAGGCGGCGACCTCCAGCGGCACCGTCTCCGGGGCGGCGACCGCGTCGGCGCGGGCGTCGACGGCGCCCTGACGCACCGTGATGACCGGAGCGCCGAAGGTTGCGGCGCTGGTGACGGTGAAGGCGCCACCGTAGACGGAGTGGTGGGCAATGATGCCTTCGTCGTCACGGGCCACGCCCACGGCGTCGACCGAGAGGGCCGACTGCGAGCGCACCGCGTACCGTCCGGCGACGTCGCGGCCTTCGATCGAGTTCGAGATGAGCACGGCGTCGGGCTGCACGAGTGCGGCGGCCGCCTGCAGTGCATCGACGATCGGCACCGTCAGAGCCGTGTCGGCACCGCCGAGTCCGGCGGTGAGCACCGTGCCGGCACCCAGCTGCCCTGCAGCGGCGGCCAGCGCGGCCTGGGCGTCGTCGCCGGCGACGATCAGTGCGACGGGTGTGCCGGCCTGCGCGGCGGCACCGATGAGGCCGGCCGACGACTTGGCCAGCTCGCCCTCGGGGGTCACATCGAGCAGGACCAGGATCGAGTCCGCAGCGAATTGAGTCATCACAGTCCCCTTAGGCCAGTCGGTTCTCGATCAGGTACGCGGCGAGCTTCTCGCCGGCGTCGCCCTCGTCGACGATCTTCACGCCCGCGCCCCGCGGGGGCTTCTCACCGACGGTGGTCAAGATCGACTGGGGCGCGGCGGCCGGGTCGACATCGACACCGAGATCGGCCAGCGACACCGTTTCGAACGGCTTCTTCTTCGCGGCCATGATGCCCTTGAAGTTCGGGAACCGCGCATCGGGCAGCGCTTCGGTGATGGAGATGACGGCGGGCAGATCCGCGGCGACCTTGGCCTTCCCGGCATCCGTCGCCCGCGTGCCGGCGACCCTCGATTCGGAGATCTCGACCTCGGCCAGCGCGGTCGCGTGCGGCACGCCCAGGTGCTCGGCGAGCATCGCGGGGATCACGCCGCCTGATCCGTCGGTCGACAGGTTGCCCGTGATCACCAGGTCGAACCCGGTGCGCTGCACGGCGGCGGCCAGCACCTTCGCGGTGACGCCCAGGTCAGCACCGGCGAGGGCCTCGTCGACGACCTGCAGGGCCGATCCGGCGCCCATCGCCAGCCCCTTGCGGATCGTCGCGGCCGACGCCTCGGGCGCCATCGACACGACCACGACCTCGGTGCCCGCGTTCGCGTCCGCATACTTCAGCGCGACTTCGAGAGCACGCTCGCCGATCTCATCGAGCACGCGCTCGGACGCATCACGGTCGGCCAGCCCGGTCTCGAGATCGAGCTTGCGATCCCCATACGTATCAGGGACCTCTTTGACCAGAACGACGATCTTCATCGACATCTCCTCACGCCTGCGGCGAGTCTAGTGTTCGTGCGCAGAATGTAGCCAATCCGCACTCATCCAGCGGAATATCGGAGCGAAAGGAACGTCTGTGTATACATAGTTCGCACATGGCATTCCTCTCGACACTCGCTGGTCCGGCGCCGGTGCGGGGTGGATGCCAGGACGACGGCCAGCGGCGGGCGCTCTCCACTATCCAGCACGGCGGCGCCGACTCGAAAGTCACCATGAGGAAACCGACTACCGTGATCAGCGACGACAGGAGGGCGATTGTGGCTGATCGCGAACGCCGCGCGCTCGACCCCATCGCCGAAGCGCAGCGGCAGTGGCGGGCGCACGGCTGGGCCGATGCGGCCACCGGCATGACGGTGGTCACCTCGATCATGCGCGCGCAGCAGCTGCTGCTGGCCCGCGTCGACGACGCCCTGCGGCCGTTCGGCCTCACCTTCGCCCGGTACGAGCTGCTGACGCTGCTGAGCTTCACGCGCGACGGGCGGATGCCGATGTCGTCGGCGTCGGCGCGGCTGCAGGTGCACCCGACGAGCGTGACCAACACCGTCGACCGGCTCGAGGCCGCGGGGCTCGTGCGGCGCGAAGCGCATCCGTCCGACGGGCGCGGCCGGGTGATCGTGCTCACCGCGGAGGGGCGTGAGCTGGCCGGACGGGCCACCGCCGACCTCAACAGCGAGGTGTTCCGGCAGCCGGGGTTGGATGCCGGTGACGCCGACGCCCTGGTCGAGATCATCGCGCGCCTGCGCCAGGACGCCGGCGACCACGTCGACCCCGCCTGACCGCGAGCGCGCACCCCGCCACCGAACCGCCGCGACCTCCCGTAAGCGCATACGCACGCGGCGCCGGAGCCCCTGCTCGGCGTCGGAATCGGCACGCTCGGCGGCGGGACCGTATCCTCGGTAGGGACCAGCGGCGCGAAGCGCCGACGATCGGCTTGCGGAGGAGTCATCGTGCCGGACGACCAGTGGGCGCCGCCTGAGCCCGCGCGCACGCGCACGAGCGCCGGTGCGTCCGTCGACGTCGCCGGCTACACCGACCTGGTCGAGATCGCACGGGGCGGCGACTCCATCGTCTATCGGGCACGGCAGGCCTCGCTCGACCGCGATGTCGCGATCAAGGTGGTGCAGCTGTCCGACCCGTCAGTGGGCGCCCGGTTCCAGCGTGAACTGGCGATCACCGTACAACTGGGCCGCGCCCACCCGCACATCGTGACGGTGCTCGACACCACCGAGACCGCGAACGGCGAACCCTGCCTGATCATGGACTTCCACGATCTGGGTTCGCTGCATGACCGCCTGATCGCCGGTGGCCCCCTCTCCGTGTCGGAGGTCGTCGATGCCGGCACCGCGGTCGCCGACGCGCTCGCCTTCGCGCATGCGGCCGGGGTACTGCACCGTGATGTGAAGCCGCAGAACATCCTCGCGCTGCCGACCTCGTACGTGCTCAGCGACTTCGGCATCGCCCGTCTGGCGGATGCCGGTCACACGGCATCGCTGGAGCGCTTCTCCTACCGGCACGCATCACCACAGGTGCTCGACGGCCAGTCACCGACCGCCGCCGATGATGTGTGGTCGCTCGGCTCGACCCTGTTCGCGCTGCTGGAGGGACGTGCCCCCTTCGCCTCTGACGACCCGGACGACGACACCGCATTGGCCTACCTGCGTCGTGTGCGTCTGGGCGAACGGCGCCCGATGAGTCGCTCCGACGTGCCCGCGGCCGTCATCGACGTGCTTGAGGGGTGCCTCACTGCCGATCGCGACGCGCGCATCGCCTCGGCCGATCAGGTGCTTGCCCGGCTGCGGGCCATCCGGACGGAAGGACGCAGCTGGGAGCCGTCGGCCGAGCCCGAACCCACGTCCGAGCCCCTGCCCACCCGGGCAGACCCGGTGCCCACCCGCGCCGAGCCGGCACCCACCCGCGCCGAGCGGGCACCCACCCGCGCCGAGCCGGCACCCACGCGGGCCGAGCCCCTGGCCGCCCGGGCCGAGCCGGCATCCACACCCGAGGCCGCGCCCGCCGATCCGGCGGCTCCGGCCGCACCTCCGGCATCCGCTCTCTCATCCGCGCGCTCCCGTTCGGCTCTGGCCGACATCGCCTCCGAGCCGGCGATGCTGCGGTCGGCCGCAGCCGACGACGATGCCACCGGGACGCTCGCCGAGCAGGCCGACTCCGCCCCCGGCAGCGACGGTCCGACAGCACCGGGGCGGGGCTGGCGCCGCGTGACGTTCTTCCTCGGCGGCATGCTTCTGGCTGGCGCCGCGGTCGGCATCGCCACCGCGCTCGTGCAGGCACCGGGAAGCACCCCGCAGCCGCACGGATCCCCCACCGACCAGACGGTGCCCCACATCCCGGCCGAGGCCCCCGGCGACGGGTCGGCGACGGTCTCGAATCCCGAGTTCGCCCCACGGGGTCTCGTGGTCACCGACAACGGCACCTCCGCGCTGCTGACGTGGACTGCTCCCTCGCGCAGCGTGCAATCGATCGTCGTCGTCGGTTTCGACGCCGACGATCAGCCGGTCGCGGTGGCCGACCTCGGCGCATCGGCCACCGAGTACACCGCCGAGGGGCTCGACCCCGACGGCGACAGCTGCTTCGCCGTCGTCGGATACGGCACCCACGACGGCGCTGTCGAGGCGGGATCGACCGAGAAGGTCTGCACCGGCTAACGCTCCCGCGCCCCGTGTCCCCGGGGCGCTCCGGCGGTTCAGCGCGGTGCTTTGATCAGCGGACGCGGCGACACGCGCCACACCAGGCGGCGCCACCACGAGCTGTGGGCGCGCAACGCGCGTTCGGCGCGCAGCGCGGCGTCCCATCCGGCCGACGCGCGCTGCGTATGGGCTGCGCCGTCCGGGCCCCAGGCGCTGCGCTGCGCGTGCGCACTCAGTGCGACGATGTCC
>JAEXHA010000094.1 GCA_023450335.1 Actinomycetes bacterium | reverse complement strand
GCGCGGCGGCGAGCGCCGCCCTGGCCTGAGCGAGCTTGAGCTCGGCAGCGGCCGCTTCGGCTTCGGCCTGGAGACGGGCGATTTCGGCGGCATCCGGTGGCGTCGACGCGGTCATGGCGCTCAGCCTACTGCCGCCGGTGGGTGCCGGAACGGCCCGTCAGCGCACGGCTCGGTGCCGGCCGTCCTCACGCCCCAGCGGCACGGTGAAGGCCGCCGCCATCAGCAGGGCCGCGCCCACGCCGACCAGTACGCCGCCGACGGTGTCACTGACCCAGTGGGCGTGCACGTGGGTACGGCTGAAGGCCATCAGCAGCACCCAGGCCGCGCCCGCCAGCACCACCCAGGCGCGCGGGAACACCACGACGGCGATGACGGCGAGGGTGGCGGCATTGGCGGTGTGCCCGGACGGATACGAACCGAAGTCCGACACCACGAGGATCTCTTCGGGCCGCGCACGGCCGAAGAGCTGTTTGAACACCTGCACCGACAGCGCACTGAATGCCGAGGCGGCGACGAGATACACGCCCGCCCACGGCCGGCGCACGACCACGAGGACCACAAGCCCGCCGAGCGGGATCGCGAGAGTGGCGATCCACCCACCCCCGGCGGCATTCATGAACAGGCTCACCGGCTCCAGGCCCGGCGCCAGGGTCGTCACGACGCCGTTCCACCACGCGTCGAGGTCGAGCGGCTCGGCCCCCGTGGCCACCACCAGGCCCAGCACCGCGGCGAGCACGACGAGCACGACGCCGATCACGACACGCTGGAGAGCGATGGTGATCTCGAGGTCGGAGACACGCGCAGTCATCGGTCCAGTGTGCCGCACGTTCTCGTCCACGTCACCCGGCACGGCAGCGGCACGCGGCGCGCCGTCATCCGAAGGCGCCGGGGGCGCTCAGGCCGCGCAAGTCGCCGAGCTTGCCCAACGGCGCAGTCGCCCAGCGCCGCGAGACGACGCCGGCGCCACGCTCGAAGCGCAGGTGCAGCCGGTGCGGGGTCTCGACGAAAGCGATGTCCAGCAGCAGTTCGTCATCACCGGCGAATCCGCCGCTGACCGCGACGATCGGGCCGCCCTCATCGGTGAGGGTCCACCCGGCATCACCCATGAAGCGCGCAGTGATCCCACCGGTGGCGCCCGCGAGGGTCAGCACCCACCCGGTGTCGTCGCGGGTCAGCCGCGCCGTCTGACCGGGGCGGTCCCCGACGGCCCGCACCCCGGCATCCACCCCCTTGCCCGCGTCCGCTCCGGTTCCGGCATCCACCCCCTCACCCGCATCGGCGCCGGCTCCGGCACCCGCGCCGGGCTCGTCCTCGGCCTCGGCGAACACCGCACCGTCCCAGCGCGCGGCGTCGACCGCCACCCGGGTCACCGTGCACTCGGGCAGCGTCGCCGCCGCCAGCCGCGCAGCGAGGGCGGCGTCGGCGGATGCCGAACCGCCACGGTCGACCGCGGGCAGGACGTGCCGCCACACGGCATCCAGCAGCCCCTGCATATCGTGCGTCTGGCCCTGATACGCGATCACCATGTCCTGCTCGGGCAGCACGAGGCACAGCTGCCCGAACGCGCCGTCGCCGCGGTAGCCGTGGCGCGAGCGCCAGTGTTGGAACCCGTAACCGAACGACCAGTCCGACGTGCCGATCTCGGCTTCGGGCGCGGTGGCCACGTGCACCGACGTCGCGTCGGCCACCCACCGCTCGGACAGGACGCGGGTCTGGTCCCATCGGCCGCGGCGCAGCAGCAGCTGGCCCAGCCGCGCGATCGTGTCGGTGGTCATGAAGGCGCCCGAGTAGCCGAGGTTGCGGCCGGCCGGCCACTCCTGCCACGCGATCTCATCCGCGCCGATCGGCCCCAGCACCCGCTCGCGGAGGAACTCGACCAGCGTGTGCCCGGTCAGTCGCTGCACGATGGCGGCGAGGCTGTAGGTGGCGGGCTGGTTGTAGGCGAACACGCTGCCCGGCTCCTGCTCGGGCGGGTTGAGCAGCAGGCCCCGCACCGGTTCGGCCGGGTCGGTGCCGAACGCCGCGTCGATCATCTCGTCGGTGTGCCCGGTGGCCATCGACGCCACGTGCCGTACGCGCATGCGCCGCGAACGGTCGTCGGTGATGTCGTCGGCGAACTCGGGGAAATGCGAGATCACGGTGCTGTCGAGGTCGAGCACGCCGTCGTCGACGAGCACGCCCGCGGCGGCGGAGGTGAAGCTCTTGCTCAGCGAGTACACCAGCTGCGGCCGGTCGGCGCTGTAGGGCGCCCACCACCCCTGCGCGATGACCGCGCCGTGCCGGAGGATCATCAGCCCATGAGGCTCTTGTGCGCGATCGCGTTCGAGGGCATCGATCAGGTTCAGGATGCCGGTGGCGTCGACGCCGGCGTCGGTCGGCGTCGAGTTCGGCAGCGGAAGACTCATAGCGTCACGTTATCGACCGGCCGACCGCTGGACGTATCCCGGCGCATAGACTTGCCGCGTCAGCGCCCGCCGCGGCGGGTACCCCGAGCCGAGATCAGTGCCATGACCCCGACCCCGTCCGGCAAGCGTGCCAGCGGCAACCCCGCCACGCAGGCCAAGATCGAACTGACCGTCAAGCAGCAGCGGGAGCAGCAGAAGCAGGCTAAGCTCGCCGAGTATCGGCAGCAGCTCGCGAAGCGTCGCCGCAGCACCCTCACCTGGTGGATCGTCGGGGGCGCGGCCGCTCTCGTGGTGGTCGCTCTCGTGGTGGCATCGATCGTGCTCACCCCGCGCCCGGTGACCCTCGACCGCGGCGACGGCGACGCGGCCGGCATCGACGGCGTCGAGACCTTCTCCAACAGCGCCACCCACGTCGAGGGCGCTGTCGAGTACCCGCAGACGCCGCCCGCCGGCGGCGATCACAACGCCTACTGGCTCAACTGCGGCGTGTACAGCGAGCCTGTGCCCAACGAGAACGCCGTGCACTCGCTCGAGCACGGCGCGGTGTGGATCACCTACGACGCGGCCGCCGTCAGCGACGACGACCTGGCCGTCATCGAGGCGCAGCTGCCCTCGACGTACGTGATCCTCTCGCCGTACGAGGGCTTGGACTCCCCCATCGTGATGAGCGCGTGGAACGCCCAGCTGAAGCTGGATTCGGCCGACGATCCTCGCTTGGGCGAGTTCCTCCGCACGTTCTGGCGCAATCTGAACGCCCCCGAGCCGAACGCCGCGTGCACGGGAGCGATCGACGGGCCCGGCAAGCAGTCGTGACCGTCTCCGGCGAGCGGGTCCGCGAGCTGCCACCGTGGTGGGTGGTGCTGCTGGTGGCCCTGGCCATCGCCGCGGTCGCGTTCGCGATCGGCCGATTCTCGACCTTCGGCCAGGTCGTGCCGCCCACCCCGGGCGACAGCTCGCCCGAAGCGGGCTTCGCCCGCGACATGCAGGTCCACCACGCGCAGGCGATCGACATGGCGATGACGATCCACCGCACCACCGACGACGACCAGGTGCGTGTGCTGGCGTATGACATCGCCACCGGGCAGTCGGCGCAGAAGGGCGAGATGTTCGACTGGCTCGTCCAGTGGGGGCTGCCGCAGGCGGGCACGCCGATGACGTGGATGACCGCGTCGGATGCCGGACACGACCACGGCGGATCCGATGCCCCACCGCCGACCGACGAGGAGATGCGCGAGGCCATGGGCATGGCATCCACTGCCGAGCTGACCGCGCTCGGCACGGCGACCGGGCAGGCGGCCGACTGCCTGTTCCTGGAGCTCATGATCCGCCACCACGAGGGGGCCATCCCCATGACCGACGCCGTGCTCGAGCTCGGCAGCGAGCCGCGGACCCTTGCCGTGGCCGCCGCCATGCGCTCGGCGCAGCTGTTCGAGATCGACGCGATGCAGTCGGTGCAGACGAGACTCGCCTGCACCGACTGACCGTCTGCTGCTGCGGAGCCCTACTTCTGCGAGCCGGCCAGCAGCGCCTGCACGAAGTACCGCTGGAACGCGAAGAACACGATCAGCGGCACGATCATCGACAGGAACGCACCGGCGCTGAGCACGTCGATGTTCGAGCCGAACTGACGCAGTTGCGACTGGATCGCCACCGTGAGGGGCATCGAGGCCGGGTTGGTGAAGATCAGCGCGACGAGCATGTCGTTCCACGTCCACAGGAACTGGAAGATCGCCAGCGACGCGATCGCCGGCAGCCCCAGCGGCAGCATCATCTGGAAGAAGATGCGCCACTCGCTCGACCCGTCGATCCGCGCCGCCTCGAGCAGCTCCCCCGGCACCTGCAGGAAGAAGTTGCGCAGCAGGAAGATCGCGAACGGCAGACCGAACGCGGTATGGAACAGCACCACCCCGAACACCGACCCGAAGATGCCGAGCGCGCCGAACAGCGTCGCCAGCGGGATCAGCGCCACCTGCACCGGCACCGCCAACAGGATGATCACCACGATCAGCAGCCAGTCACGGCCCCAGAACTCGGTCCACGCGAACGCGTATGCCGCCAGCGCGCCGATGATGACGACCAGGATCGTGCTGGGCACCGCGATCATGATCGTGTTCCAGAACGACCCGGTGATCGTCGAATTGGACAGCAGGTTGACGTAGTTCTGGATGGTCAGCTCTGCCGGCTTGGTCAGCACCGTCCACCAGCCCGACGAGGCGTTGTCGCCGACGGTGCGCAGCGACATGATCAGCAGCCCGACAGTGGGCACGAGCCAGAAGATCGCGACGACCAGCAGCACGACGTTGACGATGCCCGACGAGATGACGCCGAGCACTCGCTGGGCGACGGTCTTCTTGCCTCGGACGATCCCGAGGTCGGCTGCGGCGCTCATCGGCTGCGCTCCTCACGGAACCGGCGGATGTTGATGATCATCGAGGGCAGCACGAGGATCAGCAGCAGGATGGCCAAGGCCGAGCCCAACCCGTAATTGTTGCCGCCGCCGAACGAGACCGTCCACATCTCGACCGCGATCACGTTGGCCGCCGGTTTCGATGCGCCGGGCGGTATGACGTAGACGAGGTCGAAGATCTTCAGCACGTTGATGATCAGGGTCACCAGCACCACGACCAGCACCGGCGACAGCAGGGGCGCGGTGATCTTGGTGAACACCTGCCACTCGTTCGCGCCGTCGACCCGGGAGGCCTCCTGCAGCGACCGGTCCATCGCCGACAGCCCCGACGCGATCATGACCATCGCGAACCCGGCCCAGATCCAGATGTACGACAGGATGATCACCGCGTTGATGAACGAGGCGCTCAGCCACGACACCCCCTGGAACCCGGCGTCGAAGTTCGCCGCCGGGAGCGCGACCCGGTAGGACTCCCCGGCCGTCAAGCCCTCGATCGTGAAGGTGCCGTCGGCGCCGGTGGTCGCGTACCCGTGGATCGACCCGTCCGGCGCGACGGCGTCGACGCGGATGCCGGGCAGGCCGCTCTTGCCGTCCTCGATCGCGCCGTCGGTGCCGCCGCCGCCGGTGATGAAGTCGAGGAAGACGGTGCCGGTGATCTGGGTGTCGCCGGCCGAGGCGGCCGCGACGGCCTGCGTGGCGTTGTCGGGAAGGTCGTCCGCGCGGACGCGGATGAGGGGGAAGTCGACGGTGGCACCCGGGCTGACGGTCTGTTCGGAGGCGATCACGCCGCTGTCTTCGATGATGCCGAACCCGTCGCGTGGCGCGGCGCCGGGGTAGTTCGCCTCATCGGTGAAGACGTTGTTTATGCCCACCAGGGTCGCGTTGACCACACCCAGGTTCGGGTCCTCCTGGAACATGCCGCGGAAGATCACGCCGGCGGCGAGCATCGAGATCGCCATCGGCATGAAGATGATCAGCTTGAACGCCGTCTTCCATTTCAGCTTCTCGAGCAGCACCGCGAAGATCAGTCCAAGGATCGTGCACGCCGCCGGCGCCACGATCACCCACATGATGTTGTTGCGGATGGCGGTGAATGTGGTGTCGTTCGTGAACATCGTCACGTAGTTGTCCCACCCGACGAACTCGTCGCCGGCACGGGAGAACAGGGATCGGATCGCCGTGTAGACGATCGGGTACACCACCAGCGCCCCCAGGATGATCATCCCGGGAGCCAGGAAGGAGGCGATGAGCGCGAACTTGCGCCAGCCGCCCGACCCCCGCAGGCGCCGTGGGGCGCGCGCGGGGGCCGATTCGGCCGGGGCGTCAGCGACGGCGGTCACCGGTCACGCCTCAGTAGGCAGCCGCTGCGGCCGCTTCCAGCCGCTCCATCGTGCCCTGCACGTCGTCGGGGTTCTGGTAGAAGGTGATCATCTCCTGCCAGAAGCCCTGACCGGCCGTGCCGCCGAAGGCACTGGGCGTCAGGTCGGACATGTCGAACCGGAACTCCTCGGCGCTGACGAGCGCTTCGGCGATCTGCCGCGAGATGTCATCGGGGTACAGCGACGTGTCGACCGCGTTGTTCGGCGAGGTCAGGCCGCCATTGGGCACCCAGGCCTCGGCCGACCCCGGCGAGGCGAGGAAGGCCATGAGCGCGGCGGTGGCCTCGTCGTCGGTGAACTGGATGGCCACGTCGCCGCCGCCGACCACTGCCGGAGCGGAGCCGTTGATCGACGGGAAGTTGTAGAACAGCGCGTTCTCGCCCACCACCGAATTGCCGTCGTCGGCGATGTTGCCGGCGACGAAGTCACCTTCGAACACGGTGCCCGCCTCCGGGTTCGCGCCGAACACGGCCGTCACGCTCTCGGGGAACGTGCGCTGATCGCCGCCGGGCTGGAGCGCGGGGCTGGACCACAGCGTCGCCATGACCTCGAGCGCCTCCTGCACCGACGGGTCGGTCCACGGGATCTCGTGGTTCGTCAGCTGGTCGTACATGTCGCCGCCCGCCGTGCGCAGGTAGACGTTCTCGAACCAGTCCGTCAGCGGCCAGCCGACGTCGGCGCCGACGGAGATGCCGGCGTACCCGGAGTCGTTGATCAGCTCGAGCTGCTCGAGGAAGCCGTCCCAGTCCTCCGGTTCGGTGGCCCCCGCCTGCGAGTAGATGTCGTTGTTGTACCAGACGGTCGACTTGTTCGCCGCTTTGAACCAGACGCCGTAGAGCTCGCCGTCGACGGTGCCGAGATCGACCCAGCTCTGCGAGTAGTTGTCGGAGACCAGACCCGCGGTGGTCTCATCCAGCGGCAGGATGTCGCCGTTGGATGCCAGCGACTGCATGAGGGCCGGCTGGCCGACGACGGCGACGTTGGGCGGGGTGCCGCCGGCGAGCTGACCCTGGATGTAGGTGGGACCGTTGTCACCGAAGCTCGTATAGGTCACGGTCGCGCCGGTGGCCTCTTCGAACACGTCGAGGACGGCCTCGAAGTTCTCCTGCTCGGCGCCCGACCACGCGGCCACGACGCTCAGCTCCTGGCCGGAGAAGTCCTGGTCGCTGCCGGGGACTTCTTCTTCGGGGGTGTCGTTGCCGCCTCCTGCGCAGCCGACGGCCACCAACCCGATCGTGCCGAGGACCGCGAGCGCGGCCAGTCGATTCCTGCGATTTCCCATGGTCATCTCAGATCCTCCTTGATCGCTGGTGAAGCACCAGATCGCGGTGATGCTCACGCTAGCGAGCCGGATCGTCGGCGAGAAGAGGGTTTCCCGGATCGTTACCTCTCGCTGAAGTTCCGATTCTCAGGGGGGAAAGGGTGCTCGGGTCAGAAGTCGGCGAGGTCGCGGAACAGCTTCGCCTCCCAGGCGGCGCGTTCGGCGAGGCCCGCGATGCCGCGGACCACGCGGAACCGCTCGGTGCCGCGTGTCACGATCTCGAACCGGTCGGGCGGCAGAGCCGTGGCATCCGGGCCCGTGACGACCTCCTCGAGCACCCGCGTGAACGCACCCGTCGCCCACAGCGGCACCGACAGCGGCGCCCCGTCGGACACGTGCGCGCACAGCTGAGCGAGCAGCCCCTCGCGGCCGAACGAGAAGGTCTGGGGCAGCGGCGCGCCGGTGCGGAACACCTGCAGCACGTCGAGCGTGTAGAAGTAGACCAGGTGCCCGAGCGCGCCCCGCACCAGCACATACGGTTCGTGCCGCCGGTCGCCGGTGGTCACCAGCGCCGCCATCACCATCGCACCCCCGCGCAGCCGCACCCGCAGCGACGACGTGTCGTCGGTGGCGATGTCGTTCGCGCGGTACATGTCCACTTCCACGGATGCCACGTCGGCCGGTTCGCGGGCACCGGCCACGGCCAGGGCGGTGGCCACGGCGTGCGCGAGGGGGTTGGTCACCGCGCCGTCGGCGACCACGCGGCCGTCGAGGCGACGGTGTCCCGCCCACGCCGCGCGGCGCCAGTACTGCTCCGACCGCTGCCAGACCCCCACGGCCCCGATGTGGTGGATCTCGCCCAGGGATGCCGCGGCCTCGACGGTCGCGGCGACTCCGGCGCCGGCGAGGGACTGGAACCCGACCTGCACCGCCCGCCCGGTCTCCCCCACGACCGTCAGCAGCCGCGCATGCTCGGCGGTCGAGGTCACCGGCGGCTTCTCCAGCAGGACGTGCGCGCCCCGGCGCAGCGCTGCCTCCGCCAGCGCGGCGTGGGTGGGGATGGGCGTGGACAGCACGACGATGTCGAGCTCTTCGCGTGCGATCATCTCGGCGGCGTCGACGTGGTGTCCGACACCGTCGGGTACCACGCCCGGGCCCCGCGGGTCGGCGACGGCCACGACCCGCGCCCGACCGGCATCCATCAGCGCCAGGGCCGCCTCGACATGACCGCGGCCGTGGCCGTGGACCCCGGCCAGGCCGATGCGCACAGTCACACGCCCGCCTGCCGGCGCAGTGCGGGCAGCGCGTTCTCGACCGCTGCGGCGTCGACAAGGGTCTGGTCGAGCACGAACGCGGTGACCTCGAGATCGAGCTCGCCGCCCTCGACGAGGTGCCGAGGCTCATCCCACGCCACCGACGGCCCCGCCCCCAGGTACTCGGCGAAGCGGACGAACCAGGGCAGCTGCTCGGTGCCGCCCTGCTGCAGGACCACCGTGGTGCCGCGTTCGGGGAAGGCGAACGCGAGCCACGGAGTGCGGGCGCCGTGCACGGCCTTCTCAGTGTCGCCGGCGGGGCTGAAC
The DNA here is from genome assembly GCA_023450335.1 of Actinomycetes bacterium. Classification (GTDB taxonomy): domain Bacteria; phylum Actinomycetota; class Actinomycetes; order Actinomycetales; family Microbacteriaceae; genus Microbacterium. Next base: position 43,790 of record JAEXHA010000094.1, on the reverse strand, counting down.
ACGCGGGCGATGTCGGGCGCGAACCGCCAGAACACGCCGCCATAGCCGGCACCGGGGCGGCCGTTGGTGGCCGGGGATGCGAAGGTGATGGCATCCATCGTCGCCTTCAGATGGCTGCGCCAGGTGAGCGACCAGCCCTCGGCGAGTTCGGCGGTGCGCAGCTCGCGCACCTCGACCAGCTGGGTCGCGCCGTGGTGGTCGACCCAGCTGAGCTTCTCGTGCAGCCGGTGGCCGTCGATGCGGAGGTCGTCGCGGCGCTGACGGCCGTGGTTGGGCACCATGACCGAGCCTTCACCGCGCACATAGGTGCGACCGCCCCAGTACGACGTGCCGTTCACATCGGCGATCGCCAGGCTCACCCCGAGGTGGTGCGGGTGGTCGGTGGGCTGGGTGACCGTCAGCGGCGTGCCCGCGCGTGAGAGGACGGCGTCCAGGTACGGGCGCGGCGAAAGCACGCTGTCGACGGCGGCACCGTCCTGGTACTGCGCCACGACGGTGCGGCCCAGCCGCAGCACGGGGCGGGCCGGGCCCAGCCAGCCGCTGGCCTCGGTGGCCGGCCCGGTGCTGTCGCGCGCGACGAGTGCGGGGCGGTAGAAGAGACCGGATGCCGGATCGAGGCCGTCGATGACGTCGCGCAGCCGTTGCCACGCCTGCCGCCCGATCTCGGCGCGCGGCACTGTCATGCTCGTCAACGGCGGCGCGGCGAACCGAGCCTGCGGGATGTCGTCGATGCCGGCGATCGACAGCGCGTCGGGTACCGGCACACCCACCTCGCGCAGCCGGGAGATCATGCCCAGGGCGACGAGGTCGTTGAACGCGATCGCGCCGGTGGCTCCGGTTTCGAGAACCGTGTCGGCCGCGTCATAGCCGGACTCCATGCCCGAACCCGCCGGCACCGTGATCAACTCGACGTCGGATCGTGCGCGCGTGAACTCCGCCAGCCCCTGCAGCCGCAGTTCGTTCGCGTAGCTGCGTGCGGGCCCGGCGACGTACGCGATGCGGGTGTGGCCGAAGCCGGCGAGATGCTCGGCCAGTTCGCGCGCCGCCGATGCGTAGTCGACCGAGAGCTGGGCGGCACCGGCATCCCTCAACCGTCGGTTCACGACGACCACGGGAGCAGCCCGCTGCACCAGCTCGGCCAGCTCGGCGTCGGGCATGCGGGGCGAGACGAGCACGAGCGCGTCGCATTTTGTACGCGCCTCGAGGGCGATCTCGGACTCGATCTCGGCGGCTTCGGCGCTGTCGGCGACAAGCACGCGGTAACCGTCCTTGGCCGCCGCGACGGTCAGCCCCTTGAGCACCCCTTGGAACATGGGGTTCTCAAGGTCGGGCACCAGCAGCGCGATGGTATGACTGCGCCCGCGGACGAGACTGCGGGCGGCCTCACTGGGCGAGTAGTTCAGCGCGGCGACGGCGCGGTTCACCTTCGCCACGATGCCGGGGTCGACGCTTGTCACGCCGTTGAGCACGCGCGAGACCGAAGCCTGCGACACGCCGGCGTGGCGCGCGACCTGCGCCATCGTGATCGGACGGACGTCGACCAACGCGACCCTCCCTGCTTGAAAATTCGACAGTACCGCGAGCGCGGCAGGTGTCCACGCGGGGCCGGATCCCTCATCACGTCGATCCGGCCCCGCGGGGCGGGTGGAGCAGGGCGGGCGGCCACACGGACGACGCCGTCCGCCCTGCTCGGTCTGAGCGGCGTTTACATCGCCGCGTCGTCGAGGGCCTGCTGAAGGTCCTCGATGAAGCTCTCAGCAGCCTCCTCGGGGGTCAGCTCGCCGAAGAGCACCTGTTGGGTGTGCTGCTCGACGACCGTCTCGATCGCGCCGCCCCCGGGCGGGGTGGCCGGCGGAGCGTCGCCGACGCGGGGCGCGATCAGATCGAGGAACTGGACGACCTCCTGATTGTCGGCGTCGAGCTTGGGGGTGATGTAGGCCCGGATCTTCTCGTTCGCGGGCACACCGCGCTCAGCCAGAAGCAGGTCGGCGGCGCCCTCGCTGTTGGCGAGGAAGTCGAGGAACAGCGCGACCTCGGCGGGGTGCTCGGTCTTCGCGGAGGCCGACCAGAACATCGACGGCTTGTAGTAGGCGGTGGCTTCCGCACCGGCGTCAGGTGTGGGCACCCGCAGCGGCACGAGGTTCTGGCCGCTGGCCTCGCGCAGAGCCGACACCTGGTTCGACCACCACGGACCGAACGCCGACCCGTTGGTGGCGGTGAACGATTCGGCCAGGCCCGCCGACTCGCGCTCGATCGTGGCGGAGGGCTCGGGCGCTCCGCCGGCCTCGGTGATCTCGAGCAGGAACTGCCACCACGATGCCAGCGCCTCCGGTGAGGCCGCGACCGTGGGCGACCCGTCTTCGGCGTAGAGAGACTCACCCTGCTGGCGCAGCCAGTTGTTCAGGCCGCCATCCTCGAAACCCCAGGACTGAGTGCCGACGATGTCGCCGCCACCGGCCTCGGTGACCGCCACGGCGGTGTCCTTGAGGTCCTCCCACGACCAGGTCTCATCGTCCGGGGCGTCCACGCCCAAGCTCTCGAGGATGTCGAGGTTGGCCATGATCGTGTAGCTGTTGACGCCGACGGGGATGCCGTACTGGACACCGTCGAGTGCACCGGTGCCCAGGGTCGCGTCGGGGAAGTCGCCGGTGGGCAGTGCGTCGCCGAGGGTGCCGAGGTCGAGCAGGACGCCGTTGGCGGCATAGGTCGACAGCTGCTTCTCGTCCATCTGGATGATGTCGGGGGTGTCGCCGGCGGCCACGGTGGTCGACAGCTTGTCCCAGTAGCCCGACCAGTCGGTGTACTGCGGCTCGATGGTGATGTTGTCGTGCTCGGCCTCGAAGGCGTCGATGAGCTGCTGGGTGATGTCGTGGCGGACGTCGTTGCCCCACCACGTGAAGGTCAACTCGACCGGTTCGTCCGACAGTTCCGGCTCTCCTGGGCTGCCGGCGCCCGCGCAGGCGGACAGGGCCAGCGTCGTCGCTGTGCCGACCGCGGCCAGCAGCAGCCAGCGGCGTGCGGTTGAGGTGCGTCGCATGTCTTGCGTCCTTTCGACATTCGTCGGTTCGGGTGCGTGTGATGAGGACGGGTCCGGCGGACCCGTGAGTCGTGCGTGACGGTTCGTCACTTGATTCCCGTCGTCGCGATGCCCTTGATGAGGAACCGCTGGCCGAACAGGAAGATCAGGAAGATCGGGACGAGCGAGACGACGCTCATCGCGAACATCTCCGCGTAGTTGGTCGCACTCTGTGCGTCTTCGAAGGCGCGCAGGGCCAGGGGCACGGTGTACAGCTCCGGCTTGGTCAGGTAGATCAACTGCGAGAAGAAGTCGTTCCACGTCCAGATGAACGTGAAGATGGCGGTCGTGGCCAACGCCGGCACCATGAGCGGCAGGATCACCTGGCCGAAGATGCGCGGATGGCCGGCCCCGTCGATGCGGGCCGCTTCGTCGAGCTCGCGGGGGATGCCGCGGATGAACTGCACCATGAGGAACACGAAGAACGCGTCGGTGGCCAGCAGCTTCGGCACGATCAGCGGCAGGAACGTGTTGACCCAGCCCAGCTGTGAGAACAGCACGTACTGCGGCACGATGATCACGTGGATCGGGAGCATGATGCTCAGCAGCATGATGCCGAAGAAGATCCGCTTGCCTGTGAACTCGAGGCGGGCGAACGCGTACGCCGCCATGGCGCAGGAGACGAGGTTGCCGACGATCGAGCCGAGCACGATGATCGCCGAGTTCCACAAGTAGGTGTTGAACGGGTACGACAGCGCCGTCCAGCCGTTGGTGTAGTTGGCGATCTCGAGACTGTCGAGCACGATGCCCGGTTCGCGGAAGATCAGCTCGTTGGGGCGCAGGGAGCTGACGACCATCCAGATCACCGGGTAGAGCATCACGAACGCCATCGCGATGAGGATGATGTGGCGGATGATGCTGGCCACGGGCTTGCGGAACGGGTCGCGGCGCCGGCGGCCCCGCGGCGAACCGGTGACGATCGCGCGCGTTGCGGCGCCGTCGGTGAGGTTGTCGGTCACGGGAGCGTCGTCAATCTTCGTCATCGTAGAAAACCCAGTACTTGGAGGACCAGAAGGCGAGGGCGGTCAGCACCGCCACGATGACCAGCAGCAGCCAGGCCATCGCCGAGGCGTAGCCCATGTTCAGGTTCGCGAAGCCCTGCTGGTAGAGGTACAGCGTGAAGAACAGTGTCGAGTCCACCGGGCCGCCCGAACCGCCCGAGACGATGAAGGCCTGCGTGAAGGACTGGAAGGCGCCGATGATCTGCAGCACGAGGTTGAAGAAGATGATCGGTGTGAGCAGCGGGATGGTGATGCGCCAGAGCTGGTGCCATCGGCTCGCGCCGTCGACCTGAGCCGCTTCGTAGTACATGGAGGGGATCTGCCGCAGCCCGGCCAGGAAGATGATCATCGGCGACCCGAACGTCCAGACGTTGAGGATCATGAGGGTGCCCAGTGCCGTGTCGGGGCTTGAGATCCATCCCTGCCCTTCGATGCCGAAGAACGCGAGTACCTGGTTGATGAGTCCGTCGACGCCGAAGATCTGCCGCCACAGGATCGCGATGGCGACACTCGATCCCAGCAGCGACGGCAGGTAGAACGCCGACCGGTAGAACGCGAGGCCCCGCATGCCCCGGTCGAGCACGATGGCCAGCACCAACGCGACGGCCAGCTGCAGCGGCACCGAGAAGAACACGTACTGGAACGTCACCTGCAGCGATGTGTGCAGTCGCTCGTCCTCCCACATGCGCACCCAGTTGTCGACCCCGGTGAACCGCGGCGGGCTCAGCAGGTTGTACCGGGTGAACGAGAGGACGAGCGAGGCGATCATGGGGCCGATCGTCACCAGCGCCAGCCCGATGAACCACGGCAGCAGGAAGGTGAAGGCGACCTTGTTCTGCTTCTTGCCCGTCGCCTGCGACGACTTGAGCTTGCCCAGCTCACTCAGGGCGCTCACGAGGCGGCTCCCCTTGTGCGGTGCGTCTGTGCCACCGACTCCTCCGGTCTTCGTCGATCCGAGAATGCGCTTTCTGGAATGCGCTTACCCATTCCTACCGGAGAAGGCGTCGGCGCACAAGACCCCGCCGAAAATCAATGCGGAACAGCGAGGCCACAGTCAGAAAGCGCAGTCTCACGACCGTCTCGATGGCGTAGCTCCCGCATCGAATGCCCGCGTGAGGCAGACACGCACGCGGGGGCGCGGACGGTCACTCCGGCATGGAGACACGCGCTCGGGGACGACAAAGGCCCCCGGGTTGTACCCGGGGGCCTTTGGTGCTGTGAAGCGGTATTACTTGAGGGTCACCGAAGCGCCGGCCTCTTCGAGAGCGGCCTTGGCCTTCTCGGCAGCCTCCTTGTTGGCGCCCTCCAGGACGGCCTTGGGGGCACCGTCGACGACGGCCTTGGCCTCGCCGAGGCCGAGCGAGGTGAGCTCGCGGACGACCTTGATGACCTGGATCTTCTTGTCGCCGGCGGCCTCGAGGATGACGTCGAACGAGTCCTTCTCCTCCTCGGCGGCGGCGTCGCCGGCACCACCGGCGGGGGCACCCGCGGCGGCGACCGCGACGGGCGCGGCGGCGGTGACGTCGAAGGTCTCCTCGAACGCCTTCACGAACTCGCTGAGCTCGATGAGGGTGAGCTCCTTGAACGCGTCGAGCAGCTCCTCAGTGCTGAGCTTTGCCATGATGATTCTCCTTGATTGGGGTTGTGCTTTGCCGGGGCCCGATGTCAGGCCGCGGACTCCTGCTTCTCACGCAGCGCGTCGACCGTGCGAACGGCCTTCGACGGGAGCGCGTTGAAGACGAATGCCGCCTTGGTCATCGAGGCCTTCATCGCACCGGCGAGCTTCGCCAGCAGGACTTCACGGCTCTCGAGGTCGGCAAGCTTGTTCACCTCGGCGGGCGAGAGCGGGGCACCGTCGAAGTACCCGCCCTTGATCACCAGCAGAGGGTTAGCCTTGGCGAAGGCACGCAGCCCCTTCGCGACGGCGACCGGGTCACCGTGCACGAAGGCGATCGCCGACGGCCCCTTGAGGTCGTCGTCGAGACCCTCGACCCCGGCGTTCTTGGCCGCGATCTTGGTCAGCGTGTTCTTCACCACGGCGTATTCCGCGTCCTGACGAATGCTGTTGCGCAGCTCCTTGAGCTGGGCAACCGTCAGACCGCGGTACTCGGTCAGCAGAACGGCGGTCGAGTCCTCGAAATTCTTCGCGAGCTCGGCGACCGTTGCGTCCTTCTGCGCCATGGCCACTCCTTGTGTATACGTGACGCTCCGCAATGGCGGGGCGCCGACCGCGACCGCCCCCGCAACAGAAAAAAGCTCCGGCGCAAGCGCACGGAGCTTCGGCCCGGATCTCCCGGAAGTCTGTCTGTGTCACCTGCGCGGGCCCCTGCTGTGCAGAGCTTCGTCGATGTTCGCTTTCGCGCACACCGAGACCGGCGGTCTTTGGCTTCCTCCAGTGTACGCGATGCCGGAGGCCAGCCCAAATCACTCCCCCGCCCGCGATGAGCCCTCACGGGTGTCGCGGCTCAGGTCCGCGCGCGGGAAGGTTAGCCTCGATGGGTGACCCCCGAATTGGCTGCGCGCATCATCGCCGACTCGCGCGACCGCGTCGGGTGGATCCGGGCCCGCTCCCGCGGCATCACCGCCACCGATGTCGCCGGCCTCACCAGCGAGAAGGCCATCGCCCGCGCCGCAGACGCGAAGCTGGGCGGTTCGGGCTTCTCAGGCAACGCCTACACCGACCACGGGAGGCGTCGCGAACCCGAGATCGCCGCGTGGGTGGCCGCGACCCACGGCATCCAGCCCTCATCGGCACTGTTCCACGCCGTCGTCGAGAAGCGCCACCTCGCAACCCCCGACGGAGTCGGCGTCGACGGGTCAGGACGGGTCGTGCTGGCGGAGATCAAGACGACGAACAAGACCTGGCGCTCGATCCCCCGCAACTACCTGCGCCAGGTCTGGTGGCAGCAGCACGTGCTCGGAGCCGAGCGCACGCTCGTGGTGTGGGAGGAGCACCAGGACTTCGTCCCCGTGGGCGACGAGCCGCGATGTGCGTGGGTCGACCGCGATGAGCGTGAGATCCGCAAACTCGTCAACCTCGCCACCGATCTCATCGACGAGCTGTATCGCCGGACCCAGCTCGCGCGGCGCGAACCTGCTCCGCCGGCCGCGACGCCCACTCCGGCATCCCCGCGCCAGCAGTTCCGCGCGCTCGCCCTCGCCGACTGATCCGCTCGGCGCGAGCTCACCGACATCCGTCCACACTTAGTTGACATCAGTCAATCATGCGCATATAGTTGACAATCTTCAACCGTTGACGTCGATCAACGACACGCACCGTCGTCGCCGTGCGCCCCTCCCCCTTCACATCCGTCCAGGAGCTGTACCCATGTCCTCATCCGCGCTCGCGGCCCCGCCCAAAATGTCACACCGTCAGGTGCTCGAAGCACTCTCCGGCCTCCTCCTGGGCATGTTCGTCTCGATGCTCGCCTCGACCGTCGTGTCGTCGTCTCTGCCGGTGATCATCCACGACCTCGGCGGCAACCAGACGGCCTTCACCTGGGTGGTGACCGCGACGCTGCTCACCACGGCCATCTCGACCCCGATCTGGGGCAAGCTGGCCGACCTCACCAATCGCAAGGCCCTCTTCCAGCTCGCGATCGTGATCTTCGTACTGGCCACCGCGGCCGCAGGCTTCTCGCAGAACGCCGAGATGCTCATCGCCTTCCGCGCCGTGCAGGGGCTCGGCGCCGGTGGGCTCGCCGCCCTCAGCCAGGTGCTGCTGGCCGACATCATCAGTCCGCGCGAACGCGGCCGCTACATGGGCCTGTTCGGCGCCGTCATGGCACTCGCGACCATCGGGGGTCCGCTGCTGGGCGGTGTCATCACCGACGCCTGGGGCTGGCGCTGGAACTTCTACGTGGCCCTCCCCGTCGCGATCGCCGCGCTGATCATCGTGCAGCGCACCCTGCGCGTGCCGACGCTGCCCGAGAAGAAGGCCCGCATCGACTACCTCGGCATCATCCTGCTGTCGGCCTCGGTGTCATCCGTGCTGATCTGGGTGAGCATCGCGGGTGAGAGCTTCGCGTGGTGGAGCCTGGAGACCGTGCTCATGGTGGGCGGCGCACTGCTGGGTGCGATCGTGTTCGTCATCGTCGAGCTGCGCTCGGCCGAGCCGCTCATCCCCCTCACGCTGTTCCGCGACCGCACCTTCACCCTCTCGGTGGTCGCCTCGATCGCCACCGGCATCGCCATGTTCGGTGCGGCGGTCTTCCTCAGCCAGTACATGCAGCTGGCCCGTGGCGCGACGCCCACCGAAGCCGGGCTCATGACGATCCCCATGATCGCCGGTCAGCTCATCGCCTCGGTCGGCATCGGCGCCCTCATCACCAAGACGGGCCGGTGGAAGCCGTTCCTGGTCATCGGATCGGTGTCGCTCATCGCCGGGTCGTGGCTGCTTTCGACGATCCATTACGACACGAACTTCGCGCTCGTCTCGCTCTACATGTTCCTGCTCGGCGCAGGCGTGGGCATGACGATGCAGAACCTCGTGCTCGTCGTTCAGAACACGTCGAAACCGACCGAGATCGGCGTCGCCAGCTCGGGCGTCGCCTTCTTCCGCAGTCTCGGCGGCACCGTCGGGGTGTCGGTCATGGGAGCGGCACTGGCGACCAAGGTCACCGACCTCGTGGGTTCGCGGGCCGACGACATCCGCGCGGCGCTGGCGACCCTCGGCGCCGATGCCGCCTCGTGGGCCGAGCAGCTGCGGTCCGGCACGATGCCACAGGTATCGACGATGCCCGAGACCTTGCGCATCGTGATCGAAGACATCTACGCGACCGGCATCTCGCACTCGTTCCTCATCGCGGTGCCGTTCGCGATCATCAGCCTGCTCGCGGTCCTGTTCCTGCCCGACAAGCCGCTGCTGACGATGACCACGACCGAGCGTCTGCAGGCCGGCGAGGCCGACCTCGCGACGGTGTCGGTGCCGGCGGCCATGGACACGCTCACGGCAACCGGCACGGTGCCGGCGATGGATGCCGGGGACGACGCCGAGGCCGCAGCCGAGCCGAGCGCGTCCGCTCGATAGGGTGATGACGATGTCCGAGACCCCGACCGCGACCGATCGCACCGAGGCCGTCCGCGCGCTGGAGGGTGAGTTCAGTGAGCTGTTCACGCACGTGCGGCGGCTGCTGGCCGAGAACGCGCAGCAGCTCAGCCCCGGCATGCTGCCGGGCGCCTACAAGGTGTTCACCACCATCGCACGCCGCGAGGCGATCACCCTGTCGGCGCTGGCCGAGACCCTGCATTCCGACAAAGGCCAGATGAGCCGCGCGGTCCGCGAACTCGAGGGTCTCGGACTGGTCACGCGCACCCCCGACCCCGAGGACGGACGCTCGAGCCTGCTGTCGGCCACGCCCGAGGGCCTCGACCGTCTGCGCGCCGTGCGCGCCCCGCGCGAGCACATGCTCTCGTCAGCCTTGGAACGGTGGGACGTCGACGATATCCGCGAGCTCACCCGGCTCCTGCACGCGCTGTCGCAGTCGGCCGATCTCGCCTGACCGCCGGCGCCTACTTCGTACTGAAGGCCGCGTCGAAGGCAGCCGCCGAAGGCTCGTAGGTCGACAGGCGCCGCACGAACTCGAGAGCCTCGGGGGCACCGACGAGACGGTCCATTCCGGCATCCTCCCACTCCACCGACAGCGGGCCCGTGTAGCCGATCGCGTTCAGCATCCGGAACGCGTCCTCCCACGGCACGTCGCCGTGTCCCGTGGAGATGAAGTCCCATCCGCGGCGAGGATCGGCCCACGCCAGGTGCGAAGACAGTCGACCGTTGCGGCCGTTGCCCAGGCGCTTCTTGGTGTCCTTGCAGTGCACGTGGTAGATCCGGTCCTGGAAATCCCAGAGGAAGGAGACCGGGTCGAGGTCCTGCCACACCATGTGGCTCGGGTCCCAGTTCAGACCGAACGCCTCGCGATGCCCGATCGCCTCGAGCGTCTGCTTCGTCGTCCAGTAGTCGTACGCGATCTCAGACGGGTGCACCTCGTGCGCGAACCGGACGCCGACTTCATCGAACACGTCGAGGATCGGGTTCCAGCGCTTCGCGAAGTCTTCGTATCCGGCATCCACCATCGCCTGTGACGCCGGCGGGAACATCGCGACGTACTTCCAGATCGACGACCCGGTGAAGCCGGTGACCGTCTTCACGCCCAGTTTCGCGGCCAGCCGCGCGGTGTTCTTCATCTCCTCGGCGGCACGCTGACGCACCCCTTCGGGGTCGCCGTCGCCCCAGACGCGGTCGCTGACGATGTCGCGGTGACGCTGGTCGATCGGGTCGTCGCAGACGGCCTGCCCCTTCAGGTGGTTGGCGATCGTCCAGACTTTCAGCCCGTTGCGCTCCAGCACCTCGAGCTTGCCTTCGACATAGCCGGGCTCATCCCAGCGCCAGGGGTCGAGGTGATCGCCCCAGCAGGCGATCTCGAGACCGTCGTAGCCCCATTCGCCGGCGAGCCGAGCCACTTCTTCGAACGGCAGATCGGCCCACTGGCCGGTGAACAACGTGATCGGGCGTGCCATTGCGATGCCTTCCTCTTCTTGTCGTGGTGGGTGCGGCGTCAGCCCGCAGTGGAGACCCAGGCGCTGCCGGCGCCCGAGCTGCGCTCGACGGCGTCGAGCACCCGCTGCACGTGCAGTCCGTCGGCGAACGACGGCCTGGGCTGGGATCCCTCGTGGATCGCCGTGACGAAATCGACGACCTGATGCGAGAAGCCGTGCTCGTAGCCGAGCATGTGACCGGTCGGCCACCAGGGCGCCAGGTACGGATGGTCGTGCTCGGTGACGAGGATGCGACGGAAGCCGAGCTCGGTATCGGCGTGTGTCGCGTCGTAGAACTCGAGTTCGTTCATCCGCTCGAGGTCGAATGCCAGCGCGCCACGCGTGCCGGAGATCTCGATGCGCAGCGCGTTCTTGCGACCGGTGCGGAAGCGGGTGGCTTCGAAGGAGGCCAGGGCTCCCGAGGTGAGTCGGCCGGTGAACAGCGCCACGTCGTCGACGGTGACCGTGCCACGCTCGGCCGAGGCGGTCCCGGACAGCCCCACGCTCTCGCCGAGCAGCGGACGTTCGGTCACGAGGGTCTCGATGATTCCCGACACGGTCTCCACGTGCTGGCCGGTCATGTACTCGGCCAGATCGATGGCGTGCGCGCCGATGTCGCCGAGGGCGCCGGAGCCGGCCACGGACTTGTCCAGGCGCCAGGTCATCGGGCTTTCGGGGTCGCTCAGCCAGTCCTGAAGGTACTCGGCACGCACCTGCCGGATCTCGCCGAGGCGGCCCTGCGCGATGAGGTCGCGCGCGAACGTGGCCGCCGGTACGCGCCGATAGGTGAAGCCGACCATCGAGCGCACGCCCGACGCCGCTGCGTCGGCCGCCGCGTCGGCCATCGCCTGTGCTTCGGCGACCGAGTTGGCCAGCGGCTTCTCGCACAGCACGTGCTTGCCGGCCGCGAGCGCGGCCAGCGCGATCTCGGCGTGGGTGTCACCCGGGGTGACGATGTCGACCACATCGATGTCATCGCGCGCGATGACCTCTCGCCAGTCGGTGGCCGCTTCGTGCCAGCCCCACTTCTCGGCGGCGGCCGCGGTGGTCTCGGGGTTGCGGCCGACGACCGCCTGAAGCACCGGTTCGAGGGGCAGGTCGAAGAACCGTGGCGCGACGCGCCACCCCTGCGAATGGGCGGACCCCATGAAGCCGTGTCCGATCATGGCCACACGGAGCTGCTGCTTCGTCTCGCCCGGCGTCTGAGCCGAGCGATCGGCTGGGAGGTTGTCGGTCAACGCGATATCCCCTCTGGAGGTTGGGGTGGGGCACCCGCCGAACGCGACGGGTGCCCCGTGGATGATTACTCGAAGGACAGGTCGATGAACTGGTCGACGTTCTCCTTGGTGACAACGGGCGCGTCGAGCACGATCCGGTTCGGGATGCCGGGCGTGATCAGGTCGCTCATCGTCTTGCCCTGTGCGATCAGACGCGCCAGCGCCACGCCGTCCGCGGCCTGCGTCGACGGGTAGATGACCGTCGCCTTCAGCACGCTGTCGTCCGCCTCGATGGCCTCCATGGCGCTGCGGCTGCCCGCGCCGCCCATCATGAAGAACTCGCTGCGGCCGGCGGAGTTGATCGCGGCGAGGACACCGATGCCCTGGTCGTCGTCGTGGTTCCAGATCGCGTCGATCTTCGGGTTGGCGGCCAGCAGCTGCGCCGTGACGGCCTCGCCGCCGGCGACGGTGAAGTCCGCTGCCACGCGGGCGTCGACCTGAAGCCCGCAGTCCGCCAGCGCGTCCTTGAAGCCCTGCGACCGGTCCTGCGTGAGCGGCAGCGAGTCGATGCCGGCGATCTCGGCGACGAAGCCTTCGCCTCCGAGCTGCTCGCAGATGTAGGTGCCGGCACTGACGCCCATTCCGTAGTTGTCACCCAAGACGGTCGCGCGCGCCGCGAAGGGGCTCGAGAACTCGCGGTCGACGTTGATGACCGGGACGCCGGCCTCCATGGCGGCGATCGCCGCTTCGGTGAGCGCGGCGCCGTCGCTGGGCAGCAGGACGATCGCGTCGACGCCTTCGTTGACGAAGGTCTCGACCGCCGCGATCTGCGCGATCGGGTCGTTCGTCCCCTCGGCGACCTTCAGCTCGACGTCGTCGAAGCTGTCGGCGGCGGCCTGTGCGCCGGAGTTGATGGCACCGAGCCAGCCGTGGTCGGCCGCCGGACCGGAGAATCCGATGACCACCGTGTCACCGGTCGCGGCGTTCTCCTCGGCGGAGGTCCCCTGATCGAGGGTGGGGTCTTCCTCGGCACCTGATCCGGTGCAGCCGGCCAACAGACCGATCGCAGCCACGACGGCTGTCCCGGTGAGAACCAGTCGCGTACGCGCTGTGGTTCGTGAGCGCATTTTTCCTCCTTGAATGTGATGCAGCTGGGGCCAGCGCGTCTCGGAGATGCACGCACCGAGGAGGGTCGTCGCTGACCCGATCAACGTAGCAGAAGTGACGGCGCGTTCGTCAACTTTTGGTTCGTGGTCGGCAGAAGTCCATGTGCGCGGTAACTTCCCCGCCGTTCCGGCTCACGTGGGGCGACCGCCGAGTCCAGGCGCCCGGCGCGACGACAGAGTCGCGCCCCGGGTTCGTCCGTGTTATGTTCCCCGAGTGATCAAAGATGACCATGAATCGGCATTACTCCACGTCCGGGGCGTGACGAAGGCCTTCGGCGGCGTGCAGGCGCTGAAGGGTGTCGACCTCACCGTGCTGCCGGGAGAGGTCCACTGCATCCTCGGCCAGAACGGCGCCGGCAAGTCGACCCTGATCAAGACGCTCGCGGGTGTTCATCGACCCGATGAGGGCGATATCACCTGGCGGGGCGAGAGCGTGGAGATCTCCGATCCCGAGTCGGCGATCGCACTGGGCATCGCCACCATGTACCAGGAACTGGACGTGGTCGACGGCCTGACGATCGCCGAGAACATCTTCCTCGGGCACGAACTCTCCCGCGGCGGCTTCACCAGCCGGTCCGAGGCGGCCAAGAAGACCCGAGAGCTGCTGCGCCGACTCGGCCACGGCAACCTGTCACCGAACCTCGAGGTCGGGCATCTGAGCACGGCCAACAAGCAGATCGTGAGCATGGCGCGCGCGCTGTCGCACGACATCCGGCTCATCATCATGGATGAGCCCTCTGCGGTGCTCGACTCCGAAGAGGTCAGCAATCTCTTCCACGTCGTGAAGGAGCTGACGGCCGCCGGGATCGGCGTGGTCTACATCACCCACCGCCTGGAGGAGATCCGCCAGATCGGCGATCGCATCACCGTCCTCAAGGACGGCCGCACGACGGCGACGGGACTTCCCGTGGCCGACACCCCGACCGCCGACCTGATCCGCCTCATGACCGGCCGCGACGTGGAGAACGTGTTCCCGCCCGCCGTCCCGGTGCCCGTCGACGCGCCGACGGTACTCGAGGTCGACGGCCTGGGTGTGACCGGCATCTTCTCCGATGTCTCGTTCTCGGTGCGTGCCGGCGAGGTCATCGGGCTGGCCGGTCTCGTCGGGTCCGGCCGGTCGGAGATCCTCGAGACGGTCTACGGCGCGCGGCGCGCCGCCACCGGCAGTGTGAAGGTCGCGGGAAAGACGTTGCGCCGCGGCTCGATCGTCCACGCCGTCCGATCGGGTGTGGGCCTGTCGCCCGAAGAGCGCAAGAGCCAGGGACTTGTGCTCGACGAGCCGATCTTCGTGAACGTGACCTTGTCGTCGGTCGCCCGCTTCGCGAGGGCGGGATTCCTCGACGAGCGCGCCGAACGCCGGGCGGCGCGCGAACAGATCGAGGCGCTCGAGCTTCGCCCTGCAGACCCCGACCGTCCCGCCGTGACCCTCTCGGGCGGCAACCAGCAGAAGATCCTTCTCGCGCGCTGGCTCGTCCACGGCACCCGCGTGCTGCTGCTCGACGAGCCCACGCGCGGTGTGGACGTCGGCGCCCGGGCCGAGATCTATGCACTCATCCGGCGCCTCGCCGCCGAAGGCAACGCCGTCGTGGTCGTCTCGAGTGAGATCGAGGAAGTGCTCGGCCTGGCCGACACCGTGCTCGTGGTCGCCGAAGGCCGCGTCCTCCAGACTCTTCCCGCTTCCCAGATCACCGAGCACGGTGTGCTCGACCTCATCATGAAAGGAACCGCCGCGTGAGCGAGCAGACCAGCCCCAGCGGGGCTCCCCCTCAGAACCTCCGGGCCAACGCCGTTCCCTCCGCATCGGTCGCTCCCGAGCCGTCCGGCACACCGAGCGGACCGGGCATGTCACGCCGGCAGCGCATCATGTCGGGAGGCGTGGGCCGCAACCTCGGCCTGGTCGCCGCGCTTCTGGTGCTGGTCGTCGTCGGCGCGGTCACCGCGCCCGACACCTTCACGAGTGTGAGCAACGTCCTGACGATCCTGCGGGCGGCCTCCATCATCGGCGTCGTCAGCATCGGCATGACGCTGGTCATCATCTCCAGCGGCATCGACCTGTCGGTCGGGTCGGTGCTCGGCCTGGCTTCGGTAGTGGCGACTCTCGCCGTGGTGCAGGATCTGGCCGATCAACTCCATTGGATCGTCATGGTCGTGATCGCGCTGCTGGTGGGCACGGGCGCCGGCCTGATCAACGGCATCGTCATCGCCTACGGCAAGGTCGTGGCGTTCATGGCGACGCTCGCGATGCTCGTGGCCGCGCGGGGTCTGGCCGAGATCCTCGCTGATCGGCGCACGCTGCAGGTGCGCGACCGTGACTTCGTCGAGTTCATGAACCTCGACTTCCTCGGTGTCGACATCCTCATCTGGATCTTCGCGATCGTCGCCGTGCTCGGCTGGGTCGTGCTCAACCGCACGACGTTCGGCCGCCGTACGGTGGCCATCGGCGGCAACCGCGAGGCCGCACGCCTGGCCGGCATCAACGTGAAGCGTCACACCATGTGGCTCTACGCGATCGCCGGTCTGTGCGCCGGCATCGCCGCCGTGATGTACCTCGGCCGCACGACGGCCGGCACCTCCACACACGGCACGCTGCTCGAGCTCGACGCGATCGCCGCTGTCGTCGTCGGTGGTACGCTTCTGATCGGCGGCCGCGGGACGATCACCGGCACCGTGTTCGGCGTTCTGATCTTCGCGACGTTGAGCAACGTCTTCGTTCAGAACAACCTGAACTCCTCGGCGCAGGCCGTCGTGAAGGGCATCATCATCGTCGTCGCCGTGCTGCTGCAGCAGCGCTTCGCGAAGCCCGCCGGCCGCTCTGCGTGACGCCCGGCCACCTCGGTCCAGACGCGGGTGCCGTGCCGTGTGACGCGGATGATTGTGAGAGGTGGCGAGCATGAGCGCGCAATCGACCGCCGGGGTCTCCGGAGTGAGCCAGCTGTTCCAGCTTCTCCGTGACGGCGTGCCGCGCACCCGTGCCGAGTTGGCGAAGGCCACCGGCCTGGCGCGCTCGACCATCGCCGCGCGCGTGGACGAACTGCTGCGGATGGGGCTGATCACCCCGATCGCCGAAACCGTGTCGACCGGGGGTCGCCCGCCGTCTCGCTTCGCCCTCAACCCGAATGCGCGGCTCGTGCTGGCCGCCGATCTCGGGGCATCACACGCCACGCTGGCCGTCACCGATCTTGCCGGCACCGTCCTGGCCGAGCACAGCGAATCGCTCGACATCGGCCTGGGGCCGGTGCCGGTGCTGACCTGGGTCGTCGAGAACTCACGGGCCCTGCTGACCCGGATCGACCGGTCGACGGCCGAGCTCGCCGCGATCGGCATGGGCGTTCCGGGGCCTGTCGAGCACTCGACGGGCCGGCCGGTGAACCCACCGATCATGCCGGGGTGGGACCGCTTCGACGTACCGGGCTGGGTGCAGCAGCACCTCAACGTGCCCGTGCTGGTCGACAACGACGTGAACATCATGGCGCTCGGCGAGCGCGCAACGGCGTGGGCGGGCGTGGAGCACCTGATGTTCGTCAAGGTGGCCACCGGCATCGGGGCGGGGATCATCTCGGGCGGCGCGCTCCAGCGCGGCGCCCAGGGCATCGGCGGAGACATCGGTCATGTCCGCGTCGCGCGCGGCGCGGGGGTGCCCTGCCATTGCGGCAACACCGGCTGCCTCGAGACCTTGGCGTCGGGTCCGGCCATCGCCCGCGCGTTGCGTGCCCAGGGCATTTCCGCCGCCAACGGCGACGATGTCGTCGACCTCGTCAAGCGCGGCAACATGGAGGCGGTCCAGGCGGTCCGCCAAGCGGGTCGCGACATCGGCGAGGTCCTCACCGCGTGTGTGAGCATCGTGAATCCCTCGGTCATCGCCCTGGGCGGTTCGATGGCGCGGGTCGGCGAGCACCTCATCGCCGGCATCCGCGAAGTGGTCTACACCCGGTCGATCCCGCTGGCCACCGAGCACCTCGCGATCGTCCCGTCCACCGCGGCTCACAACGCCGGCGTGCTGGGCGCGAGCGTGCTGGCCATCGAGCACGTGCTGTCCCCGCATTCGCTGTCGGCACTGGTCGCCCGGTGAGCGGCGAGTGAGTCCGCCCCCGCGCACGGTGCCGGCACGCGTCGCGCGGCAGTATCACCGCCGTAACACGACCGAGACAATTCTCCGGTTCACTGGGACTCACACGTCGACAGCGCCCTCGACGCGCGACGCCCACGGAAGGATCTACCGATGAGATTCCGGCCACCCCGCGGTGCTGCCGCTGCCGGCACCGAACGGACGCCCGTGCCCGATCTGCCGGACTCCATGCGCGCGGTCGTCATCGACGCCGCCGGCTCCGCCGACGTTCTGCGCGTGGCATCCGTCCCCGTCCCGAGCCCCGTGATCAGCGAGCTGCTCGTGCGCTCCGTCGCGGCAGGGGTCAATCCCATCGACGCCAAGACCCGGGCCGGTCGCGGGACGTTCGGCGCGATCAGCGCGTTCCCCAGCACCCTGGGCTTGGATTTCAGCGGGGTCGTCGTCACAGCCCCCGATGAGTCGCACCCGCTGCAACCGGGCACCGAAGTGTTCGGCATGGTCCCCTTCCCCCGCTCGGGCGGAACCTACGCCGAGTACACCGTCGTGCCCACCCTGTCGGTGGCGCGCAAGCCCGCCTCACTGTCGCACGTCGAGGCCGCCGGCGTGCCGCTGGCCGCCCTCACCGCGTGGGGGCTCGTCGTCGAGACAGCCCGTGCCCACGAGGGTCAGCGGGTGCTCATCCACGCCGGCGCTGGCGGCGTGGGGCATTTCGCCGTGCAGCTGGCCGCCTACTTCGGTGCCCACGTGACGGCCACCGGCTCGACGCGCAACCTGTCATGGCTGCGAAAGCTGGGGGCGCACGAGGTCGTCGACCACACCACGACGCGCTTCGAGGACGCCGTGCACGACGTCGACGTGGTGATCGATCTCATCGGCAACGTGCACGACGAGACCGGCACCCGGTCGCTGGGCGTCCTGCGCTCCGGTGGGCTGTACATCATGGTTCCCACCGGCGCCTTTCCCGGCTATGCCGAGGCCGCGGCTGCCGCGGGCGTGCGTGCCACGCAGCACAAGGTGGTCCCCGACGGCGCGGTCCTGGCCACGATCGCGCGACTGCTCGACTCGGGCAGCATCCAGGTGTACGTCGACAAGGTCTTCGATCTGTCCGATGCCGGTGCCGCGCACACAGAGCTCGAACGCGGTCACACGCGCGGCAAGATCGTGCTCAGCATCAGCGACGATTGAGCCGTCAGACCACGAGCACCCGTCGCCCCTCTGTGACGATCTCCTCGGCAACCGCCTCCAGCAGCGGTGACCGCAGGTTCCACTGCTGCCAGTAGAGCGGCACGTCGACCGGCGGGCCGCCCAGCAGCACCAGCTCACCGGCGTCCAGCGCTGCCTGCGACTGCATCCGCGGCAGCAGCGCCCAGCCCAGGCCCAGCCGGACGGCGGTCGCGAAGTCGTGCGACGCCGGCACGAAATGGCGCGGAGGCCCCGACGGGTCGACCGCGCGCGCGGCGAGCCACTGTCGCTGCAGGTCATCACGGCGGTCGAAGTCGATCAGCGGTGCCGCGGTGAGCGCTTCGGCGATGTCGGCGCCGCCCAGCCAGGCCGCCACATACGCCGGCGTCGCCACGGCTTCGTACCGCAGCACCCCGAGGGCGCTGACGACGCACCCCGACACCGGCTCCGCCCGCGAAGTGACCGCCCCCATCACCGTGCCCGACTCGAGCAGGCCCGCGGTGAAGTCCTGGTCGTCGCGGTGCAGGTCGAAGACGAGTGGATGCCGGTGGGTCAGCCGCGCCAGCGGCGCCAGGAACCAGGTGGCCAGCGAGTCGGCGTTGACCGCGAGCGGCACGGACACCCGGGTCTGGTCCGCCCCGCCCAGCTCGACGATCGCATCGTGCTCGAGCAGCGACAACTGCCGCGCATACCGGACGATCGCGTGTGCGGCGTCGGTGGGCCGCACCGGCTTCGACCTCACCAGCAGCACCCGGCCCACCTGTTCTTCGAGCGCTTTGATGCGCTGACTCACCGCCGACGGCGTCACGTGCAGGCGTCGTGCGGCGGCGTCCAGACTGCCCTCATCGAGGACGACGACGAGGGTCTCGGCCAGATCGGCGGACAGTCGCAACGTAAGCGCTCCTTATTGTGCACAAGAATCTTGAACTGGACTGTATCATCGCGGCGTCATAGCGTCAGGGCATGCTCACTTCCGCGATCGCCGGCCTCGGCCTCGGCCTGTCGCTGATCATCGCGATCGGCGCACAGAACCTGTTCGTGCTGCGTCAGGGCGTGCGGCGGGAGTACGCACTGACGGTCGCGGCCGTGTGCGCGGCGTCGGACGCCGTGCTCATCGTCCTGGGCGTGTCGGGACTCGGCCTCGTGCTGCACGCGGCGCCCTGGCTCATCGTCGTGGTGCGCTGGGCGGGTGCGGCGTTCCTGTTCGTTTACGCGGTGCTGGCCGCGCGCCGCGCTCTGCGCCCCACCGGAGCGGCTCTCCCCGCGGTATCCGCGGACGTCCCCCTCGTGGCCGCCACCGCGGCGCGTCGCGCCGCCGAGATGCCAGGAAGCGCCGCCTCGGCCGGCGCGGGGCGTCCGTGCGTGACGCCTGGAGGAGCGCATCCATCCGCAGGCGGCGGGCCGGCCTCGGCACGCGCGCGGCTCGCACCGGTGATTCTCACGTGCCTGGCGCTGACATGGCTGAACCCGCACGTGTACCTCGACACCGTCTTTCTGCTCGGCACGGTGGCCAGCACGCACGGTGACACGCGCTGGGCCTTCGCGGCCGGCGCCGTGGCGGCATCCCTCATCTGGTTCTACGGTCTTGCCGTCGGCGCACGCGTGCTCGGCCGCTGGCTGGCGACGCCGCGCGCGTGGCGGATGCTCGACGGTGTGATCGCCGTCGTCATGCTCGCCCTCGCGGTCTCGCTCATCCTCCCCCGATGAGAACCGGCGATCAGGACCCCTCGATCTGCGTCTTCCGTGCCTGTACCAGTGCCCGGATCGTGGCGTCGGGCAGCGGCGCCTCGGGTGAGAACCGGATCGTGCCCTTGGCCGTGTCGACGCCGTCGAGCAACTCGGCGATCTCGTTGATCGCGGCCGGACTGAACGGGTAGACGCCGATATGCCGCTTGGCGCGCATGAGCGACAGCAGCGACTTTCCGCGGTAGGTGAGCGCCGGCATGCCGTACCCCAGGCCCTGCTCCGCGTCGGGAACCACGTCTCGGGCGACATCGTAGGCGTGGCCGATGACGGCGGCGTCCAGCGGGTCGAGTCCGGCGAGGTAGTCGTCGATGGTTCCCATGACGGCATCCTGTCATCTTCCGGGCGGGCGCGACAGGATGGGGACATGAGACGCGTGCACGTGATCGTCCACGGCGAGGTCCAGGGCGTGGGCTACCGCTACACGATGCGGATGATCGCGCGCGAGGCGGGCGCCCACGGCTGGGTGCGCAACCGGCGCGACGGCACCGTCGAGGCCGAGGTCGAGGGTACGGACGCGCAGGTCGACGAGGTGCTGGCGTGGATGGCCGAGGGGCCGCCCGGCTCTCGGGTGACTTCGGCGCAGGTGGTGGATGCCACGGTCACCGGCGCCGACGGCTTCGAGGTGCTGCCGACGGCGTGAGCCCCGGCATCCACCGACGACAACGGGCCCCACCCGAAGGTGAGGCCCGTTGTGCGTGACGGATGTCAGCCGATGGCGTTGACGTCCAGCGGGATGCCGGGGCCGAAGGTCGTCGACAGGGCACCCTTCTGGATGTAACGACCCTTCGCGCTCGACGGCTTCAGACGGACGATCTCCTCGAGAGCGGCCTTGAAGTTCTCGTCCAGCTGCTCGGCGGTGAACGACGCCTTGCCGACGATGAAGTGCACGTTGGCGTGCTTGTCGACGCGGAACTCGATCTTGCCGCCCTTGATCTCCTCGACGGCCTTGGCCGGGTTGGGGGCCACGGTGCCGGTCTTGGGGTTGGGCATGAGGCCACGCGGACCCAGCACCTTGCCGAGGCGACCGACCTGGCCCATGAGCTCAGGGGTCGAGACGGCGGCGTCGAAGTCGGTCCAGCCGCCGGCGACCTTCTCGATCAGCTCGGTGCCGCCGACCTCGTCCGCACCCGCGGCGATGGCAGCCTCAGCGGCCGGGCCGTTGGCGAACACGATGACGCGGGCGGTCTTGCCGGTGCCGTGCGGCAGCATGACCGTGCCACGGACCATCTGGTCGGCCTTGCGCGGGTCCACCGCGAGCTTGAGGGCGACCTCGACGGTGGAGTCGAACTTCTTCGAGCCGGTCTCCTTGGCGAGGGCGACCGCCTCGGTGGACGTGTAGAACTTGTCGCGGTCGATCTTGGCCGCGGCAGCTGCGTAAACCTTGGACTTAGCCATTGTCGTTCTCCCCTCAGCCCTCAACCGTGATGCCCATGGAACGGGCGGTGCCGGCAATGATCTTCGCGGCGGCCTCGAGGTCGTTCGCGTTCAGGTCGGGCTGCTTGGTCTCGGCGATCTGGCGCACCTGGTCCTTGGTGAGCTTGCCCACCTTGGTCGTGTGCGGCGTGGCCGAACCCTTCTGCAGGCCTGCGGCCTTCTTGATGAGCTCCGCTGCCGGCGGGGTCTTCAGGATGAAGGTGAAGCTGCGGTCCTCGTAGACGGTGATCTCGACGGGGACGACGTTGCCGCGCTGCGACTCGGTCGCGGCGTTGTACGCCTTGCAGAACTCCATGATGTTGACGCCGTGCTGACCGAGCGCGGGCCCGATCGGCGGCGCCGGGTTGGCGGCACCGGCGTTGATCTGGAGCTTGATCAGGCCGGTCACCTTCTTCTTCGGTGCCATAGTGTTTCCTTTCCTCGAGTGGATGCCGGTGGCATCCCTCTCCCGCGGATCCGGCGGTTCCGGACGGCGGTTCGCTGCGCGGGCGCGACGGAGCGCGAACGTGCAACCTCCTCATCTTACGCCATGCGACGGAGCCTCGCGACACACTCAGGCGTCTGCGTATCGGGCGGCGATGCGCAATCCCAGTTCGCGCAGCGCGACCTGCAGTTCGGCGGGTGCGGTGACCTCGGCGACATCGGTCCAACCGGCGAGTTGCTCGGCCAGCGCGTCGACGCGGTGTGCGCGCACCTCCATGGGCACCGGCCCGCTGCCCGCCTCCTCGGCGAGCACCCGGGCCTGTGCGCCGAACCGGTCGCGCAGCGCTGCGACGGCACGGGGGTGCACCAGCACGCGAGCGTGCACGGCGCCGCGCAGCTCCTCCACCTGCTCGACCATCACCTCCCATGCCGCAGCACGATCGAATCCGACCGGAGCGGAACCGGCCCCGGGCAGCACGGTCGCCGAGCGCATCCGGTCGACCCGGTACGTGCGAGCGCGTTGCGTGTGGGCCGTCTCACCGTCGCTGCCTGCCGGCGCGGCGATCGCGTACCAGATCCGCCCCCGGGTGCCGACGATGAGCGGCACGAGGTCGACGGGGTCGGGTGCATCGCCGTACGCGATACGAACCTGACGACCTTCGGCGACGGCGCGCTGCAGTGCGACGATGGCCTCCGGGGCCTCATCCTGGCCGATCGCCCCCCACGGGGCGTCACGCACCGTGGCATCCACCACCCTCTCCGCGCCCGCACGGAACGGCGCAGGCAGCGCCTGCATCACCTTTCGCATCGCCTGTGTGCGCTCAGGCGTCGCCGCGGCCGCCTGGGCCAGGCCGCCCAGCAGCGCCGTGGTCTCCGCCTGTGTCAGTCCCGTCAGGTCGGTGCGCGCGCCGCCGATCAGCCGCCAGCCGCCGCCCCGACCGCGCGTGGGGTACAGCGGCACGCCGGCCATCAGCAGCGCTTCGAGGTCGCGCCGCGCCGTCGGCACCGAGACCTCCAGCTCGGCGGCGAGTTCGGACGCCGTGATGTGCGACCGTCCCTGCAGGACGAGAAGTGCCTGGATCAGCCGGTCGGCGCGCACAGAGACATCCGATTCTGAAGTGACATCCGATTCTGAAGTGATCAGTACGTGATCACTTTACCCGGAAGCATGGAGGAAACGACACACCTCAGGAGGAGATATGTTCCGTGGACTTGCCAACCTCAACCTCGTCGCCGACGACATGGCCGCGGCCGTGGACTGGTACAGCACGGTGCTCGGTGAGCCGCCGTACTTCGTGCGCCCGGAGACCGGCCCGGTGCAGTATGCGGAGTGGCGGTTCGGCGACGACGAAGACGAACTCGCCCTCATGGATGCGCGCTTCCGGCCGAGCCTGCCGGCGCCGGGCGGCGCGCTGGTCAGCATCCATGTCGACGACATCCAGGCGGCGTTCGACAGGCTGCGGGAGCTGGGGGCGACGCCCTTCGACCCGGTGACCGTGCGCGGCGAAGGCTGGCTGTCGGCATCGGTGGCCGACCCGTTCGGCAACCTGATCGGCCTCATCCAGAGTCCGCACTGGGCCGGGCGGCACGCGCACTGAGCCGAGGGCACGAAGCGACGACGCCCCGCCGGCACGGAGCCGGCGGGGCCTCGGTTGCACAGCGGGTCGTCGCGACCCGAGGTGTCAGAGCTTGGTGACCTGGTCGAACGAGAGCTCGACCGGGGTCTCACGCTCGAACAGTGAGACGAGCACGGTGAGCTTGCCGCTCTCGGGCTTGATCTCGCTGATCGAACCGGGCAGGCCCGCGAACGAGCCTTCCTTGATGGTGATGGTCTCGCCGATCTCGAAGTCGACCTCGGCGGGGATGGCCCGGGTCTGCGCGGCCGCGGCCTTGGCGCCGCCGCCCTTGGCCGGAGCGACCTCCTTGACCTCGACGAGCGACTTCAGCATGTTGAAGGCCTCTTCGAAGCGCAGCGGCGTCGGATTGTGCGCGTTGCCGACGAACCCGGTGACGCCGGGCGTGTGCCGCACGACCGACCAGGTGTCTTCGTTGAGCTCCATGCGCACCAGCACGTAGCCGGGGATGCGCACACGGGTGACCATCTTGCGCTGGCCGTTCTTGATCTCGACGACGTCCTCGAGGGGAACCTCGATCTGGTAGATGTCGTCCTCGACCTCGAGCGTCGACTTGCGCTGCTCGATGTTGGCCTTCACCTTGCGCTCGAAGCCGGCGTACGAGTGGATGACGTACCACTTGCCCGGCAGCGAGCGCAGTTCGTCGCGGAACGCCTCGTACGGGTCGGCGGGCTCTTCGTCGGCCGCATCGTCCTCGTCGGCGCCCACCTCGGGCCCGTCATAGGGGGTGACCTCGTCGGCAGCCTCGGCCGCGCGCTCGGCGGACTCTTCGGCCAGCGAGTCGTTGAGCACCTCGGCGGCAGCCTCGGCCTCTGCGGCTTCGTCGATCTCAAGTGCGTCGTTCACGATGGCGTCTGCCTCCGGGTCGTCGATGTCGATGTCGTCCAGGTCAGCGTCGGATGGGTCCGCGTCGTCGGCGCCGTCGGTGTCGTCGGTGTCGACGACGTGGACGGCGGCGTGCTCAGGCGCCTGGGCCGAGCGTTCCTGGCCGGCCAGGACGTTGCCCTCCTGCGCTTCGTCGTCCTCACTCGACTGCTCGGCCGCGGTCGACCAGTCGGCGTCGTCGACATATCTTTCAGACACTTGCGTTCTCTTCCATTGGGGGGTGCGGGTGCCGGTCGTCAGCGGCGTGCTTCGGGGCGGATTCAGCCCGGGATGCCGAAGATGACGTCTACGACCCACGTGAACAGCAGGTCGAGTCCGTAGACGAAGCCCATCAGCACGACGACGAATCCGAGGACGACCGCCGTGAACTTGACGAGCTCCTGGCGGGTCGGGGTGACGACCTTGCGAAGCTCGGCGAATACCTGCCGGATGAACAGTGCGATCCGCTGGAAGAAGTTCAGCTTCTTCTCGCGGGTCGCGCCGCCTGCCGCGACGATCTCGCCGTTCGGCTCATCCTGGACCATGCAACCCACCTGTGATGTGTTTCGTGCCAGCACGCTGCTGGCGCGTGGTGCCAGCGTGACCGCTGACGCGCGCAGGGCGGACAGGAATCGAACCTGCAACCTGCGGTTTTGGAGACCGCTGCTCTGCCAATTGAGCTACCGCCCTAAGGTCTGGCGACCCCGGGTGTCCACACCTCCACCGTAGCCAGTTTGCGGGGTTTCCCGGTCGACGGGCACGGCGAAAGAGTGCAGACAACTGCGTCGTCCAGTGTACGTCATGCTCACGGCGGGGAGCGAATCAGCCCGGGCGTGGTCAGTACTGCTGGATGCCGTATCGGTCGGGCTCGCCACTGCGCGCGAAGGCCCGCCCCGACAGCGAACGGGGCGTGATGCGCACGTAGTTGTACTTCAGCGTCGGGATCCACGGCTTCAGGGGCAGCGCGTCGGCGGCCTGCACCTCGTCGTTGGTGGTGAGGCGCTCGGCCCGCCCGCGCACCACGACACTCCAGGCGTCGGTCGCACTGTGCGCATCGACCTCGAACAGCACCTCATCGTTGATCGTCAGTTCGGTGAGCTTGCTGCCCTCGGCGGTACGGAACACCAGCGAAGCGCCGTCGACGACGTAGTTGACGGGGAAGATGTCGAGGACCTCGCCCACGTGCGTGACCAGCCGACCGAGCGCTTCGCCGGCGAGGCGGTCCCAGCACGCCTGATCGCTCAGCCGCTCGACGACCTCGGAGTTCTCTTCCATGTCTCCATCCTCTCGCCGGGAGCGCCGGGACGCCATCGCAGTCTCACGCGGTGCGAATGAGCTTCTTGTTGACGAACTCGTCGGCTCCCAGCAGCCCCAGCTCACGTCCGGTGCCGCTGCGTTTGACGCCGCCGAAGGGAAGCCCCGCCTCGTCGGCGAGCACCAGGTTGACGAACACCATGCCCGCCTCGATGCGGTCGGCCACACGCTCGGCCTGGGTTGGGTCGGTCGTGAACACGTACGACCCGAGACCGAACGGCGTGTCGTTGGCGATGCGCACCGCGTCGTCCTCGTCAGCGGCGCGGTAGACCACCCCGACCGGCCCGAACAGCTCTTCGCGATAGGCCTTCATCGACGCGGTGACTCCGGTCAGCACCGTCGGCGCGAAGAAGGCACGGTCCCGCGTGCCTCCGGTCACGACCTGGGCGCCCTCGGCCACGGCATCCTGCACCTGCTGCTCGAGACGCTCGGCCGCCGCCAGCGACGACAGCGGCCCCAGCACGACATCGTCGAACGGGTCGCCGACGGTTGCCGCCGCCATGCCCGCGGCGAACTTCTCGACGAACGCGTCGTAGAGCTCGGATGCCACGATGAAGCGCTTGGCGGCATTGCACGACTGGCCGGTGTTGTCCAGCCGCGCCTCGACAGCCTGCGCGACGACGGCGTCGAGATCATCGGTCGACAGCAGGATGAACGGGTCAGAGCCGCCGAGCTCGAGTGCGACCTTCTTCAGGTGCCGGCCCGCGACCTCTGCCACCGCAGCGCCGGCGCGTTCGGATCCGGTCACCGAGACGCCGCGCACACGCGGGTCGGCGATCACACCGGCGGCCTGATCGTGCGAAAGGAAGAGATTGACGTAGGCGCCGCGGGGGAAGCCGGCGTCGTCGTAGATGCGCGCTATCGCGGACGCCGAGGCGGGGCACTGCTCGGCGTGCTTGAGGATGATCGTGTTGCCCAGCGCCAGGTTCGGCGCGGCGAAGCGGGCCACCTGGTAGTAGGGGAAGTTCCACGGCATGACGCCCAACAGTGCGCCCAGCGGACTGCGCCGGATCACGGCACTGCCCTCGCCCTCGATCGGCACCGGCGTGTCGGCGGTGATCTCATCGATGTGGTCGGCGTAGTACTCGGTGATGTCGGCGGCGAAGTCCACCTCGCCCAGAGCCGCTTCGAGCGGCTTGCCCATCTCTCGGACGATGGCCTCGGCCAGCTCGTCACGGCGTTCGCGGTGCAACTGCGCGGCCCGGCGCAGCAGTTCGGCCCGGTCAGCCGGTGACGAGGTGCGTCCCCAGCCTTCAGCCGCCGCGTGCGCGTCGGCGATGCCTTGGTCGACGTCGGTGTCGGCGGCCAGCGGGTAGGTGGCGAGCTGCTCGCCGGTGGCGGGATTGGTGACGGTGTAGCCGGTCATGTGTCCTCCGATCGGGGCGCGGGTCGCGCCGTGTCACGCCGCCGCGAGGGATGCCGCGACGACGTCGAGTCCTTCTTCGAGCAGGGTGTCGCTGATCGACAACGGCGGCAGGAAGCGCAGCACGTTGCCGAGCGTGCCGCAGGTGAGCACGATGACGCCCTCGGCGATGCAGGCGCGGGCGACGGTCGACGCGAGTCCCGGGTCGGGCGCACCGGTGGCCGGGTCGACGAACTCCGCGGCGACCATCGCCCCGCGGCCACGCACCTCGCCCAGGCGCGGGTCGGTTCGTTGGGTGCCGGTGAGCCGCGTGATCAGAATGCGCCCGATCGCGTCGGCGCGGGCCGCCAGTCCCTCTGTCTCGAACACCTCGAGGGCGGCCAGCGCCGCGGCGCACGCGACGGGGTTGCCGCCGTACGTGCCCCCGAGCCCGCCGGGGTGCACGGCGTCCATGAGCTCGGCACGGCCGGTCACGGCCGAGAGCGGGAAGCCGGCGGCGATGCCCTTCGCAGTGGCGACGAGGTCGGGCACGACACCGAACTGCTCGCACGCGAACATGGTGCCGGTGCGGGCGAAGCCGGTCTGCACCTCGTCGGCGATGAACACGACGCCGTGGGCGCGGCACCAGTCGGCGATCGCGGGCAGGAAGCCGTCGGCGGGGACGATGAAGCCGCCTTCGCCTTGGATGGGCTCGATGACCACGGCGGCGACCTGCTCGGCTCCCACCTGCGCCTCGATCAGCGCGATCGTCCGCGCGGCGGCATCGGCCCCGCTCAACCCGTCACGGAACGGGTACGAGCCGGGCACGCGGTACACCTCGGGGGCGAACGGACCGAACCCGCGCTTGTAGGGCATGGCCTTGGCCGTGAGCGCCATGGTCAGGTTGGTGCGGCCGTGGTACGCGTGGTCGAACGCCACGACTGCCGGGCGCCCGGTGGCTGAGCGGGCGATCTTGACCGCGTTCTCGACGGCCTCGGCGCCGGAGTTGAACAGCGCGGTCTTCTTGGCGTGGGCACCGGGCGTGAGCCGGCCGAGCGCTTCGGCGACGGCGATGTAGCCCTCGTAGGGCGAGATCATGAAGCACGTGTGAGAGAAGCGCGCGACCTGGTCGGTCACCGCGGCCACGACCTTCGGGTGCGCGTTGCCGACCGTGGTCACGGCAATGCCCGAGCCGAGGTCGATGAGCGAGTTGCCGTCGGCGTCGACGACGACTCCTCCCCCGGCGGCGACCGCCGCGATCGGCACAGTGTGCGCGACGCCGGCGGCCACGGCATCGGCCTTTCGCGCGAGGATCTGCTGCGACCGGGGACCAGGCAGCGTGGTGACCAGGCGCCGCTGCTGGGGGAGGTCCGGGCCGCCCACGGCGACGGCATCGTCGACATTGACGCTCATGCTCCGAGCGTATCCCGCCCTCCGGTCGCCGGCACCCAGACGCGGTCGTTGTCCGTGCGCCGCCATCCTCCCCGGCACCCCGCTCCCATTCGGCGGTCCCGTCGAGCGGGTGCCGGGCGCCCCGAACGTCCTCCGACCCCGCCTCTCAGTCCTGCGGAGCGTGCCCTTCGAGGAACTCGTACAGGTCGGTGGTGTCGACGCCGGGGAATGAGCCGGTCGGCAGCGTCGCCAGCAGCGTGCGCGGGGTGCGCACGTTCGGCCACGCCTGGTCGCGCCAGTGCCCCTCGAGCTCGGCCGGTGCCCGCCGGCAGCACACCTCTGCGGCGTGCCGCGACACGCCGCGGTTGGTCGTCTCGCGACCGATGAACCACTTCGTGTCGTCGAAGCGCACGCCCACGCTCACCGAGTGCGCGCCCTCGCTCGAGGCTTCGACCCGGGCCGTGCACCAGTAGGTGCCATTGCCGGTGTCGGTGTACTGGTAGTACGGGTTGAACTTGTCGGGCACATCGAACACGACCCGGCTCGTCCATTTGCGGCAGCACAGCTGCCCCTCGATCGACCCGAGACGGTCGGCGGGGAAGTTCACGTCGTCGTTCTCGTAGACCTTGGTGATGGTGCCCGACTCGTGCACCTTGAGGAAGTGCACGGGAATGTCCAGGTGCCGAGTGGCGAGGTTCGTGAACCGGTGGGCGGCGGTCTCGTACGAAACCGAGTAGGCATCGCGCAGGTCTTCGATAGAGATCGCGCGCCGGCTCTTCGCGTCCTGCAGAAACGGCACGGCGTGGTCTTCGGGGATCAGCATCGCGCCGGTGAGGTAGTTGGTCTCCACCCGCTGCCGCAAAAACTCCGCATACGACCGCGGCTCGGCATGCCCCAGGATGCGGCTGGCCAGCGCCTGCAGCACGGGGGTGCGCGAGTCGCCCTTCGCCGGCACTCGGCTGGAGAGGTAGAGCCGGCCGTGGCGCAGGTCGGCGACACTGCGGGTGGATGCCGGAAGGTCGGGCACGTAGTGCAGCGAGAAGCCGAGGTGCGCGGCGATGTCGCTCGCCGTGCGCTGGGTGAGGGGACCGCCCGGGTGGTCGACGGCGGTGAGGATCTCACGGGCCCGGTCTTCGAGCTCGGCGAAGTGGTTGTCCTGCCGGCGCATGAGGTGGCGCAGCTCGACGTTGGCGCGGCGCGCCTCTTCGGGGGTCGCCGAGCGCTCGTCGCCGAGCCGCTCGATCTCGCCCTGCAGCGCCAGCAATGCGCGCAGCATCTCGTCCGGGATGGAGCGTCCGATGCGGAACGGAGCGATGCCCAGCGATTGGAAGGTCTGGCCCTTCATCGCACGTTCGAGCGCGATCTCGAGCGTGGCGCGCTCGTCCAGCGTCTCCGCCTCGAGCAGCGCGTCGACGGTCACACCCAGCGCCTTGGCGATGGCACGCAGCAGGGTGAGCCTGGGCTCGCGCTTGCCGGTCTCGATCATCGACAGCTGGCTCGGGGCCCGCTCGACGGCGGCGGCCAGCTCATCGAGGGTCATCCCGCGCGCGGTGCGCAGCTGGCGGATGCGGCGGCCGATCGTGAGCGCGTCGGCCTCGTCAGCGGCCTCCGGCGGCGAAACATCGATGATCGTCATGTCCGGGAGTGTGTCACAGAACGTGAAGATCGGCCAAACTTCACAGCGGATTTGGCCGACAGTGCGGGCGAAGTTCACCCAGAGTGGAGTCACCGACCAGCGCCGGACCCCCGGCATCCACCGCCAGAGCGACACACAGAAAGACAGGGCAATGACTCCCACCGCCACGGGCATCGCGCCCATCACCGACGACATCGAGATCGACCCGATCCGTCCGACCACCGGCCCGATCGAGACCGGCGCCGGATCCATCGAGATCCTCGGCCCGGTCCGCGACCGTTACGACGAGATCCTCACCCCCGGCGCCATCGCGTTCCTGGCCGAGCTCCACCAGCGCTTCTCCGGCCGCCGGCACGACCGGCTCTCCGACCGTCTGCGCCGCCGCTTCGAGATCGGCAACGGTCACGACCCGGCCTTCCGCGACGACACCCGGCACATCCGCGAGGACGACAGCTGGCAGGTCGCCGGGGCCGGCCCGGGACTGGAGGACCGCCGCGTCGAGATCACCGGCCCCACCGACCCGAAGATGACCATCAACGCACTCAACTCCGGCGCCAAGGTCTGGCTGGCCGACCAGGAGGACGCCACCAGCCCCACCTGGCGCAACGTCGTCGAGGGACAGCTGTCGCTGCGCGACGCGATCCGCGGACAGCTGCGCTTCACCAGCCCCGAGGGCAAGACCTACGAGGTCACTGCCGCACACACGCCGACGATCGTCATGCGGCCCCGCGGCTGGCACCTGACCGAGAACCACATCCGATTCACCGACCGCGCCGGGCGCGCCCTCGCGGCATCCGGTTCGCTCGTGGACTTCGGCCTCTACTTCTTCCACAACGCGCAGGCGCTGATCGACGGCGGTCGCGGCCCCTACTTCTACCTGCCGAAGCTGGAGTCGGCCGAAGAGGCGAAGCTCTGGGACGACGTCTTCAGCTTCAGTGAGGACCACCTCGGCATCGCCCACGGCACGATCCGCGCCACCGTGCTCATCGAGACCTTGCCGGCGGCGCTGGAGATGGAGGAGATCCTGTTCGAGCTGCGCGATCACTGCGCGGGCCTGAACGCCGGCCGCTGGGACTACATCTTCTCGATCATCAAGAACTACCGCGGCCGGGGAGCCCGGTTCGTGCTGCCCGATCGCAGCGAAGTCACCATGACCGTGCCGTTCATGCGCGCCTACACCGAGCTGCTCGTGCAGACGTGTCACAAGCGCGGGGCGTTCGCGATCGGCGGCATGAGCGCGTTCATCCCGAACCGGCGTGACCCCGAGGTCACCGCGCAGGCGTTCGAGAAGGTCGCCGCCGACAAGAAGCGCGAGGCCGGCGACGGCTTCGACGGCACGTGGGTGGCACACCCCGACCTGATCCCCATCGCGCGCGCCGAGTTCGACGCGGTGCTGGGCGAGAAGCCCAACCAGCTCGACCGGCAGCGGCCCGAGGTGTCGGTGCGGGCCGAAGATCTGATCGACGTGCACATCGGCCGTCCGATCACGGCGGCGGGCGTGCGCGGAAACGTGTCGGTCGCGATCCGCTACATCGAGGCGTGGTTGCGGGGCCTGGGCGCCGTCGCGATCGACAACCTCATGGAAGACGCCGCCACCGCCGAGATCAGCCGGTCGCAGGTGTGGCAGTGGATCCACCAGGACCGTCACACCGACGAAGGCACCGCCATCACCGGCGACTACGTGGAAGGGCTGATCGCCGAGGTGCTGACTGAGGTCGAGCGCCGGGAGGGTGACCGGTTCGACGACGCCGCCGAGGTGTTCCGCGAGGTCGCGCTGGGCCCGGACTTCCCGACCTTCCTGACCCTGCCCGCCTACGCGCGCTTCCTGGTCGAGACCGCCTGACGGCCGCCCACCACGCGAGCCATTCGAAAGAGGACGTGAAATGACCACCTATGCACAGGACATCCGCGCCGTGGCGGCGCTCGTGCAGCAGCACGGCGCGAGCTGGGAAGCCATCAACCCGGAGTCGGTCGCCCGCATGCGCGCACAGAACCGGTTCCGCACCGGCCTGGAGATCGCGCAGTACACCGCTGACATCATGCGCCGCGACATGGCCGAGTACGACGCCGACTCGTCGGTGTACACGCAGTCGCTGGGCGTGTGGCACGGATTCATCGGGCAGCAGAAGCTCATCTCGATCAAGAAGCACCTGAAGTCGACGAACAAGCGCTACCTGTACCTGTCGGGGTGGATGGTCGCCGCGCTCCGCAGCGAGTTCGGGCCCCTCCCCGACCAGTCGATGCACGAGAAGACCGCGGTGCCCGCGCTCATCGAAGAGCTGTACACATTCCTCCGCCAGGCCGACGCCCGCGAGCTCGACCTGCTGTTCACCCAGCTCGACGACGCGCGCAGCGCCGGCGACGAGACCGCGGTCGAATTCATCCAGTCACAGATCGACACCTACGAGACGCACGTGGTGCCCATCATCGCCGACATCGACGCCGGGTTCGGCAACCCCGAGGCGACGTACCTGCTCGCCAAGAAGATGATCGAGGCCGGTGCCTGCGCCATCCAGATCGAGAACCAGGTGTCCGACGAGAAGCAGTGCGGCCACCAGGACGGCAAGGTCACCGTGCCGCACGAGGACTTCATCGCGAAGCTCAACGCCGTGCGCTGCGCGTTCCTGGAGCTCGGCATCGACAACGGGATCATCGTGGCCCGCACCGACTCGCTCGGCGCCGGCCTGACGCAGAAGATCGCGGTCACCCGCCGGCCGGGCGACCTGGGCGACCAGTACAACTCGTTCCTGGACGTCGAAGAGATCGACGGCGGCGAGCTCGGCAACGGCGACGTCGTCATCAAGCGGGACGGGGTGCTGCTGCGCCCGAAGCGCCTGGCCAGCAACCTCTACCAGTTCCGCCCCGGAACCGGCGAGGACCGCGTCGTGCTCGACTGCATCACCGCGTTGCGCCACGGCGCAGACCTGCTGTGGATCGAGACGGAGAAGCCGCACGTCGAGCAGATCGCCGGCATGGTCGACCGCATCCGCGCCGAGGTGCCGGACGCGAAGCTCGTCTACAACAACAGCCCGTCGTTCAACTGGACGCTCAACTTCCGCCAGCAGGCCTACGACCAGCTCGCGGAGCACGGCGCCGACGTCTCGGCCTACGACCGCGGCGACCTCATGAGCGTCGCATACGACGACACCGAGCTGGCGCGGCTGGCGGACGAGAAGATCCGCACCTTCCAGCGCGACGGTTCCCAGCGCGCGGGCATCTTCCATCACCTCATCACCCTGCCGACCTATCACACGGCTGCGCTGTCGACCGATGACCTCGCGAAGGGGTACTTCGGCGACGACGGCATGCTCGCCTACGTCGAGGGTGTGCAGCGGCGCGAGATCCGCGAGGGCATCGCCACCGTCAAGCACCAGAACATGGCCGGCAGCGACATCGGCGACAACCACAAGGAGTCCTTCGCCGGCGACGCCGCTCTCAAGGCCGGCGGCAAGGACAACACCATGAATCAGTTCAGCTGAACCGTCGCCATCGGAATCCGCCGCGCCCCTCGGGGGTCGCGGCGGATTCCGCTTTCCTGCAGGATGTCGATCGGCACCCCATCCCATTCGACGTGTTCACGTACCGTCATCCATTAAGGAAAGGACACGACGATGCGTTACCTCATGCTGGTGCTCACCGATCCCGCGCTCGCCGACGCCGAGGAGGGCCCCGTCACGATCGAAGACTGGGTCGACGAGGCCTACGGGTCAGGCCGTGCCGTGCTCGGTGACCGGCTGCGTCCCGCCGCCGACGCCAAGACTGTCCGCCGCCGTCGCGGCGAGGTCATCGTCAGCGACGGCCCGTTCGCCGAGGCGCACGAGCTCATCGGCGGGTTCGACGTGCTCGAATGCGACTCGCTCGAAGAGGCCGTCGAGCTGGCGTCCCGGCATCCGATGGCCACCGGCGGCATCATCCAGCTGCACCCCGCCTGGCCGCTCGACCTCTGACGCGCGCGGGGAGCGCGTGCGGACTACGCTCGTAGCGTGACCGAACGCGCTCCCCTGTCTCGCAAGCTGTCTGCCATCGCCGAGTCGGCGACCCTGAAAGTGGATGCCAAGGCCAAGGCCCTGCAGGCCGCCGGGCGCCCCGTGATCTCGTACGCCGCCGGCGAGCCCGACTTCGCGACGCCGCAGGCGGTTGTGGATGCCGCGGCCGAGGCGCTGGGCAACCCCGCGAACTTCCGCTACACCCCCGCCGCGGGCCTGCCGGTGCTGCGCGAGGCGATCGCCGCCAAGACGCTGCGCGACTCCGGACTCGAGGTCGCCCCGTCACAGATCATCGTCACCAACGGCGGCAAGCAGGCCGTCTATCAGGCGTTCCAAGCGGTCGTGAACCCGGGCGACGAGGTGCTGCTGCCGGCACCGTACTGGACGACCTACCCCGAGGCGATCGCGCTGGCCGACGGCACGCCCGTCGAGGTGTTCGCCGGTGCGGACCAGGACTACAAGGTCACCGTCGACCAGCTCGAGGCCGCGCGCACCGACAAGACCACGGTGCTGGTTTTCGTCTCGCCGTCGAACCCGACCGGTGCGGTGTACAGCCCCGAGGAGACCAAAGCGATCGGGCAGTGGGCGCTGGCGAACGGCATCTGGGTGATCACCGACGAGATCTATCAGAACCTCGTCTACGAAGGCGTGCGCGCCGTGTCGATCGTCGAGGCGGTGCCCGAACTGGCCGGCCAGACGATCCTGGTCAACGGGGTCGCCAAGACGTACGCGATGACCGGCTGGCGTGTGGGGTGGATGATCGGACCCGAAGACGCCATCAAGGTCGCCGGCAACCTGCAGTCGCACCTGAGCTCGAACGTCAACAACATCGCGCAGCGCGCGGCTCTGGCCGCTCTCACGGGTCCGCAGACCGAGGCCGAGAAGATGCGCGCGGCGTTCGACCGGCGGCGCCGGCTCATCGTCGCCGAACTGGCCAAGATCGACGGCGTCACGGTGCCCAATCCGCTGGGCGCGTTCTACGTGTACCCCGATGTGACGGGCCTGCTCGGCCGCACGTGGGCGGGCAAGACGCCGACCACGAGCCTCGAGCTGGCCGACCTCATCCTCGAAGAGGCCGAGGTCGCCGTCGTGCCGGGCGAGGCATTCGGCCCGTCGGGCTACCTGCGCCTGTCGTACGCGCTCGGCGATGATGCGCTGCTGGAGGGCGTGCAGCGCCTGCAGCGCCTGTTCGCGTAAGCGCAGCAGGGGCGACAGTTCGCGCAGCGCGGCACCGACGACCGTTCGCGTAACGCGCCGGCTACAGCTCGACGTCGATCAGCACCGGCTCGGGCTGGAGGATCAGCCCGAACTCCGCCTGCACCCGCTGCTGGATGAACCGCGCCAGTTGCGCGAGCTCGGCCGCCGACGCGCCGCCGCGGTTGGTGAGCGCCAGAGCGTGCTTGGTCGACAGACCCGCCCGCGACCGCGGCAGTTTGAACCCCTTGCGCAGGCCGGAGTGCTCGATCAGCCATGCCGCACTGACCTTCACGTCGGGCTCGACTGTGGACGGCGCTGCCACGACACCGGTGTACTCCTCGAGCGGGATCACCACGACGGGATCGAGGTCGGGGGCGACAGGCCACCGCGGGCATTCCGGCGGCAGCGACCGGGCGAACGGTGCCGTCACGATCGCGTTCTGGAAGAACGAGCCCGCGCTGTAGGTGTCGGGATCGTCGGGGTCGAGCACCATGCCCTTGCGCGCCCGGGTGGCCAGCACCGTCTCGCGCACCCAGGCGAGAGTGACCGCGTCGTCGGGCGCGAGCCCCAGCGCGGCACGCAGCTGAGCGCCGGGCACCGTGGTCGCGCTGTGCCCGATGACACGAAGATCGAACGTGGCCGAAAGGATCACCGCCGAGCGCTGCGGCGCCGAGCCGTAGTGATGCTTGAGCACCGAGGTGCGAAAACCGAGCCCGAGGTCAGATGCCGGGACCGTCGACACGTCGCCGGTCGACTCGTCGATCAGATCGACCTCGACGAGGGTCTGCACGATCTCCTGCCCGTACGCACCGACGTTCTGCACGGGCGCGGCGCCGACGGTGCCGGGAATGCCCGACATCGCAGAGATGCCACCGAGACCGGCGGCCACCGCGTATGCGACCAGATCGTCCCACTCGTGGCCGGCCTGCACGCGCAGGCGGGAGTAGCCTTCGCGTGGCGACGGGAGCTGCTCGATACCGCTCGTACGCACGAGGATCACGGTGCCGTCGAACGGCTCATCGCCCACCAGCAGGTTCGACCCGCCGCCCACGACGAGCCAGGGTTCGCGCGCCGCCCAGGTGTCGCGCAGCGCGCTGACGAGCTCGTCGGTGGTGTGCGCCTCGATCATGCGCTCGGGGGCGGCTCCGGTGCGCAGCGTCGTCAGCTCGGCCAGCGGGCGCGGCGTGATCTCGGGCATGTCAGGCGTCGAGGCGGACGCGGACCTGCGCCTTGCCCAGCACGGTCACCTCGCCGTGGGTGACGGTGAGGTCGATGCGCGCGGTCTCGTCGTCGACGGCGCCGACCTTCGCGATGACGGTGAGGTCGGCACCGGATTCGGCGTCCACGACGACCGGACGGGTGAAGCGCACGCCGTACTCGACGATGCGGCCCGCGTCGCCGAGCCATCCGACGATCGTCTCCACGGCCAGTCCCATCGTGAGCATGCCGTGGGCGAGGACGCCGGGCAGGCCCACGCGGGCGGCCACGTCGTCGCGGTAGTGGATGGGATTGAAGTCGCCGGAGGCACCGGCGTAGCGCACGAGTGCTTCACGGTTCAGGTGCACGTCGCGCTCAGCGACGACGGCGCCGATCTCGAGGGCGGTCATGCGTCCTCCCCGCCGATCAGCAGCACCGAGGTCGCGGTCACCACGTGGGCACCCCCGGCATCCACCATCTCGGCCTCGCTGGTGACCATGGCCCCCTTCCCGAAGGGGCGGATGCCGGTGACGCGCAGCTGTGCGGTCAGCTCGTCACCGGCGACGATGGGCCGGCTGTAACGGAAGCGCTGCTCGGCGTGGACGGTGCGCTCCAGCGCGATGCCGGCATCGGGCTCGGCGAGCAGCTGCTGCAGCGTGAGATCTTGGATGACCATCGCGAAGGTCGGCGGCGCCACGACGTCGGCATGGCCCAGAGCGCGCGCGGCGGCCGGGTCGACGTGCTGCGGGTCGGTGGCGAACACGGCGCGCGCGAACTCGCGCACCTTCTCGCGCCCCACCAGGTATGCGGGCGTCGGCGGGAACTCGCGGCCCACCAGTTCGGGGTTCACAGACACCCCTCGATCCTACCGACCGGTTCAGCGGGCGCGCCGCGACTTGACCGCGCGGATGATCATCTGGGCCGTGATGTAGACCATGAACAGCGCGAACAGCACATTGCCGGTGAACGGGTCGATGTGCGTCGCGATGAAGGCGCCGAGCGCCGTCGTGACACACGCGGCGCCGCCGACCAGACCGGCGGCGACCAGGTCGACGTTGCGGCGGCGCAGGTTGCCCACGGTGCCGGAGATCGCGGTCGGGATCATCATGAGCAGCGACGTGCCCTTGGCGACCAGGTCGCTGGTGCCGAACAGCAGCATGAGCGCGGGGACGACGATGATGCCGCCACCGACACCGAGCAGGCCCGCCAGGATGCCGGTGATGACGCCGAGCAGCACCAGGCCGCCGATGGTGACCCACGTCAACGGCAGGTCTGCTTCACGCGAGGGAACGACGATGAACAGCATGACGATCACGACGAGCAGAAAGCCGATGAACGCCCAGCGCAGCACGTTCTGCGGCAGCCGTGCGAGCAGCCAGGTACCCACCTGCGCGCCGATGACCGCGCCGGCGGCGAGGATGAGGGCCGGGATCCAGGCGACCGCACCCGAGACCGCGTAAGAGATCACGCCGACCGCGGCGGTGGGCACGATCGCCGCCAGCGACGTGCCGGCGGCCAGGCGCTGGTCGAAGCGCAAAAGCATCACCAGCAGCGGCACGATGACTGTCCCGCCGCCGACGCCGAACAGACCCGACAACAGACCCGCGGCCAGGCCGATGCCCACGCAGGTGACGACGAAACGCGGCGTGCGCGCAGCGCGTGGTGCGACGTCCCTCATCAGTGGCCTCCGGTGGATGCGCCCCGCAGGCGCCCGCACGAGCCTACCGCGACGGCGTCACGCCCCGGAGGGTCAGGCGCGCTGCCACTGCCCGTCGTACAGCCGACGATGCTCGGCGCCCGCGGCACCGCCGGGACACATCACCGCCACGCGGAACGACGGCCGGGCGTTCTCGCCCAGGCATCGGATCTCCCACTCGACCCGCTCCCGCACACGCGCGGTCACCGTTTCGTGGTTGTCGTGGTCCGGGCAGCGGTACACAGCCGGAACGAGCGTCAACTCAGACATCGGACCCCCCAAGCGTCCTTCGCGGTCAAGCCCCACGCTTGCCGCTGAACGAGACCCCAGATCTCGTCGTTCCAGATCTACCAGGTCCGTCACCCTCGATGCAAGCATGTATCCGCGGTCCGGGGACCTGTCAACCCCCTCGCTCGCCCGGATGGCGCCCGATTGACTGACCACTACCACCCCGCGAGCATCACTCGAAGAGACAGAGCATCGACCCGAGACAGCGACGAGAGCGCCGAGGTATGAAAGACATCCTGATCGCCGGACACCGCATCCTGACCACTGACGAAGTCGCCGACGCGGTGATCGACTACGCCCAGAAGCTCGTCTCGAAGGGCGATACCGACGTGGTCGAGTTCCCGACCCTCTACGACGGGGAGGCCGCGCGTTGCATGCTGCTGCTGGGAACCGGCTCGCTCGCCGTGGTCGACGCCGCGGTCGTACTGGCGCCCTCCCTGCGGGATGCCGATGAAGCCTGCGCGGAGATCGATCGGCGCGCCCACGCGCTCCGCTGAGAGCGACGGCATCCTCTCGAACGCAGAGCCTCTCCTGCTACCGTGACCCCTTGTGCGACCACTCGAAGCTGAGCAGCAGGTCATCGACGTAGCCGAGGCCCTCGCCAAGACTCTTGGCGATGATCCGAATCACACGGTCGCCGCGGCCGTCATGGATATTGATGGCCGGGTGCACAAGGCGGTGAACGTCTACCATTTCACCGGCGGACCCTGTGCGGAGCTCGTCGCCCTCGGCGCGGCCGCGACTGCGGGAGCGGCACAGCTCCTCACGATCGCTGCGGCCGGCGACCGGGGACGTGGACTGATACCTCCCTGCGGGCGCTGCAGGCAGGTGCTTCTCGATCAGCACCCCGACATCTTGGTGGCGGTTCCCGGTGACGAGGGGCCCGTGATGCGCCCTATCAGCAAACTCCTCCCCGACACGTACTACTTCCCGGACGCACCCACCGGCCGCGTGATGCGGTTCAACCGCCGCTATTACGAGGCGGTGTTGGCGGGCGAGAAGACGTCGACGATCCGGTGGGAGGAAACCCACCAGGTGGGTCGCGCCACTTTCGTCTTCGAGGGTCACCCCGAGTTCGCGCACGTCGCCGGATCGATCACGGCAATCGAAGCGACGACGCTCAACGAACTGGATCCTGAGCATGCCACCGGTTTGCGGGGCCACTACCCGGCCATGCCCACAGACGCTGAGCTGTCCCGGGTTCATTTTCGGATCGAGCGCGCCGACTGACAACTGGGCTAGGCCCGCGACGGCACGTCGAATCCGCTGGTCCGCCTCAAGCGGGATCTCGGGATGGGTTCTGGTAGCGGAGGCGGGACTCGAACCCGCGACCTCACGATTATGAGTCGTGCGCTCTCACCATCTGAGCTACTCCGCCACGCGACATCCGCTGGACGGATGTAACGAGCCCCGAGTCAGGATTGAACTGACGACCCCTTCCTTACCATGGAAGTGCTCTGCCACTGAGCTATCGGGGCGTGCTGCCCGCTTCCGGGCAACCAGAACAGAATACCATCGGCGCGGCATCCTGCAGAATCGATGTCAACCGGTCGTGTGCTGCTGCATCCAGGGGTACGGGTCAACGCGTGCCGTGCCACCCAGCAGGACCTCGAAATGCAGGTGCGGCCCGGTCGCCTTACCGGTGCTGCCCACGGTTCCGAGCACGTCGCCGACATTGACGGTGTCGCCGGCTGAGACCCGCAGCGAGCCGTACTGCATGTGCGCGTAGCGGGTCGAGACGAGCTGGCCGTCGATCACGTGGTCCACCACGACGTTGACGCCGTAGTCTCCCCC
The DNA here is from genome assembly GCA_023450335.1 of Actinomycetes bacterium. Taxonomy (GTDB): domain Bacteria; phylum Actinomycetota; class Actinomycetes; order Actinomycetales; family Microbacteriaceae; genus Microbacterium. The sequence goes on along the minus strand of JAEXHA010000094.1, from coordinate 3,605 downwards.
ACCCTCGGTGGCCAGCCGCACGGTGCCGTCCGCGATCACGTGCACTTCGGCGCCGGTCCCGGGAGCGAGATCCACACCGCGGTGCGGCGACGAGAACTGCGCGAGGTAGCTGGCCGAGCCGAAAGCGGCCGATACCGGAACGCCGACGGGGAAGGGCCACTGGATGTCGGCGGCCGGGTCGTTGACCCAGGTGCCCGCGAAATGAGTGACCCCAGAGTCAGCGGCGATGTCGGCCATCGATGCCACATCGTAGGTCTCGGTGCGCTCCAGCGATCCGGCGGCCACGTCGGACGCTGCGACGTAGGCCTGGATCTCATCGGCCTTGATCGAGGTCGCCGCCTTCGGCGCCACGATGGCGATGTCGGCGGTCGTGTCGGAGACGGCCGCCGCGACGGATGCCGGAGTGGTGGTGCCGACGGCCAGCAGGCCGACCGCGCCCATCACCGTCACCGAGAAGGACAGGCCCGCGATGCGCTTGAGTGCGGCCGTGCCGCTCACGCGACGGCGGCGCGGCGCCACGTCCTGCGTCGCAGCGACGGGCTCGGCGTCGTCGGCCAGTGCAGCCGCCGCCACCTGCACCGGCGTCTCACCGGTGAAAGCGAACAGCTGGGCTGAGAAGTCGAAATCCTCGACGGGGCAGGGCTCGGGGGTCGGCTGTTCCGGAGTGCTCGCGAAGGTGCCGGTGAGCGCGGCAGCTCTGACCGCGTCGGGTGACATGCCGGCCACGCCCGGCGGCGTGGCAACGGACGTGGTCGCCACATCGGTCGACGCAGAGATCGCGAGGGCCCGGCGGCGGCGCAGCTCGGCTCGCGTCAGGGGCGCATCCGACGTCTCGACGCCGGTCGTCGCCTGTGCGAGCGCGGTCGCGCCGGCGGCGATGACCGATTCAGCCAGCGATGGCGCCCCGGGCCGTGATGTGTCGGTCGCCGATGAGTCATCCGAGATCTGGGCCTGGTCGCCCGTGACCGACGCGAGGGGTCGACGGCGTGAGCGGCGCGTGGGCGCGGCGTCAGCCGTGGAGGTCTCGAGGGTCAAAAGTTCGGGCTCTCGGGTTCGGTCGCTCGGGAAAACGACGGGCACTTCAGGGGGCTTGGTCACTCCTGCTTCGGGTGCAAAAGTAACGATCGGGTAAACACTACTCCCGGGAGCCTGAGAATGCCATCTATTCGTCCCGATATACCGCTTTCGAAATCTGATCGTAAAGCTCGGGGCCGGCCGCAATGGTCATGTCGCGTCCGGGCACGCCGTCCGGCCGCCCGCCGATGCGGCCGCCGGCCTCGGTGACCAGCAGCCCCCCGGCGGCGTGATCCCACGGTTGCAGGCCGCGCTCGAAGTAGCCGTCGAGGCGTCCTGCCGCGACGTAGGCCAGGTCGAGCGACGCCGCACCGGCCCGGCGCAGGTCGCGCGCGAGCGGCATGACCCGCCGCACCCGCGCCAGGTCGCCTTCGTGCGTCGCCGGGTCGTAGCCGAAACCGGTGGCCAGCAGCGCACCCGCCGGCGTGGGCTCCCCGACCGACAGCCGGACCTCGCCCAGCCACGCGCCTCCGTCGCGGGTCGCGGTGAACATCTCCTGCAGGCTCGGGTCGTACACGGCCGCCACCTGCGGCATCCATTCGGCGGGGGTGGGTTCGCCGGTGACGGCGGCGATGCTGACGGCGTAGTGCGCGATCCCGTAGGCGTAGTTGACGGTGCCGTCGATCGGATCGACGACCCAGGTGACGTCGCTCGTGCCGCGTTCGGCGCCGGTCTCTTCGCCCCAGAACCCGTCGTCGGGGCGGGCTGCGGTCAGCCGCGCACGGATGAGCGCCTCGACCTCCCGATCGGCATCGGTGACGATATCGGCGATCGCCGACTTCGTGGCGGCGATCGCGACGCCTTCGCCGCGGCGGGCGCGGGCGAGGTCACCGGCTTCCCGGGCGATGTCGACGGCGAGGGCGAGAAGCTCGTGCGGATTCACCATGTCTCCCACGCTACGCAATAGCGTGAGGGCATGAGCGACCGATACGACGCCGTCATCGTCGGCGGGGGCCACAACGCCCTCGTGAGTGCGGCCTACCTCGCCCGTTCCGGCTTCCGCGTGATCGTGCTCGAGCGGCTCGATCACCTCGGCGGCGCCGCCGTGTCCGAGCGTCCCTGGCCCGGCGTCGACGCCCGACTGTCGCGCTACTCGTACCTGGTCAGCCTGCTGCCGCGCCGCATCATCGACGACCTCGGGCTCGAGTTGTCCCTGCGCCGGCGCCGGTACGCGTCGTACACTCCCGACCCCGCCGACCCGTCGCGGGGCGTTCTCATCGACACGATGGATGCCGCGGCCACCACCGCCGGCTTCACCCGCACCACCGGCGACGACGCCGAGGCCGGCCGCTACGCACGATTCGGGGCACGGCTGCGCCCCTTCGCCGAGGCGGTGTTCCCCACGATGACCGATCCGCTGCCGCGCGCCGCGACCGTTCGCGAGCGGCTCGCCGACGACGCCCTGTGGGACGGGCTGACCGCGCGGCCGCTGGGCGAGCTGATCCGCGACGGGCTGGCATCCGACCTCGCCCGTGGCATCGCACTGACCGACGGACTGATCGGCACGTTCGCCGCCGCCGACGACCCATCGCTGCGGCAGAACCGCTGCTTCGCATATCACGTGATCGGTGGCGGCACCGGCGACTGGGATGTGCCCGTCGGCGGCATGGGCTCGGTATCGGCGGCACTCGAGCGCGCCGCACGCGACGCCGGCGCCGACCTGCGCACGCGCGCGGCGGTTACGGCGATCTCTCCCGACGGCGAGGTGACTCTCGCCGATGGCGGAGTGGTGCACGGACGCGTCGTGCTCAGCGGCGTCGGTCCGACTGTGCTCGCGGACCTGCTGCGGGCCGGCAGAGCCGAGGTGGATGCCCCCGCGCCGCCCGACGGCGCGCAGGTGAAGATCAACATGCTGCTGCGCCGCCTGCCGCGACTGCGTGATGAGACCGTGACTGCCGAGGCCGCGTTCGCCGGCACGTTCCACGTGAACGAGACGCTGACGCAGCTCGACGCCGCGCACGCGACCGCGGCCGACGGTGGCATTCCCGACCCGCTGCCGGTCGAGATCTACTGCCACTCACTGACAGACCCGTCGATTCTCGGCCCCGGGCTGCGGGCGTCGGGGGCGCACACCCTCACCTTGTTCGGGCTGCAGGTGCCGCACCGGCTCACCCGCGGCGCCGACCCCGATGCGCTGCGCGCCGACCTGCTGGCGGCGGCGACCCGGTCGCTCGACGCGGTGCTGGCCGAACCGCTCGAGGACTGCCTGTACGAGGCGCCGGACGGGTCGCCGTGCATTGAGGCGCGTACGACCGCCGACCTCGAGAACGCGCTCGGCATGGCCGGCGGTGACATCTTCCATGGCGCACTCGATTGGCCCTGGGCCGACGACGACGCCGAGCTGTCAACCGCCGCGCAGCGGTGGGGTGTGGCGACGGCGCATGACCGCGTCCTGCTGTGCGGGTCGGGCGCACGCCGGGGCGGCGCGGTCAGCGGCATCGCGGGCCACAACGCCGCGATGGCCGCGCGGGAGCTGCTCGCCCGCTGACGACCACGGCGCCGCGGACGACCGCGGGGTCGCGGACTACTGC
>JAEXHA010000090.1 GCA_023450335.1 Actinomycetes bacterium | reverse complement strand
CACCGCGCCCCCACCCGCCCGAGTGCGCTCAGCTCAGCGCTTGCCCTTCGTGCCGGCCAGCGGAACCTCGGAGAAGTCCATGTCCGACCCGAAGTAGAACGACGGATACGCCGGCTGGTTGTACGTCGTCTGCTGCCGCGCAGTCTCGGCACGGTACTGCACGTCGTGCATCAGCGTGTAGAGCTTGTGCTCGGTCACCTCGGTCGACAGGTACAGCCGCAGCGCCGTGGAGTCGGTCGTGCGCACCAGCAGCTCCTCGCGCCAGTCGCCCAGCACATCGGCCACGAGCGACGGGTTGCCCTTCGTGCCGTTGTTGGTGAGGGTGCCGGATGCCGTCAGCACGGTACCGTCGGTCCAGTCGTCCACCGTGGGGGTGGCGCCACCCGATCCGTTCACCAGCTGCGTGGTCAGGTCACCGGCCCAACGGATCGACATGTTCGTGCCGGGGTTGGTGGGCGAGAGCACGTCGCCGGTGGCCGACAGCAGGCCCGACGCGTCGGTTCCGGCCGGCATCGACGACCAGACCTCGACTCCGCGCACATCGTCGCGGATGTCGCCGATCATGCCGCGGCCGGTGTCACGCCCTGAGTAGGCGCCGAAGATGACCTCACCGGTCGCAGCGTCGCGCAGCGCGGTGCCGTACGGCGCCCACGCTCCGCCCTCGTGCACGGTGAAGATCTCGAGGCCGTCGCGGTCGGGATCGATGTCGGCGACGTGCATCGCGTCGCCGTGCCCGAGGCGCGCCAGAGCGCCCGGATCGCCCGAGCCTTCGGGCATGACGTCGAACGACGAGTACAGCAGGCCGCCGTCGTCGTCGATCGTCGCCGAGCCGTAGACGATCTCGTGCTTGCCGTCGGCGTCGACGTCGGCGGCGCTCAGACTGTGGAAGCCCTGCGTGGTGATCGTGCCGTACTCGGGGTCGGTGCCGTCTCGGCCGTGGGGCCCGTCGTTGAACGGGTTGGTCATCGGCACGTGGCCGCTGTCGACGAACCAGTTCTGGGTCAGGCGCTTGCCGTTCCAGTCATAGGTCGCGATCGTCGAGCGGGTGTAGTAGCCGCGGGCGAACACGGCCGACGGGTGCTCGCCGTCGAGATAGGCGACGCCCGACAGGAATCGGTCGACGCGGTTGCCGGGCTCGATGCGCGACATCGCGTAGTCGCCCCACAGCAGGCCGTCGTCGCCGCGGCCGGGCTCGTAGCGCACGGTCTGCAGCTCCTTGCCGGTGGCGCTGTCGAACACCGTGAGGTACTCGGGGCCGTCGACGATGAAGCCCTCGAAGTTGCGCAGCGCGTTGCGCGCCGACCGCGACGGGGCGTACACGTCGATGAAGTAGTCGGCGAGCTCTTCGGCACTGGACTGCGACAGCGGGTACTCGTGGGTCACCTCGGTGCCCCACGCCTCTTCGAGGGTCGCCGGCCACTGCCCCGAGACGACCTCGTCACGCTCGGACCAGCCCAGGAACATCTCGACGAGGTGGTCGTAGTAGTCCTCGGCGCTCATGCGGTAGTCGTCATCGTGCGAGTAGCCGGCGCGGCGGTCTTCGCGCGGCATCGTCACGAACGACTCCTTGATCGCCTTGCCGCGCTTGTTGTAGCGGATGGACTTGGTGCCCGGTGCCGTCTTCAGGATCGTCTCGCTGCGTCCGTCGCCGTCGAAGTCGTAGACGAGGAACTGCGTGTAGTGCGCCCCGGCGCGGATGTTCACCCCCAGGTCGATGCGGTTCAGCAGCGTGCCGTCGAGCTCGTAGGTGTCGAGGTAGACAGGACCGGTGTAGCCGACCTGCGAGACGTCCTTCGAGTTGGACGGGTCCCACTTCACGACGTACTCGTAGGCGCCGTCGCCGTCGACGTCGCCGACCGACACGTCGTTGGCCGAGTACGTGTACGCCTCGCCGGCGGGCGTGACGCCGTCGGCGGGCTTGGTCAGCGGGATGTCGATGTGCGCCTGGTCGAGGGGCGTCACACGGTCGCTCTTCTTCCCGATGCGCTCGCCCTTGCCCGGACGGTCGCCCTTCTTGCCCCGGTCGCCCTTCTTGCCCCGGTCGCGCTTCTTGCCGGGGTGGGTGTCGATGATGGGCGCCACCCGGTAGGTGGCGTCGGCGGACCCGCCCTCGTCGAGGAAGTTGGTGCTGTCGGTGACCGTCGCGATGCGGCGGTTGTCGCGGTAGACGGCGAAGTCCGTGCCGGTGAGGCCCGTCTCGTCGGCGCCGGTCGCCTCGGTCTTGAGCAGTCGCCAGCTGAGGAACACACCGGATGCCGTGTCGACGGCGACCAGGCCCCGGTCGAGGTCTTCGAGCTGTGCGCCGGTGGAGCGGTCGCCGTGACCGTGGCCGGGCCCGTGGCCGTGGCCTGCTTGCGCGGCCTGCGCGGGCAGGATGAGGACGGCCGCCAGGGCGGCTGCTGTGACGGTCGTGCGGACAGGGGATCTCATACGTTCACCTTTGATCGTGGATTCGGAATGCGCTTTCCCCAGTCGCCGTATCCGAGCCTACGAGCACGAGGCGAGCGATGTCAACGACTTTCGTGAATCGTGTCAACTCCGGCATCCACCACCCTCATGGATGCCGGGACACCCACGAGGCGGGCATTTGATTAGGGTTGCTAATGAGCTAGGCTAAGGGTTCTCATGAACGCACCCGACGCCGCCCCCGACCTTTCGCGCGAAGCCGCCGACTTCCGCATGGCCACGTTCCGCCTGGCCCGGCGGCTGCGCTCTGAGCGCGCCGTCGATCGCATGAGCGACGGCCAGTTCGCCGTGCTCGCCGCTCTGTCGGTGCACGGCACGCACGCCCTGGGTGCGCTGGCCGAGCGCGAGCGGGTGTCGGCGCCGTCGATGAACCGCACCGTCAACTGCCTCGAGGAATCGGGCTACGTCACCCGCACCCCCGACCCCGACGACCGTCGCAAGGTCAACATCGACATCACCGACGCGGGGCGCGCGGTCGTCGAAGAGACCGTCCGCCGCCGCGACTCGTGGCTGGAGGCGGTGCTCGTCTCACTCGAGCCCGACCAGCGCAACGTGCTCGCCCGGGCCGCCGCACTCATGCAGGAGGTGGCTGCGCGGTGAGCGCGATGTTCCGCTCGCTCGCGATCACCAACTACCGCACCTGGTTCATCGGCGCCCTCATCTCGAACACCGGGATGTGGATGCAGAACACCGCTCTCAGCTGGGTCGTGCTGACCGAGCTGACGGACAACGACGCATCGGCGATGGGCATCACGATGGCGCTGCAGTTCGCCCCGCCGCTGCTGCTGGTGAGCGTCACCGGCTGGGTGGCCGACCGGTTCGACCGGCGCCGGCTGCTGATGGTCACCCAGACCACGGCGCTGCTGCTGGGTCTGGCGATCGGCGCTCTGCTGCTGGCCGGGGTCATGACTCTGCCGATCATGTACGCCTTTGCGCTCGGTCTGGGCATCGTGCTGGCGTTCGACAACCCCGCGCGCCAGGCATTCGTCTCCGACCTGGTGTCGCGCGAGAACGCGTCCAATGCCGTCGCGCTCAATGCGGCGTCGTTCAACGGCGCCCGCATGATCGGCCCCGCCGTCGCGGGCCTGGTCATCGTCGCCGTCGGCACCAGCTGGGTGTTCTTCATCAACGGGTTCGCATTCATCGCGATGCTCGCCACCCTCCGGCTCATCCGCACCGATCAGCTCATTCCGCGAGTGCGCTCGACCGGCGCCGCGCGGCTGGCCGACGGGTTCCGCTACGTCGCCGGCCGCGCCGACCTGCTCGTGGCGTTCATCATGGTGTTCCTGCTGGGCACCTTCGGCATGAACTTCCCGATCTTCGCGTCGACGATGGCGCTCGAATTCGGGCAGGAAGCCGACGGGTACGGACTGCTCAGCTCGATCCTCGCAATCGGGTCGCTGGCCGGCGCGCTCATGGCCGCGCGGCGGGATCGCGCACGCATCCGCATGGTGATCGCCGGCACGGGGCTGTTCGCCGTGGCGGCGGCGGTGTCGGCCGTCATGCCGTCCTACTGGCTGTACGCGGTGACGCTCATGGTCACCGGGTTCGCCGTCGTGACGACGCTGACCACCGCCAACGGGTACGTCCAGACCACGACCGACCCGGCCGTGCGCGGGCGCGTGCTGGCGCTGTACGTCGCGATCCTGCTCGGCGGCACGCCGCTGGGCGCCCCGATCGTGGGGTGGGTCGCCGCCGAGTTCGGGCCGCGCATGGCGATCCTGCTCGGTGCGTTCTCGGCGCTGGCAGCCTTCGCCGTCGGCTTCGGCTGGCTCGTCATCTCGGGTCGGCTGCGTCGGCACGAGCAGCGTCGCTTCGCCCTGGTCATCGACGAGACCCGGCCGCTGCCGATCGTCTCACCCGCGCAGTTCAGCGACGAAGTGGCCCAGACCACGCCGATCGCCCTCCCCGGTCCGTCGGCTCCGCGGCCCGCGGGCTGACCCACGGCGCGCGGAGCAACGCCGCCCCCGGTGCCGCGATCGGCCCTATGGTGGGCGGATGGCAGACCTCGACGCCCACCGTGCCCAGCTCGACGAGCTGCGAGAGGCCGCGCTCGATCGAGCCGGCTCCGCCATCGCCGCCCTGGCAGAGCTCACGCGCGACCGCGACGAACCGGCCGATGACGAGCACGACCCGGAGGGCGTCACGCTGTCGACCGAGTGGTCACGGCTGAGCGCGCTCGTCGACGCCGCGCAGAGCGAGCTGCGTCAGGTCGAAGACGCCCTGGCCCGATTGGATGCCGGAACCTACGGCGTCTGCGCGAACTGCGGGCGCCGGATTCCCGCAGCGCGCCTGAAGGTGCGGCCCTTCGCCGAGTTGTGCGTACCCTGCGCCGAGCAGGCCGGGCAGTAATCGCGCGCTGCAGCGGCTCGGTGCCCCGGGGCGTCAGTCGCCTGCGGCCGTCCGAGCCGCGGCATCCATCGCGCCCGCCGTCGACTCTCGCACCACGAGTTCGGGTTGGAAGCGCACGACCCGCCCGCCCTGGGACGCGTCGACCTCTTCGAGCAGCAGGTCGACAGCCGTCGCGCCGATCAGACGTGCGGGCTGACGGATCGAACTGAGGGGCACGACCGTCGCCGCCGCGAAGTCGATATCGTCGTAGCCGATGAGGGCGATGTCGTCGGGCACGCGGGCGCCGCCCATGATGGCGAACGCCTGCAGCAGGCCGACGGCGAGCAGGTCGTTCGCGGCGAACACGGCGTCGGGACGCTCGGCCGGCACACGCGCGAGGATCGTTTCGCCGGCGGCACGTCCGTCCAGCACCGTGAGCGTGGGCTGCTCGATGACCTCGAGGGTCGCGTCCGGTACCGCCGCGACGGCGGCGCGGGCCCCCTCGAGCCGATCGGCGACCTGACGGATCGCGTGGGGACCCGAGACGAAGGCGAGACGACGCCGGCCGATCTCAAGCAGGTGCGCGGCGGCCAGGCGCCCGCCCTCGACGTCGTCGACGGCGACCGAAGCGATATCCCCGTCGGGCGATTCCCGGTCGACGAGCACGCTCTGGATGCCGCGGTCGCGCAATCCGGTCAGTCGACCGAGCCCCTCGCCGACCGGCGTGATGAGCACTCCGAACGCGCGCTGCTGCTCGAACAGATCGAGGTGCGTGCCCTCGCGCGCGGTGTCGTCGTCGCTGTTGGCGACGAGAACCGAGAGTCCGCGCTCGGCGGCGCGCTGCTCGGCGCCGCGGGCCACCTCAGTGAAGAACGGGTTGCGCAGGTCGAGCACGACCAGGCCGATCGTGCGGCTGCGGCCTGCCCGCAGCTGCCGCGCCGCGTCGTTGCGCACGAAGCCGAGCTCGGTGATGGTCGCCCGCACGCGGTCGACGGTCTCGGGCGACACCTTCTCGGGATGATTGAGCACATTCGACACCGTGCCCACCGAGACGCCCGCCGCCTCCGCGACATCGCGCACACTCACCGCCATCGCCTCTCCCCCCGTGAACCGTCCGGCCTCAAAGCCCGAGCAGCGCGATCGCCGCGTCTGTGGCTGCTTCTCCGGTCAGCGCCGGATATTCGCCCCATTGACCACCGACGATCGCGACCTCGGCCACGGGCGTCCACACCGTCGCCACGACACCGCCGACGGCCGCGGACCCGGCCGTCAGGCTGTACGCGACGCCGCCCACGCGCCGCAGGGCGGGACGATCATGTTCCGCGAAGCCCTCCATGGTCGCCAGACCCTCGAGCGGTGTCGCCTCCTCACCATGGGTGGAGGTGATCTGCACGTCGACGGTGCGGATGTCCTCGAAGCCGGCGTCCTCAGCCGGACCCCATCCGCAGCTCGCGCCCCATTCGCCGGCGTCATTGTCGGCGTCAGGTACGAGCCCGTCGATGTATGTCGCGATGTACGGCTCGATCTGCGCGCAGTCCGCGACGAGGTCGAGCGGCGGGTCTTCGTCCGGCAGTTCCGCGTCGGGCGCCACCGTGTCGTCCGCCGGAGCACCCTCGACGGCGGCCGGGTCGTCGGGCGTCGGCGCTCCGGCGCAGCCCGTGAGCGTCAGCGCGAGCACTGCGAAGCACACGCCGGTGGCGATATTTCGTTTCACCCGGTTCACGATAGCGACTCGACGTGCCGCGCCCTCGACTGGGCCGAGTGGGTGGGGTAACGCTTCCCTGTGGCTTGACAGCCCCGGCCGGCGCGATCTACCCTCGGAGACGTATCCATGAAACGATTCAACCAGGCATGAGGAGCCTCCCGATGACCCGTGTGGCCTTCCAGCTCCAGGTCCGTCCTGAGCTGATCGATGAGTACATCGCCCGGCACACGCCGGTGTGGCCCGAGATGCTCGCCGAGATCGAGGCATCCGGCCGCCGCAACTACTCCCTGTTCCTCGGCGAGGGCGGGCGCCTGTTCGGCTACTACGAGACCGACGACGATGCGGCCGCCCAGGCCTACCTGGCGGCATCCCCCATCGCAGCCCGATGGGAAGCCGAGATGGGCCGGTTCTTCGTCGACCTCGCCGGGCGGCCCGATCAGGCCGCGACGCCCCTGACCGAGATCTTCAACCTGCACGACCAACTCACCGCCACGAACGAAGGCACATCATGACGACGCTGTCCCCCGATCACCTCTCCGCGCTCGAGAAGCAGAGCATCGAGCTGCCCAGCTGGGCGTTCGGCAACTCCGGCACCCGGTTCCGCGTGTTCGCCACCGAAGGCACCCCGCGCGACCCGTTCGAGAAGATCGCCGACGCAGCCCAGGTGCACAAGCACACCGCCCTCGCCCCCAGCGTCGCCCTCCACATCCCGTGGGACAAGGTCGACTCGTACGACGACCTCCGCACGCACGCCGAGGACCATGGCGTGGCTCTGGGCACCGTCAACTCCAACACGTTCCAGGACGAGGACTACAAGTTCGGCGCCCTCACCCACCACGATGACCGCATTCGCCAGAAGGCCATCGACCACCACTTCGAATGCATCGACATCATGGACGCCACGGGCTCGCGCGATCTGAAGATCTGGCTCGCCGAGGGCTCGAACTACCCCGGGCAGAACGACATGCGCGCCCGGCAGGACCGCCTCCAGGACTCACTGCAGCAGATCTACGCGCGCCTGACCGGCGACCAGCGCCTCGTGCTCGAGTACAAGTTCTTCGAGCCGTCGTTCTACCACACCGACGTTCCCGACTGGGGCACCTCGTACGCGCAGGTGGCCGCCCTCGGCGACCGCGCCATGGTCTGCCTCGACACCGGCCACCACGCGCCGGGCACCAACATCGAGTTCATCGTCATGCAGCTGCTGCGCCTGGGCAAGCTCGGCTCGTTCGACTTCAACAGCCGCTTCTACGCCGACGACGACCTCATCGTGGGCGCCGCCGACCCGTTCCAGCTGTTCCGCATCATCGCCGAGGTCATCCGCGGCGGCGGCCTGAACAACCCCGACGTGGCCTTCATGCTCGACCAGTGCCACAACATCGAAGACAAGATCCCGGGCCAGATCCGCTCGGTGCTCAACGTCCAGGAGATGACCGCCCGCGCCCTCCTCATCGACCGCGACGCGCTCGACGCGGCCCAGCAGGCCAACGACGTGCTGGCCGCGAACGCCGTGCTCATGGACGCGTTCTACACGGACGTGCGCCCGCAGCTGGCGGCCTGGCGCGAATCGCGCGGACTGCCCGCCGACCCGATGGCCGCCTACGCGGCATCCGGCTACCAGCAGAAGATCGCCGAAGACCGCGTCGGCGGCACCCAGGCCGGCTGGGGCGCGTGATGCCGGTTCGGCAGTCGCTTCGGCACATTGGCGCACCTCGCGACCGTGCTCAAGCGCCTGCCGAACGCGCGCGCACACCGTTGAACAGTCGCTTTCGCACAGTGCCACCACGGAGTACCGTGCCGAAGCGCCTGCCGAACCCGTCGACCCGCCATCCGCAGATGCGATGCACACGCAGAAAGAACCTGACATGACCAACCCCACCGCCGCCGATCTGATCGCGCGCAGCAACCGCCTGGGCGCCGACCCGAAGAACACGAACTACGCCGGCGGCAACACGTCGGCCAAGGGCACCGACACCGACCCGGTCACCGGCGAGCCCGTCGAGCTGCTGTGGGTGAAGGG
>JAEXHA010000154.1 GCA_023450335.1 Actinomycetes bacterium | reverse complement strand
CCTTGGCGTCGATCGTGCGCTTGGCCCGCGCCCCGGGGCGCTGATCGTGTGTCAGCCCCGCGCCCCCGCTGGCGCCGATTCGTGCGCTGGCGCCGCGCCCGCAGGCGCCGATCGTGCCCTTGGCGTGACCCGCCCGAGCGGTGCCGATCCTGCCCAGATCATGAGGGATGCCGGGGCGTGCGGGCCCCGGCATCCACTCGTTCAAGACTGCGTTCGCAGCGCGAGGCCCGTCAGGGCTGCGCCAGCAACGCGCAACCGAGTCAGGGCTGCGTCAGCAGAGCGAACCGCACGGCGCCCTGCGCGTCGGGCGCCGCGTCGAGCACCTTGTCGTCGAGAGCGACGGCGGCCGTCTCGTCGAGGAAGACGCGCGTGCCGCCGTCTTCGACGACGGTGTCGGCGGCCTCGGGCTCCGCGGTCACGCTGAGCGCAAAGCCCTGCGCGCCGCTCCCGTCATCGGCGATGCGCACACCGCCGGTGTCGGCGACGTTGGCGTCGGTGAGGATCGAGGCGACGGCCGTCCGTGCTTCGGTGGTCATGGTGAGCATGGGCTACTCCTTGTCATCGTGCGGCTGTGGAACCGGCCACGATTCCGAGAATCCCGACTGACCTCAAGCTCTGACACGCACGCGCAGGCGACTCCCAGGATTTCGGCCGTCGCGCACACGAAGTGCGGAGAACCGCGCAAACGTCGGATCCGAACCCGCGATCGGGTCCGAACTTCGTGCGATTCTCCGCAGTTCGTGACGTGGATGCCGGGGACGGCGGCGGCCGAGAGGATGCCGGGCCGCGGGTGACGCGGCGAGGGGATACGCGGCGGCCGCTAGGGCGAGGGCCACGCGGACGCGGCTGCCGCGGCTACGAAGTGCGCGGCCGCGCGGCCAGAAGGATGCCCGGACCCCGCCTACCGAGACAGCGTCGACCCCGGGGCACCGAGCAACGACGGCCGTGGTCACGCGGCCAGATGCAGCCGTGAGGCGACGGCGCGGCGCATCGTGGCTTCGGTGGCCGGCCACTCGTGGATGACCTGGGAGTAGCTGAATCGCAGCACGGTGTAGCCGCGCAGCCGGAGCTCGGCGTCGTGCGCGATGTCTCGTGCGCGCTGCCCACTCGTCGAGTGGAATTCCCATCCGTCGATCTGGATCACGAGTCGATCGCCGACGAGAAGGTCGACGAACCGCCCGGCGAGCTTCACCTGCTGGCGCACGCGCAATCCCCACCGGCGCAGCGGCGCGACCACAAGGGTTTCGAGGCCTGAGTCCGACAGGCCCTGGACGGCCTCCGCCAGTTCCCGCGCAGCACGCGTGGGCCACGCCACCGTCCGCAGCGACTCGGGGGTCACCGTCTCGCACCGCACCGCCGATTCCCACAGCACGAGTGCGGTGTCGCGCGGCTGGCACAGCGCGATGTGCGCGAGCGCGTCTTCAACCGAGCCCACCAGGCTCCGTCCCGTCGGTGCGAGCGGCTGCGTCCAATGGGTCACTCCCGCCCAGTCGTCGTCGAGGCGCGGTGATCCCGCCTTCGGCAGCAGGTGCAGGTGGATGCGTGCGGGGACGCCATCCGGCATCCACCACCCTTTGTGTCGGGCCAGCGTGGTGCAGGTGATCCGCCCGCCCGCGCGAGCGGCGGCGACCAGCACGTCGGGGGCACCGGGCAGGTGCACCCAGCGCCGGGTCGTGGTGACATCGTCGGCGCGCGCGAAGGCGCGCAACAGCTGCAGCCCGAACCCGGCGTCGAGGATGTCGCGGCGGTGGGCGATGCCGCCCTGCTCGGCGAGCCAGGCCCTCAGCTGCTTCGCGGTCTTCGTCGGCGCTGCCATGCTGGCATCCTGCCCCCGGCCGCGCCCCTCGTGGCCCATCCGGCCCGATCCGTGGGCAACGCGCCGGATCGGTCATCTGGGGAGGAAGCTGCGCGCGATCACGCTGCCGCGGAGCCCGCGTCCGATTCGCGCGCACCGCCCGACACGAACTGCGGAGACATCCACGAACATCGGATCCATACCCGCGATCCGATCCGAACTTCGCACGATTCTCCGCAGTTCGTGAGGCGGCGACCCCTCACAGGAGCGCGGAGGTGGCGACCCGCGCAGGCGTGTGGACGCGGCGATCCCTCACAGGCGCGTTGACGCGGCAACTCCGCACAGATGCGTGGAGGCGGCAACCCCGCACAGGCGCGTGGACGCGGTGACCCCTCACAGGCGAGTGGCGGCGGCGATCCCGTACAGCGAGTGGATGCCAGGCCGCAATGGCCCGACCGAGCCAAAGACGAATGGATGCCGGGACCTACCACGGCTCATCGCGGCGCGGCACCGTATCGAGTACGCGCGGCAACTCGTCCGGGAAGCAGCTGCGGAACAACTCGGACACCGAGGCGTCGTCGCCGTATTCGTCGACGAGCCGCAGCCCGATCATGGTGCTGATGAGGGCGCCCTGGGCGATGAAGGCACGCGCGCTGTCGGCGTCGAACCCGGCCTCTTCGCGGATGAAACGCCACACCTGGGCGAAGCCGTCTCGGGCGACCGGCCCGATGACGGGGTGACTGCCCAGCAGGTACCCGTGCGCGAGCGTCTGGTGCAGACCGCGCACCTCGAGCAGGTCGACGTAGGCCTCACCCAGCCGGCGGGCGACGGGCTCGGTGTCGCCGCGTTCTGCCAGAGCCGAACGAAACACGGCCAGCACGTGCTCGACCGCAGCGGACATCGCCGTGACGAACAGGCTCTCTTTTGTGCCGAACAGGCGCACCACGTAGGGCTGACTGACGCCGGCCGCCTTGGCGACCTCATCGGTCGTGGCGCCGACATAGCCACGCGCCCCGAACACGGCGAACGCGGCGCGGATGATCTGCCCCCGTCGCTCGTCAGACGACAGCCGACGAGCGGCCGCGCCTGATCCGTCACGCGTCGACATCATGGTTGACATGTTATCAGTCGATTACTACATTAACTCCAACTAAGTAATCATTCAATTACAACTTCGGAGTCCCATGCCTTCTCCCCACCGGCACCGCCCCTTCGGGCTCGTGATCGCCGCGGCATCCCTGCCCGCTTTCATCGCCACGCTCGACAACCTCGTCATGACCAATGCACTTCCGGCGCTGCACACCGCGCTCGGCGCGACCGTCGAACAACTGCAATGGTTCGTCAACGCGTACACCCTCTCCTTCGCCGGCATGATCCTCGTCGCCTCGGCGCTGGGCGACCGGTTCGGGCGGCGCACCGTGTTCGCGATCGGCATCGCTGTGTTCGGTGTCGGTTCGGTCCTGGCCGCGCTCAGCACCGACCCCGGTCAGCTCATTGCAGCACGCGCGCTGCAGGGTGTGGGCGGGGCCGGGGTGCTTCCGCTGTCGCTCGCGCTGCTGTCCGGTGGCGTTCCGGCTCAGCGCCGTCCGATGGCGATCGGCATCTGGGGCGGCGTGTCTGGACTCGGCGTTGCCGTCGGGCCGCTGGTAGGCGGCGCCGTGATGGCCGGCTGGAACTGGCAGGCGATCTTCTGGATCAACGTGCCCGTCGTCCTCATCGCGATCCCGTTCGCGCTGTTCGCGCTGAACAACGATCGCGGTGCGCGCGTACGCATCGACGTGATCGGAGCGGTGCTCGCGTCGGCGAGCGTGCTCGCCCTGGTGCACGGCGTCGTGCGCGGCAATGACGACGGCTGGTCGTCGACGGGGGTCGTCGTCGAGCTGGCCGCCGGCGTCGCACTGCTGATCGCCTTCCTCGGCCGGCAGCTGCGGGCGGGCGCGCCGCTGATGCCGCTCAGGCTGTTCGGTGACCGGTCGTTCGCCATGACCAACGTCGCCGGCTTCGCCTTCAGCTTCGGCACGTTCGGGGCGGTGTTCGTGCTGATCCAGTATCTGCAGGTCGTGCAGGGCTCGACTCCGCTCGAGGCTGCACTGCAGACCACTCCGTGGACGCTCGCACCTATGATCGTCGCCCCGATCGCAGGCATGCTGGCGCCCCGCATCGGCACGCGCCTGCTGCTGCTGGTGGGGCTCGTGCTGCAAGGCGGAGCGCTCGCGTGGATCGGGCTCATGCTGTCGGAGAGCCTGGACTACCCCCTGCTCGTGGCGCCATTCCTGATGGCCGGCGTCGGCATGGGGCTGGTGTTCGCGCCTTCGGCCACGGCGCTGCTGGCAACACTCGGTACGGTCGACCACGCCAAGGCGTCGGGCGTGAACTCGACGATCCGCGAGATCGGCGTCGCCCTGGGCACCGCCGTCATGACCGCGATCTTCGTCAGCGGCGGGGGTGAGTTGCTGCCCGACATGTATGTGGATGCCGCGCGTCCGGCCGTCCTGGCCGGCGCCGGCGTGCTGCTCGTCGCTGCCGTCAGCGC